>CAYNLM010000011.1:0-41939 GCA_964398045.1 uncultured Nitrospira sp. | reverse complement strand
GTCCCGCACCACAGATGAATCCTTCCACACAGTTCAGTCGGTAAGGAGAAAGGTCTTCGTTCGCGTCAAGGAGAAATTCAAGCAAGGTGGGCACGACGCTCACGCAGGTGACCTGCTCCTCGTGCAGCCTGCGCCAGAAGGTGGCGCTCTTGAATTTTCGATTCAGGACGATGCTGCCTTTGCAATAGAACGGGGTGATGAGCGTGACCACGGTTCCATTCACATGGTGGATCGGCAGTACGCACATCAGGCGATCGTTCGGTCCAAAACGATGCCAGTCGGCAATCGCGTCCGCGTCGATCAAAAGATTCTCCACTGTCAGGACTACGCCCTTGGGCGGGCCCGTTGTTCCGGACGTATAGACGATAAGGGCTTCATCATCCAGGCTGGAGGCGTGAGGGGTGAGGCTGGAGATCGTCGGGGGAGTGTCCTTTTTGCCCTTAGCCCAATGCCCGGAACCTGCCAAGAACCCTTCGTCGTTCAACGAGATCACGTGCCGTAAGGCCGGCAGATCTCGCTGAAGATCATTTACTTCTTCAACATACGTGTGCCAACAACAGACCGCCGAGGCCTCCGAATGTTCGAGGATGTAGCGTTTCTTTTCCGTGGGATCCTCGATGTTGATCGGGACCACCGTGATGCCCGATATCCATGCGGCAAAATAGAGCACCACGGTCACGTCATGGTTGAACAGAATCGTCGCCAGACGGTCGCCGCGCCGGAGTCCTACCTCGTCATGCAGAAAGGCGGCGGCCCGTTGGACCACCGTACCGAATTCGGCGTAACTGTAGGTGCAGTGGAGGTGTCGGTCATCGTCGTAGTATGTCAGACACGGCCGATTGACCAGGGCTCGATCATAGATGCGGGACTTGAAGAAGTCGGCGAACGAACTCCACGGCAGTGTGGGTGAGACACCGTCCATCTGCCGCGCTTGCGCAATATGTTCAGCCACGGCGATCAAGGGGGACATACTCCCTCGGCGGCGGCCCCGTGTAGAGTGCGCGGGGCCTGATGAGCCGGTTGTGATCTTGCTGCTCGATGACATGCGCGCACCATCCGCTCATGCGCGAACACACGAACAAGGGGGTATACAGCTCACAGGGAATTCCCATGAGGAGGTAGGCTACCGCCGTGTAAAAATCGAGATTGGGATAGAGCCCTTTTTCTTCGCGCATGATGCGGTTGATGGTGGAGGCGATCTCGTACCGTCGGCGGTCACCACAGAGGTGGCTGAGTTGTTCCGCATGCCGTTGAATGATCGTCGAGCGGGCATCGCCTTGCCGCAGCACGCGATGGCCGAATCCCATCACCCGCCGTTTCTGACTCAAGGCCTCGCGGACCCAAGACTCCGCACGATCCGGGCTGCCGATCTCGAGCAGCATCGAGGCAACCGCTTCATTGGCACCGCCATGGAGCGGGCCTTTCAACGCCGCCACCGCCGCCGTCATCGCGCCATGAAGATCGGTCAGGGTCGAGGCCGTGACGCGGGCGGCGAATGTGGAGGCGTTGAACTCATGTTCTGCATACAGAATGAGGGACACATTCAGCACCTCCGCCATGGCGCGGGCTATTCCGTCGCCCTTGCGGCCTGTGAGGAGGAACAACAACGCCTGAGCAAAAGTTTGGCTGGGATCCGCACTCGTCCGCAGCCTTCCCGTCTTCACGTGATGCATTTCAGCAATCAGCGAGGGCATCTGACTCAGCAGCCGCACTGATTTGCGGAGGTTCGCCTCATGGGACACGTCCTGTGCTTCCGGATCGCCCAGACCCAGCAACGAAATCCCGGTTCGCAACACATCCATTGGATGCATCTCCGGATGCACAATCTCCATCAAAGGCCGAACCGACTCCGGCAAGGTCCGGTTTTGCACAAGCCATCCCGCGAATTCATTGACTTCTTTACTCGTCGGAAGATGGCCGAAGAGGAGGAGATAGGCGACCTCTTCAAAACTGCTCCATTCCGCCAAGTCACCGATCGCATAGCCTCGATAACGAAGACCCGCCGCTCCCTCATCCACCTGACAAAGGGCCGATTCCCCGGCGATCACTCCCTCCAGTCCGGGCTTATAGGAAGAACGGGCCGCCGCCTCAGCTGTGCGAGGTGGGCTCGTCGCTGTGCTCATACAGCCTTCGCTCTTGTTCTTCATAATCGGTGTACCGAAGCAGGTTGTAGAGTTCTTGCCGCGTCATCATGTGATCGAGCCAGTCTCGCTGTGAGCCGAACATCTTCAATTCGGCCAGCAGCTTGTCGATGGCTCGCATGGCCGCCCGGAGCGCCGTGACGGGGAACAGGACGCCACGATACCCCAGCGATTCGAACTCGCCGACGGTCAGATAGGGAGTCCGTCCAAACTCCGTCATGTTGGCGATCAATGGAACGGTGCTGCCCGCCTTCCTGATCTCCCGGGCAAAGGTCCGAAACTCTTCGCCGGACTCCAGCGCCTCGGGGAACAGCGCATCGGCACCCGCCTCGATATAGGCGATCGCCCGTTGAATCGCCGCGTCCAGTCCCTCCACGCCGCGGGCATCCGTGCGGGCCACGATCATAAAATCCCGATCACGCTTCGCCTGAACGGCCGCAGTGAGCTTGGCCAGCATGTCAGGAACCGGTACCAGGCGCTTTCCGGAAAGCTGCCCGCACTTCTTAGGCAGCTCTTGATCTTCGATCTGCATTCCCGCCAGACCCGCCTGCTCGAATTCCCTCACGGCGCGCATGACGGTGAGCGGAGGGCCGAAACCCGTATCCGCATCCACGATAACCGGGATAGTCACCGCGTTGGCAATCGTGGCTGCATCGGACAGCACCTCCGTCAGGGATAATAAACCGATATCCGGCAATCCGCGGGCCGCCGAGAGGCCGGCCCCCGAGACGTAGAGCGCCTGGAACCCGGCACGCTCGATCTGCATGGCGGTCAACGCATTGAATGCACCGGGCAGCACGAGAGTCTGCTTCTCAAGCAGCTCACGGAGGCGTCGCGTCTTTGTTTGTCGACCATCACTCGTCACCGTCCACCCCTCCCAATTCTGAGCAGCGGCATCAACGTACTGATGTCCTTTACCTGGTCGAGCTTCCAGACCAAGTCGATCACCTTGTTCCTGCGCGCTCGCTCTAATTTTCCTGCCGCCAACGTACGGAACTTATCTTCGACTTCGTGGTCGGACATCCGGTTCTTGGGATGTCCGAGAGGATGGTCCACTTGCTTGACATACTGTCCGGCTTTCGTCCTGACGGTAATCCGCGTCGGCATCGCATGCGGATAGCGGCCGACGAACTCCGGCTGCGGGACGACCCGCACCTTCTGCATCAACTGGAGAAGCGCCGGATCCGCGAGGCGTTTCGTCTCGAACGAGCGCATCGTCATCTTGCCGTCCATCAGCGCGGCCGCCACACAATAGGGAAAACTGTGATCGGCGGTCTCTCTGGTATGCGGCCGCCACTTTTCCGGATCGCGCCCGATGATCTCAATGGCGACGTCATAGCTGCCGATTTCGATATCTGTGATGGCAGCAAGCGCATCGACTCCTTCTGCTTTCAGCATATCCTCTCTGAGGGCCAGAGCGGCTTCCACTGCCGTCTGCGCGTGATACTCCACCGGGTAATGTTTGACATAGGTATCCAGGATCTTGAACGGAACCGCCCCTGATTGTCCCTTCTCCCCTCCCAAGGGGGCAAACTCGAACGGACCTGACACAAGTTGCATAAAGCCCTTTTCACCTTCAAAGATGGGGGACGGGCCCGTCATTCCTTGTTGCGCCAACATGGCCGCGAACACGCCATTGCGCGCGGCGTTCGAGAAGGCACAGGCTTTCCACATGGACAAGTCCCCGACCCGCGTCTGCCGCAATGCGATATTCGCCACCCCCGCAAGGTTGATGGCCTGCACGGTCTGGGCATCGGAGAGTTTCATCACCTTGGCGGCGCCGAGGGCGGAGGAAAAAGGGCCGTACGTCACATGGTCCCACCCGCGCGGTCGCAACGCGGCTGCGTCACAGAGGCGACAGTGGACTTCATAGGCAAGAGCAATGGCCTGAATCACACGCTTGCCGGAAGCACGGGCCGCCTCTCCGGTCGCGAGAACAGCCGCCAGGTTGTCCGAAGGGTGCGCCGGCTCCTTCGCGAGGTAGGTATCGTTGAAATCGAGATAGCGGACGAGCGAACCGTTGGCGAAGGTGGCGAGATCGGGAAGTGTTTTGTGAGTCGTTCCCCAAAGGGTGGCGCCGCCCGGAACGTCGACAGACTCGGCTATCCGGCGAGCGATCCGGCAGGGCGGCGCATTCCAGGCCCCCAGCGCACAGCCGAGACTGTCAAGCAGTCGCCGTTTGACTTCATGCACCACAGCGCCCGGCAGGTCATCGTAGCAAAGGGCCTGGCAATATCGAGCGAAGCGATGGGCAAGCATGCAGAACCTCAATGACCATGGACACGTTTCTCTCCAGCGGACGAACTCTGTAGGTCGCACAGCCGTTGATGTTCGGTGATCGCAGCGACGAGTTCAGAAATGCCTTCGCCCGTCGTGGCCACGGTCCGAAGCACGGTCGGACACCACTCTCGCAAGTCGCGGAGCGTAGCATCCGCCCCGGCAAGATCCCCCTTATTGACGACGACAATGTGCGCCACTTCCAATAACCCGGCTTTCATCGCCTGCACCTCATCGCCGAGCCCGGGCGCCACGACGGCCACCACGGTCGGCGCAATATCCATGATGTCTACTTCATTCTGACCGACTCCAATCGTCTCGATCAGAATTACCTCGTACCCCGCCGCTTCCAAGACTAACCTGGCGTCGCCCGTCGCTTGGGTGAGCCCTCCATGATGTCCGCGAGTGGCCATGCTTCTAATGTAGACCCCGTGATCGAGCGTATGCTCCTGCATCCTGATGCGGTCGCCGAGTAAGGCGCCGCCCGTCACAGGGCTGCTGATATCGACGGCCAGGACCCCGACCTTCAGACCGCCACGCCGATAGGCTGCCACGAGTTGAGCGACCACCGTGCTCTTGCCGGCCCCCGGATAACCGGTAATCCCGATTACGGCCGCACGGTGCGAGCCCGAGGCAAGCAGTCGAAGCAGCGCAATGCCTTCCGGGTCTTGACGCTCCAATAACGTAATCAGGCGCGAGACGGCACGGACATGTCCGGCCTTCACTTGGTCCGCCGATGTTCCCTCCGTGACGTCATTCCGATCCGGAGACGGCCTTGCACTGAGCATGGTCATGTCGCGCCTGCCGGACTGCTGTGCTGCACCTTCGCCAGACGGGAAGGGAGGGGGTGCGCGAGAATGCCCGCAATCTGTCGCGCGGCTGCGACCACTCCCTGTTCATCGATTCGCACGTCCGCTCCGCAAGCTTTCAGCGCGTACACCAAGTCTTCCGTCGCCACATTTCCGGCGGCGCCCGGCGCATAGGGACAGCCGCCCAGGCCTCCGGCTGAACTGTCGAACGCCTTGATCCCATATTCCATCCAGGCCGTCAGCGCATTGGCCACGGCCATGCCGTAGGTATCGTGGAAATGCAGCGAGAGGCGGTGTCGTGAAACGTGTGGCAGCACGACGTCTAAGACGCGGCGAACATCGGTCGGAGATGCCCTGCCGATCGTATCACCTATCGAGATGTCATCCACGCCGAGATCGAGCAGTCGGGTCATCACGCGCGCCGTTTGTGTTGGGTCGATCCGGCCTTCATAGGGACAGAACCATGCTGTGGAAATGTACCCTCGCACGGCCATGCCGTCCCGTTTTGCCCCGGACACAACCGGTTTCATGCGATCGAACGACGCATCAATCGTGGCGTTGATGTTTTTCTGATTGAACGTCTCCGAGGCAGCCGTGAACACGGCGATCTTCTGCGCCGCCACGGCCCGCGCTCGTTCCAGGCCCCGCTCATTGGGAACCAGCGCCGAATAGACCACGCCGGGCACCCGTTCGATCTTACGGAACACGTCGTCCGAATCCGCGAGCTGCGGCATCGCGGCGGGCGAGACGAAGGCCCCGACTTCGATTTCCGCCACTCCGGTTCTGGATAAGGCGTTGATGAAAGCAATCCGGTCCTCGATCGGGATCCGCGTCGGCTCATTCTGCAGCCCGTCCCGCGGACCGACTTCGATGATCCGGATCTGCTGAGCCGTTGCATGATGTCCGAGGGCATCCGCCATGATTTACCCCTTCTGATCAGACCTGTTGCCCGGTTCCTCTGCCCAGGAAGGAAGCCGCTTGCCCAAGAAAGCCCGCAGTCCCTCTTCAGCCTCCGGGGCTTGCCGGGCTTGTGCGTTCGATTGCGAACAGGTCGCCCAGAGAGCGGCATCCGGCAGCGACCGGATATTCCGAAGCAAGGCCTTCGTCTGCCGCGTCGCATGGGGCGCCGACCGCATGACGGCATCGACCAGCTCGGCTACTCTGGCGTCAAGTGCGCTCCTTGCCACGACATCGTGCACCAAGTTGAAGTGGTGAGCGACCGACGCCGGGAAGCTTTGCCCGGTCACGCAATAGCGACGGACAAATGACTCGCCGGCTTTGCGCAGTAGAAACGGCGCAATGACCGCGGGGATCAGGCCCAGCCGGACCTCGCTCAACGCCAAGGTGCTGTCCTCCGCCGCCACGGCGATGTCGCAGACCGCGATCAGCCCGACGCCTCCGCCGAACGCCGGGCCTTGCACCCGGCCGATCACGGGGACGGGACAGTCGTCGATGGAACGAAACATTGTCATCAACCGTTCGGCATCCTTCCGCGCTTGAGCGGTGGATACGGCGCCGTCCGATCCCATCCACGCGATATCCGCCCCCGCGCAAAACGCGGGCCCGCTGCCCGTCAGGACAATGACGCGGACCGAGGGATCGTCGCTCAGTTGATTGAACGCGTCGGCCAATTCTCCCGCCATGCGGTCGTCGATGGCGTTCCGCCGATCAGGCCGGTTCAGCGTCACGCGGGCCAGACCCTTTCCCGCCTCCACCAGGATCGTGCCCCATTCCTTCATGCGTTCCTCACATTCTGAAAACCGGCGGGTGCGACCCGCGCACCGGCGCTGTCATGGCGATGTCAAGACACAGCCCGAGTATGCGCCGCGTGTCCGAGGGATCAATGATGCCGTCATCCCACAGGCGGGCCGTGCTGAAATAGGGGCTGCCTTCCTGTTCATATTGGGACAGGGTGGCATCGCTGATCTTTCGCTCTTCGTCCTCAGACAGCATGCCCTTCTCCCGCACTCGTTGTTGCCGCTTGACGGTCAAGAGCACGTGGGCGGCCTGCTGCGCTCCCATCACTGAGGTGCGCGCATTGGGCCAGAGGAACAGAAAGCGAGGTCCATAGCCGCGTCCGCACATGGCGTAATTGCCGGCGCCATGTGAGGCGCCGATGATGACCGTGAACTTCGGGACGTCTGCGGTCGCCACCGCCTGAACCATCTTGGCGCCGTCCTTGATGATGCCGCGGGCCTCATATTCACGGCCGACCATGAAACCGGTAATGTTTTGCAGAAAGACAAGCGGGACACGTCGCTGGGCGCACAGCTGCACGAAGTGCGCGCCTTTCAAGGCAGCCTCGGACAAGAGCACCCCGTTATTGGCAACGATGCCGACCAAGTGACCCATCCATCGGGCGAACCCGCAGGTAAGCGTCACACCGTACCGTGCCTTGAATTCGTGGAAGCGGCTTCCATCCACCAGGCGGCCGATGACCTCGCGTACTTCGAAGGTCCGTCGTGGATTGCTCGGGATGAGTCCACACAGATCGCCGGCCGGGTACAGCGGCTCCTCGATCTCGCCTGGCCGCCGGATGACCGGTCGTCGAGGCAATGTGGCGACGATCGACCGGCAGACGTCCAGCGCATCCAGGTCATTCTCGGCAAGATGGTCGCTCACGCCGGACAGCCTGGTGTGCAGGTCCGCGCCGCCGAGTTCTTCCGGCGTGACATCTTCGCCGGTCGCCGCTTTCACGAGCGGGGGTCCGCCGAGATAAATCGTGCCGATTCCCTTCACGATCACATTCTCATCGCACATCGCCGGCACGTAGGCGCCGCCTGCGGTACACATGCCCATCACGACGGCTATTTGCGGAATGCCCAACGCCGACATCCGTGCCTGGTTATAGAAGATACGGCCGAAGTGGTCGCGATCGGCGAAGACCTCCGCCTGCATGGGCAGGAAGATTCCGCCGGAGTCCACGAGATAAATGGCGGGCAGCCGGTTCTCCAGGGCGATCTCCTGGGCCCGCAGGTGCTTCTTGATCGTCATCGGGAAATAGGTGCCGCCCTTGACCGTGGCGTCGTTCGCTGCGATGACGCAGGGTCGTCCCGACACGTAGCCGATGCCGCTGATCAGGCCGGCCGACGGGACTTGGTCGTCGTACATCCCGAAGGCGGCGAGGGGACTGAGTTCCAGCCACGGTGTATCCGGATCGAGCAGCGCCGCGATCCGCTCACGGGCGGTCAGCTTGCCGCGTTGCTTGTGTAGCGCGACCGCCTCAGCCGATCCACCGGCCCGGGCCAGGGTCAGATGTTTCTGGAGATCGGCTCTCAGGCCCTCGTAGTGAGCCCGATTCGACTTGAATTCTTCCGAAGTCGTCACGAGCGAGGTTTTGAGGATGCGCATCGCGTCTCACCCTTGTGGTGGGAGCCCTTTCACGAAGTCCACGATCTCCTGCATGGGAACTCCCGGCCTGAACAGCGCGCGCACGCCCGCCGCTGTGAGCGCGGGGAGGTCCTCATCGGGAATGATCCCGCCGCCGAACACCACAATGTCCTCGGCCTGTTGTTCCTTGAGCAGCTCCAACACGCGACGGAAGAGCGTATTGTGCGCCCCGGAGAGAATGCTCAAGCCGATCGCATCAACATCTTCCTGAATCGCCGTGCTGACGACCTGCTCCGGCGTTTGGTGCAGGCCGGTGTAGATCACTTCCATCCCGGCGTCACGCAAGGCGCGGGCGATCAGTTTCACCCCGCGGTCATGGCCGTCGAGTCCTACTTTGCCGATCAAGACACGGAGGGGGGTTGCCGCTACTGCCATGCCGTCACCTCGCGGAGAAAATACTTGCCCTCCTGGTCCTTCCTGACATATCCCGCTTGGACCAGCGGATCATGCTCAAAGAGCAGCAGCCAGTGTTCTTCGAAGGCCCGATCCAACACCCAGCGTTTCGTCTCCAGCGTTTGAATGGGGAACAGGTCGTAGCCCATGATGTAAGGAAGCGGCAGATGAGACACAGTCGGAATCAAATCGCCGAGAAAAAAGGCCACCTTCCCTTCCGATTCGATCTTGACGCCTTGATGGCAGCGTGTGTGGCCGGCCGTGACGACGGCGGTGATCCCGGGGAGAAGTTCCGTGTCGCCATGCAGAAACTCCCACTGATTCACGTGGGCGATCGGTGTGAAGTTGTCTCGCCTGTAGCTGGCTTTGGTCCGTTCATTGGCGCGCGCGGCATCTTCAAATTCACCCTGCTGAATGACATATTGGGCTTTCGGAAAAGCGGGCACGATGGACCCGTTCCCTTGTTTCATTGTGTTCCCGCCCGCATGATCGAAATGCAGATGCGTATTAATGACCATGTGGATGTCTTCGGGACCCATGCCCAGACGCTTCAAGGAGTCCAGTAACGTCGGCCTCCGCTCGACGGCAAACATGCGCTGAAACTTCTCATCCTCCTTGGCACCCAACCCCGTGTCCACAAGGATGTTCTTCCCCTTGGCCCGAATCAGCAGACAGGTGAGGCTCAGCGGGATACGGTTCAGCTCATCGGCGGCACAGCATTGCTCCCACAGGACTTTCGGGACAACCCCGAACATGGCTCCGCCGTCCAGCCGGAAGCGGCCGTCGGTCAGCGGATAAATGTCAAACGCCCCGAGTTTCATTGCTTCCTTTCGGAACAGGCGAGAGGCACTGGGCAAAGGGTGAAGGATCGTCTCTCCCTCTCGCCCCTGGCCGTTTGCCTCTAGCCAGTCGCGCGCCGTGCGCGCGTTATAACACCACCGGTTCTCTGTATGTTCCGAACACTTCTTTCAACGCCGAGCAAATCTCGCCCAAGGTCGCCTTGGCTTTCACCGCCTCGATCAGATAGGGCATGACGTTCTCGCCACAGGAAGCGGCTTCCTGCAATTCCTCCACTGCGCCGGCCATCCTGAATGGATCACGTGATTTGCGCAGATCCGCGAGACGCGCCACCTGCTCGAGTTCCACCTCCGGCCCGATTTTCAAGATTGGGATCGGACTCGATGCCTGTTCCACATAGTCACTGACCCCGACGATGATCCGCTCTTTCCGTTCCACTTCACGCTGATACCGCTGTGCGGCGTCCAGAATCTCTCGTTGCGGGTAGCCGCACTCGATGGCCTTGACCATGCCGCCCATCTCATCCAGTTTGCGGAAGTAATCGAGCGCCGCTTCTTCCAGACGATCGGTCAGCGTTTCGACATAGTACGATCCGCCCAGGGGATCGATGCTGTTGGTGACCTCGCTCTCGTGGGCGATGATCTGCTGCGTGCGCAACGCGAGCTTCACCGCTTCTTCGGTCGGCAAGGCCAGGGTCTCGTCCATGGAATTGGTATGGAGGGACTGCGTCCCGCCCAACACCGCCGCGAGAGCCTGCATCGTGGTGCGGACCACGTTGTTCATGGGTTGCTGCGCCGTGAGCGAGCAGCCGGCCGTCTGGGCGTGACAACGGAGCTGCAACGAACGCGGATCGTGCGGATGATAGCGGCGTTCCATCTCACGGGCCCACAGTCTGCGGGCAGCCCGGAACTTGGCGATCTCTTCGAAGAAATCGTTGTGCACGTTGAAAAAGAACGAGAGCTGCGGGGCGAAGCTGTCTATAGCGAGCCCGGCTTTCACCGCCGCCTCGACGTAGGTCAGTCCGTCGTACAAAGTAAAGGCCAGTTCCTGTACCGCGGTCGATCCCGCCTCGCGGATGTGATAGCCGCTGATGCTGATGGGATGCCATTTCGGCGCCTGCTTGGCGCAGTAGGCCATCGTGTCGGTGATGAGGCGCAGCGAGGGTTCGGGCGGAAAGAGCCATTCTTTCTGGGCGATGTATTCCTTCAGGATATCGTTCTGCAACGTGCCGCCCAAGCGCTCAGCGGAAATGCCCCGTTTCTCCGCGACCGCCACATACATGGCCAGCATGACGGCGGCCGGGCCATTGATCGTCATGGACGTGGTGACTTGGTCGAGCGGGATGCCGTCGAAGAGCCGGTCCATGTCGGCCAGCGACGAGACGGCGACGCCGCAGTGCCCGACCTCGCCGTGAGCGCGAGGGTCATCCGCATCAATCCCCATCAGCGTCGGCATGTCGAAGGCGACGCTGAGGCCGGTCTGCCCATGCTGGAGGAGGTAGTTGAAGCGGCGGTTGGTATCGTCGGCGGAGCCGAAGCCGGCAAACTGCCGCATCGTCCAGAGCCGGCCCCGATACATGGTGGGATAGACGCCGCGCGTGTAGGGGAATTCGCCCGGGAGACCCAGATCATGCTCGGGTGACCAGTCCTTCAGATCGTCGCGCGAGTAGACGCGATTGATGGCGAGTCCCGAGAGTGAGGTAAATCGAGGTTTGCGTTCCTGCATCGATCCATTCCTCTGACGAGCGAACGAGAGCCCGGCTGGAGATCAGATCTGATTGCTCGCGGCCTCGTGCCTCTCGCCGCTGGCCTCATACAGATAAAATCCGTGACCGGTTTTACGCCCCAGCCACCCCGCCTCGACATACCGGCGGAGTAAGGGGCAGGGACGAAACTTGGGATCACCCAAGTCCTGGTAGAGGACTTCGCAGATGGCCAGCACCGTGTCCAATCCGATACGGTCGGCCAAGGCCAACGGTCCCACGGGATGATTGGCCCCCGCCATCATCGCCAGATCGATGTCCTCAGCTGACGCAACCCCTTCCTCCAACGCGAAGATGGCTTCATTGATCATCGGAATCAGGACGCGGTTCACGATGAATCCCGGCACGTCCTTGGCCACCACAGGCGTTTTCCCCAGCCGTTTTGCCAGATCTATTGCCAGATGCAATGTTCGCTCGGATGTTTCGAGGCCGCGCACGACTTCCACGAGTCGCATCACAGGGGCCGGATTCATGAAGTGAAGACCGACGACCCGATCGGGCCGCGCGGAAGCGGCTCCCAGCTTGGTGATCGAAATCGACGACGTATTGCTGGCGAGAACTGTTGGCGGCTGGCAAATCCCGTTCAGTTCGGCAAAGAGTTCCTGCTTCAGGGCGAGATCTTCAGGAATCGCTTCAATGACCAGCTGCGCATCTCGCAACCGGTCGAGCTGAACTATCGGATGGATGAGCGCCAGTACTGCTCCGGCTTGATGGTCGGTGAGACTTCCTCGTTCCACGGCCCGCTCCAACCCGACGCGTATTTTGGAGAGGGCGTCAGCTAACGCCGGCTCCGCGACATCGATAAGCAGCACGCGATAGCCGGCCGCCGCGCAGACCTGGCTGATGCCACGGCCCATCTGGCCGGCGCCGACGATGCCGATCGTCTTGATGTCGTCGAGGGTCATGATGACCTCGTGATGAGTGGTGGGTGATGAGTGATAGGTGAGAAATGAGCGATCACGTAAGCCTCCAAACCCTTTACTCATCACGCATCACCGATCACACATCACGCTCGACCAGAAGCGCCAGCGCCTCTCCTCCCCCGATGCAGAGACTCACCAACCCTCGTCTGGCGCGACGGGCTTCCATGGCATACAGGAGGGTCGTCAGAATCCGTGCGCCGGTGGCGCCGATCGGATGGCCCAGCGCGACCGCCCCGCCGTTGACGTTGACGTTCTTTGGATCGAGTCCCAACTCCCGGTTGATCGCGAGGGAGACAACCGAGAAGGCTTCATTGATCTCAAACAGATCGATGTCGCCGATCGAGAAGCCGGTCTTCTTGAGCACCCGCTTGATGGCCTCGACCGGCGCAATCGTAAACCACTCAGGCGCCAGCGCAGATCCGGCGTAGCCGACGATGCGCGCCATTGGTGCAAGCCCACGATGCGCGGCTTCGTCTTCAGCCATCACGACCACCGCCGCCGCCCCATCGTTACAGGAAGGGGAATTCCCCACGGTCAGGACGCCGTCTTCCTGGAACACCGGCTTGAGTTCACGCATCTTGCCCAGATCGACTCGATTCGGTTCCTCATCATCTGTGACGGTCACGAGCGCGCCTTTCCGTTGCGGCACGTCGACCGGCACGATCTCTCGCTTGAAGAGCCCGGTCGCAATGGCATGCCGGGCGCGACGGTAACTTTCCAAGGCGAAGTCGTCGACTTCCCGCCGCGTGAGCCGGTACTTGGCCGCGCAGAGTTCACCGCCGCTGCCCATGTGAAAATTGTTATAGACGTCCCACAGCCCGTCTTTGATCAGGCTATCGACCAATTCGGCATGTCCCAGCCGATAGCCCTGCCGCGCTTTCTCCAGCAAGTACGGTGCGCGGGTCATGTTTTCCATGCCGCCTGCTACGATGATCCTCGCCTCACCGAGCGCGATGGCTTGGGAGGCCATGATCACGGTCTGGAGGCTGGACCCGCAGACCTTGTTGACTGTCGTCGCGCCGACCGAGTTGGGAATCCCGGCTCCGATCGACGCCTGCCTGGCCGGGGCCTGTCCGAGTCCGGCGCTGAGGACACAGCCCATATACACGTCATCGACCTGATCGGGTGGATGATTGATGCGCCCTAGGGCCTCGGCAATGGCGATGCTGCCCAGCTTGGTCGCGGGCACGGAGCTGAACGCTCCGTTGAAACTGCCCATCGGCGTTCGCACTGCGCTGACGATGACCGCCCGCTGTGTCCGGTTCACAGAATGTGCTCCCAATGACTCTGTTCCAGATAGCCCTTGACCTTCGCCATGAACTGATCCGCCGTCGCCCCATCGATGACTCGGTGATCAAACGACAGACTGAGATAGCCCATTGGTCGGATCGCAATGGCTTCGTTGATGACCACGGCACGTTTCTGGATCGCGCCGACGCCGAGAATCGCGATCTGCGGCTGGTGAATGATCGGCGTGCTGAACAGGCTGCCGAACCCTCCATGGTTCGTGATCGTGAAGGTCCCTCCTTGGACCTCTTCAGGGCTCAGTTTCTTGGATCTGGCCCGTTCGGCCAGGTCCGTGATTTCCTTGGCCAGCTGCATCAGCCCCTTCCGATCGGCATGTCGCAGCACCGGCACCAGCAATCCATCCTCCAATGCCGTGGCGATCCCGATATGAATGTCTTTCTTGACGACGATTCCTTGGTCGCCCCACGACGAGTTCACCACCGGCACCTCCCGCATGGCGCGGGTGACAGCGCGGATCACGAAGGGCAGATAGGTCAAACCGCGGCCTTCCCGGAATGCGGCGATGCCCGAGAAGTCCGCTTCAAAGAACGTGGTGACATGGGCGGACGTTTGCCTACTCTTGACCATCCGTTCGGCGATGGTCTTGCGCATCTGTGTGAAGGGCAGAATCTCCTCACCCATGGACTGGTCACCGCCCGGTGCAGTCACCTTCGCCGCAGCGCCGCGAGCGATGTAGTCCTGCACATCCTTCTTGGTCACCCGTCCCCCGGCACCGGTTCCCTTCACCTGCGACAGATCGACTCCCTGTTCCTTCGCCAGTTGCCGGACGGCGGGAGAATGACGGTCTTCGCCGTCGGCGGGAGGTTCCATCGGACGGACGACCACCCCGCCGACCCGGTTGATCACTTCGGAAGGAGGAGTGCTCTCGATTCGCGCCAGCAGGGTTCCCACGGGAACCGTCTGGCCTTCCGGCACGACGATGTCGCTCAACAAGCCTGTTGCCGGCGAGGGAATTTCCAATGTCACCTTTTCGGTTTCCACTTCCAAGAGGGATTGGTCCTTTTCAATCATCCCCCCGACCGGGACGAGCCATTTCACGACGGTGCCTTCAGCGATACTTTCTCCAAGCTGGGGCATGATGATGTCGGTCGCCACAGAAGCCTCGTAATGAGTGATCGGTGATGGGTGATCAGTGATGGCAGCGCGAGATGATTCTTTACTCATCACTGTTCACACATCACGCATCACTTCTCTTAATACGCCGCCAACTTCCGCGCTGCCGCGACGATATCACTCGTCTTGGGAAGAAAATATTCTTCCAGGGGCGTACTGAACGGCACCGGCGTGTCCGGCGGGGCGATGCGCATGAGCGGCCCGTCCAAATAATCGAAGCATTCTTCCGCCAACAGCGCGGCGATCTCGGCGCCGATCCCGCCCGTCTTGTTGTCCTCGTGCAGCACGATGGCTTTGCTGGTCTTGCGCACCGATCCATAAATCGTCTCTTTGTCGAGCGGGATCAACGTGCGCAGATCGACCACTTCCACGTCGATGCCTTCGTTCGCCAAGACCTGCGCTGCCTCCAACGCCAGATGGACCATTGCGCCGTAGGTAATGACCGAGAGATCGTTCCCGGCGCGTTTGACATCGGCCTTCCCGATGGGAACCACGAAGTCTTCCTGCGGAAGCACCGCTTTGATCCTCCGGTAGAGAAACTTGTGCTCGAAGTAAATGACCGGATTGGGATCCCGGATGGCCGCTTTCAGAAGACCCTTCGCATCGTACGGCGTGGACGGAGCCACGAGTTTGAGCCCCGGTGAATGAAAGAACCATCCTTCCGGACATTCCGAATGAAAGGGGCCGCCATGGATGCCGCCGCCGAAGGGGGCTCGAATGACCATCGGCACCGCCGCTCCCCACCGGTAATGATTCTTGGCCGCCACTTCGGTGATCTGGTCGAAGGCGCAGGAAATGAAGTCGGCAAACTGCATTTCCACGACCGGACGCAGACCCATCATCGCGGCTCCGATGGCGGCTCCCACAAACCCGGATTCGGACAAAGGCGTATCGAGGACTCGCCATTCGCCGTATTTTGGGAGGAAGCCTTCGGTGATCTTGAAGGCCCCGCCATAGGCGCCGATATCTTCTCCCATGAGGAAGACCCGCTCGTCGCGGGTCATCTCCTCGTCCAGGGCTTGCGAAATGGCTTCCAGGTAGGTGACCTCGCCGACGGCTGGGGCTATGGTCGTCATAGGACGCTCCTTCTGAACTGTAAGCTCAGGACTAGTAGCTGTCCGCTTTCTCCGCGAAGACTCCCTCCAAGACTTCCGGACCTTCCGGCAGCGGGCTCTTTTCCGCAAACTCCACCCCCGCCTCCACTTCTTTCTTCGCCCTCTCGCCGACCTCATGGAAGTGCGCCTCATCGCCGTAACCGAGATGAGCGAGCAGGCGCTCGGCCTTCAGGATCGGATCCTTTTTCTTCCATTCCTCGAGCAATTCACGCGGGACATACTTGGCAGGATCATGTTCGGAATGGCCGTGCATCCGCATGGTCTTGAACTCGAGGAATGTCGGCCCTTCCCCTGCCCGGGCCTTTGCGATGGCACGTTTCGCCGCCAGATACACCGCCGCCACGTCGTTCCCGTCCACGATCTCGCCGGGCATTCCATAGGCTTTGGCCCGATCGACCACGTCGGCGATCGCCATCTGCAAGCGTTGCGGCGTCGAATAGGCGTACTGGTTGTTGTTGCAGAAGAACACGACGGGGAGTTTGCGCACCGCCGCGAAGTTCATCGCCTCGTGGAAGTCTCCCCTGCTGGTTCCTCCGTCACCGGTTCCGGCAAACGCGACGCGAGACTCCTTCCTGATCTTGAAGGCCAGCGCTACGCCGGTTGCGACGGGCAGGTTGTCGGCCAAGTGGCTGACAAAGCCGATCACACCCCGCTTGAGATCGCCCATGTGGACGTTGCCGTCTTTCCCTTTCGTGGGACCGGTGCGTTTGCCGAGGTATTGAGCGAGGACTTCCCCCGGCGTGAACCCGCGAATGAGGAAGGCGCCCATGTCCCGATGAAAGGGGGCGATAATATCATCGCGTTCAAGGGCCGAGGCATAGCCGACCGCGATGGCTTCCATCCCATGGCTGGTATAGCACCCGCCGACGATGCGTCCCTGGCGGTAGAGTGCCGTAATTCGATCCTCCAAGGTTCTGGTGAGTCGGAGGTAGTAGTACATCTGGAGCAGATCGGCTCGCTTGATTTCCTTGGTGACGCCTGCCAGGTCCATGTCTCCCTCCTCGCAGAGTAGAGGAACGTATGTCAGAGTTCGGGCATGTCTTTCCAGGACAGCAAGGGTTTGTTCTGCTTGCACAAGGGGCACTGTGTCGGCTCCCACTGCGGCATATCCAGATCCGTCGTGTCGTAGAAGGGATGTCGCGCGATCAATTCGCTCATCAGTGCGAATTGGCCGCTGTCACGGCGCGCGAAGACCATCATTCCGGCCAGCAGGGCCCCATTGTCGGTGACCACTGTGCCGAGCTTGTTGACGCAGTTCCCGCGCGTGGTCACATCGTTGAGTGCCAGAAATCGTTCGCCGGGTTTCATCGCGCCGACCGCAATGTCGGTCCCGATTCGGCCCGTCTCGCAATTGTAAGGGGTCAACGTCACGCGCAAGGGCATCGTCTCGTGCAGGTGGGCAGCGATCCCTTCGGCGAGTAACGACGCGGCTGAACCGGTTGTCGCGATGCCGGTTATCGGATGGTGGTGAAACGTCCGTCTGATCCACTCGGCCATATCCTGCGTCAACAGCCTGATCAGCTCCGGGAAACGGGCGATGGACTCGAACCGCAGATAGGTCGCGGTGTGGTGGCCGGACACCACTTCCACGTGGGTATCGAAGAATACCGATCGGGAGGTCCGCAAGATGCGCAGGATGTCCCACTCGGTCAGCGTGGTGTGTGAACCGGCTCGAATAACGGCTTCCAGCTTGGCATCGATGGTCGATCTGTCGTACAACTCGCGGTGCCGTTCCACCAGCTCGGCAAGAACCTGCTCCACCGTGCTGACACTCATGGTCTATCCCCCTGCCCCCTGCGGGCGTCCCCCACCCTCGTTCTCAGGACGCCGATGGGCTGAATTTCCAGCTCTACCACGTCTCCTGGGTTCAAGTAGCGGTCCATTTCCAGTCCGCATCCCCCGCCGACCGTTCCTGAGCCGAACACGTCGCCCGGGTAGATCGTTTCGCCCCGCGAGACGTGCGTGATCATCTGCGGGAACGTCCAGTGAATCGTTCCGAAGCGCCCCCTCGACCATTCTTCTCCGTTCACCCTGGCGATCATGGTTAAGGCGCCGAGATCGGCGATCTCATCGGGAGTCACGAGGCAAGGGCCCAAGGCCGTCGCAAAGTCTTTGCCTTTCGCCGGCCCGAGCCGGCAGGCCATCTCTTGAAACTGGATATCGCGCGCGCTGAAGTCGTTCATGATCGTATAGCCGGCGATATAGTCCTGCGCCTCCCGTTCGGGGATGTCTTTGCCTTGGCGTCCAATGACGCAAGCCAGCTCCAACTCATAATCCAACTTCCTGGTGTCCAAGGGCCAAGACAGATTTTCATCAGGCCCAATAATGGTACGGTGATTGCCCTTGTAGTAAACCGGTGCCTTGTACCATTCCGGCGGAATCGGCTGGCCCCGCTTCTTCGACGTGGCCGCGATATGGTCTTCAAAGGCGATAAAGTCGCGCAGCGACGTCGGATTCGGAAGGGGAGCGGCCATCTCAACAGCGGCCGTCTGATACCGGATCGTCTCGCCGGACGGGCCTTTGACCGAAGGACCGTGCGCGACGACGTAGTCGAACGATCGCCGCGCGGCCGCCATTGTCGACGGACCTCCTTCAAGAAACTCCAACATGGTTGAAGGCACCTGGGCATCGGCCAATCGGTGCGGCTGTGCTTCACCTTGGTCACTCAACCACCGGGCATAGGCCATGTTCAAATCAACAAGGCCCTGGCCGTGAATCGCCCCCACTCTCGTGAAGGTGCCGACAGGCGTGGCGATGCGGAAACTAACGAGTTTCATCGGCGACTCCAGCTCAACGCGTAGTCCGGGATCTCCGCCGCTTCCATGTCCTGGTTGACCGCGAAGGGGGTCTTGGATTCGATCATGATCGCCACTTCATTCGTGTGCGTCTTCCCCTTGCTGGCTTCCACCGCTTGCGCCTGTGGTCCGTGGTGGATGCCCTGGGGATGCAACGTCAGCATCCCCGGCTGAATCCCCGCGCGGCTGAAGAATTCCCCCTGATGATAGAAAAGTACCTCATCATAATCCGTGTTCCGATGGTAGAACGGAACGCGCAAGGCTTCTGGATCGCTCTCCAGCGGCCGCGGGGCGAAGGTGGAAATCAGGCACCCATCGGCCCGGAACGTCCCATGGACGCTCGGCGGCAAATGGTAGCGGGGACTGGTGACCGGCCGGAAATCACGCACGTTCAGCTTGGCGACCCACAGATCTCCTTTCCATCCGACGACGTCCATCGGGTAGAAGGGGTAAACCACCTTCGTCACGTCGCCTTGTCGCCTGATATGGACCTCCCACTCCTGATCCTGCCCCTCCGGGGGATCTACGGTACCAAGCTCAGGCGCGACCAGCACACCTTTGTCGAAGAGCGCGTGTTGACCGAGCGGTCCGCGGTCCGGCACCGTGATCGGCTCAGGCGTTTCGATGATAAGAAAAAGGGAAGGACCGGCATCGATGTGGATTCGATAGGTGGTCCCTTTGGGGATCACCAGATAATCACCCGACTCGTAAGACATGGTTCCATAGTCGGATTCCAATCTCCCCCTGCCTTGATGCACGAAGTACACTTCATCTCCATCCGCATTGCGAACGAAATGAGGCATGGTCTCCGAACGATGAGAGATAGACAGACGCACGTCCCGGCTCTGCATCATGAGAACCGGTTGAGCAGTGGCGGGTGACGTTGAAATCCGGGCACAGTCAAACGCACGCGGCTTCAGCGGTCCTTCGATCTTCACCCAGCCGGTCGGAGGATGCGTTCGATAGAGATGTGAAACCGGCCCAGCAAACCCTTCTCGACCCTGTTCCTCCTCACAGAGCCCTTCGGGAATCCCGACGTGGGCCTGATTGGGAACCTTGCCTTTCTTGTTGAGATACATGGGCGCTCTCCTCGTTAGAAGGGCAACGAGTTCCTCATGACGCTTTCTTCAGCGGCTGCTTTTTCATGGGCGTCGGGGATGATTCGTAATCAATGATCGTCCGTTCGACCCCGGAGGCCTGGTCTCGTTCGATGTCCTTGTACAGTGCTTCCACCGTCGTTCGGACAAACGTCTTCGCCTGTTCTTCTCCGTGCCGCCGTTGGGTCAGTTCAATGAACATCCCGCTCCCTGGGAAGAGCGGATAGGTGAAGCGCTGCTTGAGCGGTCCAAATCCGTCCCGCCCTTCTTTCAGCGGTCCACTGAATTGCACGCCCTGCGCTTCCCACTCGCGGCACACCGCTTCGATGTCATCAACCTCCAAGGCGAAGTGCTGCACCCCCTGCCCGTACTTCTCGATGAACTCGCTGATCTGCGACTTCATCGCCTTGTCCCGGCCCTGCATGAGGGCAATCCTCGCATTCCCTCGCTGCACAACGACCGTGTCCATCGACGACTTGTCGCTGCCTACGTCACGAGCCGACCAGATCACTTCAAAACCTAGAATCTTGGTGAAAAGAAATTCCGCCGCATCGAGATGCTCCACGCACAGCGTGATGTGATCAATGCCTATTCCTTGGTTCATGATGGTGCCTCCTCTCCGCGGAACGGAATTCACCTACATTTCATTGCATCATCCCCCTGAAGTTCGCGCCTCTCGAAGGACAATATAACATAGCTATGAAATTGAGTAATAGAAAAAATATATTATTTTGCATATTGCATAACTATTGGTAACATTGAAACATGCTCACGAAATATAACCTAACTGAACTCTGTAAGATCATTCAAGTGAAAACCATCGTTGATAATGCAATGGTGAAAGTATATCATCGTAGTCAATCGCGACATGGCTTGTCATAATCCGTCCGGTAGCCGGAGGTGGCCGATGACGTTCTATCAAGAAATGAGGACCGTCGTGCTGGAACACAGAGCCATCAACAATCCCTATCTTGATCGCTTTCAATCGGGCGATCTCACCGACGCAGACCTGAAGGAATTCGCCATCGAGTTCTATAACTTTGCCCGTTTCTTCCCCCGGATCTTAGTGTCTCAGCTCGTGAACACCGAGGACGAGAAGGTCGCCGATGAACTGACCAAGGTGCTGTACTCCGAGTTGGGTGACGGACAAACCAGACATCGTCACGAGCTTCTCTATCGCGACTTTTTGCGATCCATCGGCATTGATGTG
The DNA here is from genome assembly GCA_964398045.1 of uncultured Nitrospira sp. Classification (GTDB taxonomy): domain Bacteria; phylum Nitrospirota; class Nitrospiria; order Nitrospirales; family Nitrospiraceae; genus Nitrospira_D. The sequence continues at coordinate 20,808 of CAYNLM010000011.1, read as the reverse complement.
CATGAGGCCATGTCTCGCCCTATGCTTCCTTCCACTCGCGCCTATATCGCGGGGATGGAACAACTGTACGGCGACGGCAATCACGCCAGGGCTCTGGGCGCATCCTTCGGCCTTGAGAACATGGCCATTACGATGTGGGACCATCTGATCCCCGGTCTGACCTACCTGAAGACCGCTCGCTATCCCCACATGGACATCACCTATTTCACGTTTCATCGACAGCTCGAATCCACCCATGAGGAAGCCATGGAGCATGCAGTGGCGGCCATGCATGGGACAACCGACGCCGGAATGTCCGAGCAGGAAAAGGATGATTTTCGGTACGGCGTGAATGCGGTCCTTGGCTATCTCGAGGGCTTTTGGATGGGACTGGAACAGAGCGGGTCGCCCGATCGAGCGGCAACATTCGACCGTCACGCAGCCTGACATCTGCTCGATCAGAGCCGAGGCCGGCTCTATAGCGGAGTGGTGCATGTCGGAAATCTCGACGTATCTTGAGGCCATTAAGGAACGGTTCGATCTGAGCAGCGATTATGCGCTGGCGGAGAAGCTGGGCATCGCCCAGCCCGAGGCTAATCTAATGCGGCGCGGGCTCAAGATCCCCAAACCAGAGCTCTGCATCAAGATCGCCAAGCTCCTGGACAAAAACCCGGTGGAACTCCTGCTGATCGCGCAGAAAGACAAGGCTCCGTCTTCGGCGAAAGAGTATTGGACCCTGGCGCTGACCGCGGTCGATGTCATGCTTCACGTGCCGAAGAACCCCAAGTACATCCCGCGCAAGGTCGAGGCGATCGGGCGGGAACTCCGCCAGCTTGAAACGCAGACCCTGACCTACGAAGGAGCGGAGGCGAATGCGGAGGCGGTCCGGCTGGTCCAGACGGCGGAACAATCCATTGACGCGATTATGGAGTGCTGGAACATCTGGAAAAAAGGCGAAGCGCTGTATCCGAATTATCTCCTGGCCAATCAGGAAGCCGCCAAACGCGGCGTCACCATTCGACGCCTCCTGGTCCTCACGCGTGAGCAAATGCAACAGGAATCGTTTGTGGCCGACGCGATTGAAGTGATGGATGACCAGTACCGGACGGGCATCCAGATTTTCTTTGCGTTTCGTGAAGAGCTCGAACGGGCTCCGGCGTTTCAGCGATTCGAAGAAGACTATAAGGCTCAAGGGGCGGCGAGGGATCTCAATGCGGCCATGTTTGACCGGGAAATCCTCATTTTCTCCCGTTCATACGCCCAGGTTCAGCTCGGGGTGGTCGGCACACCGACAGCATTGACCATGATCAACCAGTTGGAGATCACGTGGAAGCCGGATCTTCTCCGTGAGCTCAATCCCGCTCCGCTGTTCGACATGACCCGGTATGTCTTCGAGTACGGCGGCGCACAAGCGTTCAAAATGGAATTGGCGCGCTTCAAAAGGTCCGTCCGATGAGATTCCCCTCCGAGCCGTTCAAGATTAAAGTCGTGGAACCCATCCGCCGTACGACGCGCGAGGAGCGGGATCGTCTGCTGCGCGAGGCCGGCTACAACTTGTTTCAGGTGCCCGCCGAGAGTGTGTATGTCGACCTGTTGACCGACAGCGGCACCTCTGCCATGAGCGACCATCAGTGGGCCGGCCTGATGATGGGAGACGAGTCCTATGCGGGCAGCAAGAATTATTATCACTTCGAGCAGACCGTGCGGTCCATCTTTGGGTACAAGCACGTGATTCCCACGCATCAGGGCCGCATGGCGGAGAATCTGCTGTTTTCGACCGTCGTCAAGCCGGGCATGTGCGTCCCCAACAATATTCATTTCGACACCACGCGCGCGAACATCGAGCATCAAGGGGCTCACGCCTTGGATGTGGTGGTCAAAGAGGCCTATGACCCGCACTGCGAGTCGCCGTTCAAGGGCAACATGGATCTGGTCCGCTTGGAGGAGACGATCCAGATGGTCGGGCCTGATCGCATTCCGCTGGCCATGGTCACGATTACAAACAACAGCGGCGGGGGGCAACCGGTCTCCCTGGACAATATCCGGAGGACCCGCGCGCTGTTGAACCGTTACGGCATCCCCCTTTTCTTCGATGCCTGCCGCTTCGCGGAGAATTGCTTCTTCATCAAGGAACGCGAACCCGCATATGCCGATAAGTCGATCCTCGACATAGCACGAGAGCTGTTCAGCTACGGCGATGGCTGTACGATGTCGGCGAAGAAAGATGGTCTCGTGAACATCGGGGGATTTCTCAGCCTGAATGATGATCAGTGGGCCCAGGACATTACGAACATGCTCATCCTGGTCGAGGGTTTTCCGACCTATGGCGGATTGGCAGGCCGCGACCTGGAGGCAATGGCCCGAGGCCTCCGCGAGGTGCTGGACGAGGACTATCTCAGTTTCCGCGTCGGGCAGGTCCGGTACCTGGGAGAGATGCTGGAGCAAGCGGGCGTGCCCATCCTCAAACCAATCGGCGGGCACGCCGTGTACCTCAACGCGAAGGAGTTTCTCCCGCAGATTCCGCAAGATCAGTTCCCCGCCCAATCGTTGGCCGTCGCCCTCTATCGGGAATACGGGATACGGGGAGTCGAAATCGGCACGGTGATGTTCGGCAAAAAAGATGCGGCCACCGGACGGACGATTCATCCGGAACTCGAGATGGTACGGCTCGCCATTCCGCGCCGGGTCTATACGAACATGCAAATCACCTATGTCGCGGAATCAATCATCGAGCTGTATCAAGAGCGTGCGCGCATTCATGGTCTCGCCTTGACCTATGAAGCGCCGATGCTGCGCCATTTCACGGCGCGATTCGAGGAATTACTGGAAGGGCCTCTCTTGCAGCAAGCGGCATCGTGAGGAGCACCTGTGCCCACCCTGTTCAAAGGGCTTGAACGAATCGAAGAAGCCCGGGAACGGCTGAGCGGCCAGAGTTTCATGGCGGGGCTCTTCGTCGGCAAGCCCGATTTCTCGCTGTTGCTCACGCCGGAAGAATCGCCGGAGCAGAAGGCCGCCTGGGAACGGTTTCGGCCGGAGCTGGAGACCTTCCTCACCACGCAGGTCGATCCCGATGAAATTGAACGCACCGCGAAGATTCCCGATGCCGTGTTCAAAGGGCTCTTCGCACTCGGCGCGTTCGGCATGAAAATCCCCACACAGTATGGAGGGCTCGGGTTCTCCTACACGAACTACGGGCGCGCCCTCATGCTGATCGCCAGTTGGAGCAACATTCTGGCCCTGACCGTCGCCGTGCCGCAGTCCATCGGCATCGCCATGCCGTTGCTCCTGTTCGGCAACGAACAGCAGAGGCGCACGTACTTGCCGATCGTTGCCCGCGAAGCCCTCTCCGCCTTCGCGCTCACTGAAGCGATCACCGGGTCGGATGCCGCCAATATCCAAACTGCAGCGGTGCTGGATTCCGACGGCGCGTCGTTTGTCGTAAACGGCGAGAAGCTGTGGTGCACGAACGGGTCCATTGCCCGCTACGTCACGTTGATCGCCCGAGTGCCGGCGAGGCGGGAGCTGCACAGCGGGCGAACTGTTTGGATCCCGGTTCCGGAGGGCAAGGGTGCAGAGGACCAGGTACACACCGCCTTCATTCTCGATATGGAAACTCTTGGCGTGTCGATCCGGCAACGGTGCCAGTTCGAGGGGTGCCGAGGCATTGAGAATGCTTACATGACCTTCACCGATGTCCGCGTTCCGGCGGCCAACGTCATCGGTGAAATTGGCCGGGGGCTCAGGTATGCCCTGACCATTCTCAATGTCGGCCGGGCGATCAGTATCCCGGCCATTTGCCTGGGCATGGCCAAGCAGGCCTGGCAGCCGACGCTCGATCGGGCCAACACCAGACTGACCTTCCAGAAACCTCTCAGCGAGAGGCAGACCCAGCGCATGAGGCTGGGCCACATGGCCGTGCATCTGTTCGCCATGGAAGCCCTCGCCTCCGCTGTCTGGCGCATGGCCGACCAACACAGCTATGACGTCAGGATCGAAGCGGCGATCGCGAAGATCTTCTGCTCAGAGAACACGATCCGGTTCCTGAAAGATGCCCAGATCATTTTCGGCGGCATGGGATACGAAACGGCAGAGTCCAAACGATTCCGTGGTGAACCTGGCTTCGGCATCGAACAATTGGTTCGCGACGCCGAGATGTACCGGATCGGAGAAGGCGCGACCGACATTTTGCGCCCGTTCGTGGCGCGCGAGGCGCTCAACACCCATCTTGAGCGTGCTAGAAATTACTTCGATGAGCGGGTGACAGGCCTGCGTCGGCTCACGGAGGCAGGGCGCCTCCTAAAATTCTATATCCCCTGGTTTGTGAGGCAATGGACGCCCAGGCTGTTGCCGTCTCAACCGGAATTCCACCACGTCCAGGTCCGCCCCAAACTGCGTTTTGTCGAACGCGCGAGCAGACGGCTCGCGCGAGCGACGTTCTACGCCATGGTATGGCATCGACAGGCACTTCGAGATGACCAAGGGCGCCAAAACCGGATCGAGACCATCGGCGAAGATCTTCTCGTGGTTGCGGCGACAGCGCTCTATGCGGAAGCGCAAGAGCGAACGACCGGACATAGAGAGGCGTGGGACCTTGCAGATCAGGTCTTCAACGAGGCACAGCCACGCATCGGCCACAACATTCGAGAACTCGTCTGCAATCGCGATGAACCGGTAACGGTCGTTGGAAAGAGGGCACTGAGCGGCACGTACCCTTCGCTCTCCGATGGAATCATCCGGCGCGGCCTTCACGACTATCTGCTCCCACAAGAAGGTGCCAGACCTGCCGGGAAGGAAAGTGAGTCCGCTGCGCGATGAGTCAGGGCCTCAGGCTCTGTAGTGATCCCTGCAAGAGGGTACCTCAACCATCCCTCGCCTTATCCCTTCGCGATATGGGGCCATACATCCTGGAAGCTAATTTGGAGTGTGCCGTGGACCTGCCCCCAGAGGCGAGCCTATGCGTGCCTGGCTGATGGAGTCCTACGAAGGAGTCGATGCACTGCGGCTCGGCGAAGTGCCGGATCCTCAGCCGGGTCCGGCACAAGTGCTGCTGAGGGTGAGAGTGGCAGCCTTGAACCCGGCTGATGCGTTTCTTGCGCGCGGGATGTATCCCGCCAAGCCGCCGCTGCCCCACATTCTTGGACGTGATGGCGCGGGTGACGTGGTGACGATAGGAGCCGGCGTGGGCAACGTCCGCATGGGCGAGACAGTTGGGATTTTGCGCTGCGACGTGGGCGTGGAGGTGTGGGGAACGCTGGCTGAGAAGGTGGTGGTTCCCGCAGAAAGTGTGACCCGCATCCCTACCGGCTGGTCCCTCGAAGAGATGGCCGGCGCCCCGTTGGTCTTTCTGACGGCCTGGCAGGCCTTGACGCAATGGACCGATCCTCCGGCGCCTCCACCTGCGGGGTCTGTCCTCCTTGTGACCGGCGCATCGGGCGGTGTCGGTGTGGCGTCAGTGCTACTGGGGAAATCGATGAATCTCACGGTGGTGGGCCTATCACGTCACGCAGGAAAGGGGGCCAAATTGAAGAAGCTCGGAGCTGATTTCGTGTTTGATCCAATGGACAACAACCTGACCAAGGCCGTGACAGCGGCACTCAAGCCGAGAAGAGTCGATCTCGCGGTTGACAGCGTGGGAGGCCCGCTGCTCCCTCAAGTCGTGGCACTGCTTGGATATGGCGGGCGGATCAGCGTGGTCGGCCGGAGCGGAGGGACGGTGCCGGAGTTCAACACGGCGACATTGTTGTTCCGCCGCATTCGAATGGGCGGAGTCTCGGTTGGAGACTATACCGCCCCGGTAGTCCACGCGGTCTGGAAGGAGATCGTCGGTCGGCTGGATGCCATGGGTCAGCGGCCACAGGTGGACGCCATTGTCCCTTTCGAGGAGGTGAAGATGGGATTTGCCCGATTGGCCCAGGGACCTATGGGAAAGGTGCTGGTGCAGGTAGCTCGCTAAGGGCGGCCTGCCTTCACCCTGCCGCCAGTTGCATGGGAGTCTCACATCTGGATGGGTGGAGGGGAGTCCGGGGTAGTCTGTGGCTTGGCTGGTGCTATCTGCCTCACTGAGTCATTCGTGGAGCAGCGGTACGATTCCTTCTTCGAGCCACGCATACTCACCCTGCATGATGCCCCGCGCCAAATGATAGACGGTCGTGTCCTTCTGATGCCCACGGACTCTGGCCATCGGCGATGAGGCAGGATAGAGCTTCTCTTCCATTTCCTGGCAGAAATACGTGGCCAGCGCAGAGATGCCTGGTTTCGACCGCATCTCCGGTTGGGACGCAAACCAGATGGTCGCGGCCATGGGAAAGAGCCTCAGGCTATGATTCACCACATGTTCCAACAGAAGTTGCTTGTTGTGCAGGCGCTGCCGGTGGCGGAGCGTTGCCGCAAGGGTCGACCGCGTCAAACTGCGTGCGGAAGTCTCTATGAAACGAACCCAGGGCGCGTAGTCCTTTCCGAATCGTGTAGAGGCTTGTCCGGGTTGGAAGGAAGGCAGACAGGAGCGAAGCGCCATGCGCGCATAATACAGCGACGCCCCCGCCCTTTGCGAAGGTGCTCCTTGAAGAAAGGCGATGCCTTGTTCGATATAGGGCGAAAGGGCTTCGCGCGCCATCCAGACGCGGAGAATCTCACTCGTCCCTTCCCAGACAAGGTTAATGCGGGCGTCGCGGAGCATGCGCATGACCGGAATGCCGCGCTCGCCGCATTTGCGCTGTGACTCGACGGTCATGAATCCTCGGCCTCCGCGCATCTGGAACAGATCGTTGACCACCGCCCAATACCACTCGCTCCCGATGATCTTCGCCGCCGCCGATTCCAGCCGCAGGTCGCCCTTCTTGTTCGCCCAAGCTCCACAGAAGACCATCACTGCTTCCAACGCCAGGGTATAGGCCGCAGCACGGCAGAGTTTTTCTCCGATCAGGTTGTGCTCGCCGATCGGTTTGTTCCACTGAATGCGTTTCTCCCCCCACCACCGCATGAGAGACAGGCACTGCTTCAGGCCTCCCAAGCAGGCGGCAGGGAGCGTGAGGCGGCCTATGGTGAGTGTGGCCAGCGCAATCCGTAGCCCGTCTTCTTCGCCGCCCAGGCGGTTGTCTGCCGGAACGTTGACATTGGTGAAGGTCGGTGCTCCGTTGTAAATCCCCCTTACTCCTTCGAAACGCAGGCGGGTGACCGAGCACCCAGGCCATCGGGTTTCGATGATAAACGCCCCGTACCGCTTCTGCGCATGGGCATCTTGCAGCTCCTCCGGCCGATCGACGATGCGCGCGATCACGACCAGCATGGAAGACAGAAATTCGCCGTCCTGTTTGACGGAATTCGTAATGAAGAATTTTTCTCCGCTCAGGCGATACGCGACCGTCTTGCCCTTATCATCTTTGATGCGGACAGCGTAGGTTTCCACTTTGGAAATATCGCAGCCCACGTTGCGTTCCGTGAGTGCAAACCCTGAAATTTCTCCGCGCGCGAGCCTGGGGAGATACTTGGCCTTCTGCTCTTCCGTTCCGAAGAGGCGCAGAGGCTCGGGAACGCCGATCGATTGCGCTGCCGACAGCAACACGGTGAGCGAGGCATCCAGGCTTCCACACAGAGTGGCGACTTGCTGATACTCGTATTGCGTGAATTCCTGCCCGCCGAAACGTTTGGGGATTTTGATTCCGAACGCCCCGAGCTCGGCCAGCGTTTTGAGGAGCGGCTCCGGCAGCTCCCCCTCACTGTCAACCCGGTCCGGATCCAGCGGTATCAGGGCGGCCTTGAATCGTTCAAGGAAATCCAGGGCTGGTGCGCTCGTCTCCGGAATGCCGATTGAGGTAAAGAGGTCCCACCGGACGTCGGCTTCAAACAATCCCGCAAGAAAGCCGGCATAGCGGGCCTTATCGCGAGCGGTTTCCGCAACCGCCACAGAACCTTGAAACAGCTCGTGTTGTGCCATGAGCGTGACCTCCGTCGGGAACGATGTCTCGCTCTAAGACGGGTTTTCTGCTTATCACTCTACCACTGTCGTCACCGCATTGTTGCAGAAGTTGGTCTAGCCAGATCCCCTCCTTTGGGGGATGTCTTTCCATCCTGCACCGGAGGCGAATCGTTCGGCGCGGGTGTAAGATGTATTGCGGACCGTTACCGAGAAAGGGTTGATGCCGATGCATCGTGCGGCGAGGGACAAGAGGGTTTCACTGTTCGACGCCTGATGAGGGAGTTCACCATGCGCAATGTCGTCGTCGTCGACGGGTTTCGCACTCCCCTGTGCAAGGAGGGAACAGACTTTCGCGATGTCGATGCCGAGGTGCTGGGCTCCTGGGTCGTCCGCGAAATGATCACGCGTTGCCATCGCTGGAATCTCCCGCTTGAGACGATTGACTGCGTGTTAGGCAGCAATGTGGCGACGCCCATGCATGCAGTCAACCCCACGCGAGTCGCAGCCGTCACCGGTGGCCTCCCTGCGGCGATTCCTGCCGATACGGTAGCCGGGAAAAACTGCGGATCCGGAGTGACCGCGCTCTACTATGCGAGCTTGCGCATCAAGAGCGGTGATGCCGATACGGTGCTTGTCATCGGCATGGAGGCGATGAGTCGAATTCCGATCGTGCACCACCATGCGGCCGCCGACCTCCTCCTCCGGTACGGCAAAGCCAGAAGCCTCGGGGAACAAGCCGCCTGCGCTTTTGCCCTGATTCCCAAGCTCCTTAACCTTAAGCGATATCCGCCGCGGGTCGGTTTGGTGATGGGTCTCACTGATCCGATGTGTGACCTCATCATGGGACAGACGGCAGAGAATATCGCGAAAGACCCTTCCCTGGGCATCACCCGGCAACTGCAGGACGAATTTTCCATTCGATCGCACAGGCTCGCGGCGCAGGCTTGGAAGAACGGATTCTTTACGGACGAGGTCGTGCCCATGTATGTCCCCGAGAGGAGTACCTACGTCGCGAGAGACAACGGAATTCGTGACGATGTCAGCCGGGAGACGTTTCGTGAGGTGAAACCAGTCTTCGACAAGCACTACGGTTCGGTGACGCCGGCCAACTCCTCGCAGATCACGGATGCAGCCGCCGCCTTGCTGCTCATGGAGGAGGAGAAAGCCAAGACTCTCGGTCTGCCGATTATCGGATATGTGAGGGACTATGCCGATTTCGGGTACGAACCGGCCTGTATGGGTCTCGCCCCCGTCGGCGCCATTGCCAAAATATTGTCCAAGACTCGCCTGACCCTGAAGGACTTCGCGGTATTCGAAATCAACGAGGCCTTTGCCTCCGTCGTATTGGGAATCAGCCGCATCCTCGACTCTCCCTCCCTCATGGAACGCAAGTTCGGCCGTTACGGATTCACTGGACGTCTCGGTGAGATTCCTGCTGATGATCTCAACCCGCACGGCGGCGCCATCGCGCTCGGCCATCCAGTCGGCGTCTCCGGTCTGCGTTTGGCTTTGACCTCGTTGTTCGAGCTGAAGAGACGCCATGCAGACCGAGCGCTGATCAGCGCCTGCGTCGGCGGCGGACAAGGCGTGGCCATGGTGCTGGAAAGGAGATAGATCGTGCAGAACAATCCCACGGTGGTTGCCGGCTCCCATGGTGGCTCGCGGCACTTTCGCACGGTGCTGCTTGACGGCGGCATCTTGTTGGCGGGATTTGATTATTGCGGGAAGTCCGTAAACGTCCTGAACGATGAAAGCATCGAAGGGTGGCAGAAGGTCGTTCAGCAGGTCCTGGAGACGGAGACGATCAGCGGCGTCGTTCTGGTGAGCTTGAAGGAAGCCAATTTTTGTGCTGGTGCCGATCTGGAACAGATACACCAGGCGCAGGAACAGGAAGCCCTTGGCCCAATTGACCGGCTTGTGACGAGTGTCCACGGCCTTTTCGATTCCATGGAACATTCTGAAAAACCCTTTGTAGCCGCGGTGGAGGGGGCTTGTCTCGGCGGAGGACTCGAGCTTGCGCTGGCGTGCCATGGACGCATCGCCAGCACCCATCCAAGGACCTGTTTCTCGCTTCCTGAGGTCAGGCTCGGCATTCTGCCGGGCTTTGGCGGGACCCAGCGGCTCCCGCGTTTGATCGGCCTGCCGGCGGCCTTGGAGATGATCACGACGGGAAAAACGATCTTCCCTCGGCAAGCCCTGCGCATGGGCCTCATCGATGGGATGGTCGCCTCCATTCCTTCCAAGAGTCGGACCCTAGAAGACATACAGAGAGAAACTCTGGTCCAAGCGGCCATCCGGAAAGCCCGCGCGCTCTGCTCCCGCTCCACGCGGCACCGCATCAGACGGCGATTCTGGAGCCTTCCCGGAGTCCGGACGTTCCTATGTGGCTATGTACGCCGCCAGGTGAGCCAACGAGTCCGCCATTTCTATCCCGCTCCCCTCCGCGCCGTCGATGCGGTTGAGCGCGGGATGGGGCTCAGTGTGTTGAGGGCCTCGCTGGCGGTCGAGCAGCCCTTCCTGCTTGAACTCATGGCCGGCCCCATCTCGAGTCATCTCGTCGGCTTGTTCCTGAGCGGCGAGGCGCTCAAGCGGTCAGCCCCCGGCGCTTCTCTGTCCCTCTCCCGCCTCGGTGTGCTGGGAGCCGGATTAATGGGTTCGCAGATCGCCGGGCAGCTCGCTGAAAAGGGATATGGAGTGGTGTTGCGGGATGTTTCCTCCGAGATCCTGGCGAAGGCGATGGGAAGGGTGCATGAGGCTCAGGCTGCCCAGCTGAGGAAACGGACGATCCTTCCTTCCGACCTGCGTTACCGCATGCTGCGGATTGCTCCGACCCTCCGACTTGAGGATATGGCCGCTCTTCCTCTGGTGATAGAAGCCGTATCGGAGAGACTCGAGATTAAACGCGCGGTGCTCGCGGAGTTTGAGACGGTGGCTCGTCCGGAGGCCATCTTTGCCACGAATACTTCGTCCTACACCCTGGCAGAGATTGCCGCATCCGCGCTTCACCGAGAACGGTGCGTGGGGCTCCATTTCTTCAATCCGGTGGCCAAAATGCAGTTGGTCGAAGTGGTCCAAGCGCCCTTCACCTCCGAGAAGGCTCTCGCGCAGGCCTGCAGCCTGGGCAGGCGGCTGGGCAAGTTTCCTCTCGTGGTGCATGACGGACCGGGATTCCTCGTGAACCGGATTCTGTCACGCTATCTGGCGGAGGCCGTGATCATGGTTGGTGAGGGCATCTCCATTCGGCGCATTGACGCCGTGGCCAAAGACTTCGGGATGGCGGTGGACAGCGGGCATCCGATGGGGCCTCTGGAACTCCTCGATTTGATCGGACTTCCGGTTGCCATGCACGTGCTGGCCGCTCTCGCCGTGCTGGGATCTCGTATCGAGTCGCGTGACGCGCTGCTGCAGACCTTCCTTCCCGAGAAGAAGCCGCCGCTGACGTTTTGGAAATCAGGCCAAGAGAATGCGCAGGCCCTCGCCGCGGTCGCGAACTACCGTCGTGCGTACCCTTCAGAAACAGAAGCGGTTCCCGTTTCCGACGACCTCATTCAGAAACGCTTGTTTCTTCCGATGGTCGACGAAGCGGTGCGCTGTCTGCACGACAAGATCGTGGAGCACCCCTGGCAGGTTGATTTTGCCCTGACGTATGGGATCGGGTTCCCCGCCTTCCGGGGCGGGCTTCTCACCTGGGCTCGACAGACCATGACGCCCGGACAGATCGCCGAAGACCTTGCTTCACTCGCAGCCAAGTATGGGAAACGTTTTGAGCCCTGTCAGGGTCTCTCGAACGGAGGGTGGTAACGTCGGGAATGGCTTGAGCCAACTTGCACGAAATGGAGCGCATCATGCCGGAACGACCGTGGTTCATGCATTACCCCGAGGGAGTTCCCCACGAACTTCCTCTTGCTCCTGAGACACTCTCGGCGATGTTCTCCCGGAGCGCCCAGCGATTCTCTCGCCGGCCGGCTCTGTATTTTTTTGGCAGGACCCTGTCCTACCAGGAGTGCCACTCCCTCATTGAACGATTCGCCTGCGGCCTGGCTGCGTTGGGGATCCGCAAGGGCGATCGCGTGGCTCTCTGCCTTCCGAATTCTCCACAGGCCGTCATCGCCTACTACGGCGTGTTGAGAGCCGGTGGCATCGTGGTGGCCTGCAACCCCACCTACACGGAACACGAACTGTCCCACCAGATGCGCGATGCAGGGGCGCGCGCCATCGTGGTGCTGGACATGATGTATCAGAAAATCCAGCATCTCGATCTCGAGATGATCATCGTCGCACGGATCACCGATTTCATGACCACCATCGCGAAGTATCTCTACCACCGTCGAAACGGCCGACCGCCGCTGGAGATTCCGGCACGAGATACGACGCTGTGGTTCCACGATGTTCTGGAACGCGTGACCCCCATCGCGCCGGAACGGCTTCCGATCGTGACGCCGGACGATATCGCGCTTCTTCAATACACGGGGGGAACAACGGGAATGTCCAAAGGAGCGGAGCTGCGTCATTGCAATCTGACGGCCAACGTTCGGCAGCTCATCAGCTGGTTTTCTCCCGCAGAGCGAGTGGAGAGTTTTTTGGCGGCCCTTCCGCTGTTTCACGTGTTCGGGATGACGGTGACACAGAATATCTGCCTGGCCGTCGGGGGTTGTATGGTGCTGGTTCCCGATCCTCGAAACATGCCGGTCCTGCTGACGCTCCTTCGCAAGAAGAAACCCACGGTCATCACCATGGTACCGGCGCTGGTGCAGAAATTGTTGGAACGCTGCGAGGGAAAGGACCTTGAAGGGGCGAGGTTCTGCATTTGCGGCGGGGCTGCGCTCCCGTACGAGCTTCTGAAAAAATTCAAAGAACGGACCGACCATCTGATCGTGGAAGGATACGGTTTGTCCGAAGCCTCACCGGTCACGCATTGCAACATTCCCCGTGGGCTCTCGGTGAAACGTTCCATCGGATTGCCTATTGCGAATACCGAGGCAAAGGTCGTTGACGCCGAAGGTCGGGAGGTCCCGGTCGGAGGGGTCGGTGAACTGTGGGTGCGTGGCCCGCAAGTAATGCAGCGTTACTGGAACAATGAGGAGGAGACTGCGAAGGCTGTGATGCCCGGCGGTTGGCTGGCCACCGGAGACCTGGCTCGCATGGATGAAGATGGCTTTTTCTACATCGTGGATCGGAAGAAGGACATGATCCTCTCCACATCAGGTTTCAATGTCTACCCTTCCGAGATCGAGCGGGTGTTGCTGCTTCACCCACAGGTGCGGGAAGCCGCCGTGATCGGTGTGCCGCGCCGGGACGGCGGCGAATCAATCAAGGCCTGTGTGGTTCCCGCAAGCGATGCGGTCTCTGCCGACGAACTCGTGGCGCACTGCCGCCGATACCTGGCTCCATACAAGGTTCCGGCGAAGATCGAATTCCGCGCCGAACTCCCTCGCACGATTCTTGGCAAGACTCTCCACAGGGTCTTGCGCTCGGAGGAGAAGGAGCGGGTGCTCTCTCAACCGTCAAACGTATCATGAGGTCACTGCGACCCGGAGTCGGAAGCATGAAGATGCCGCTGAATGCACGGAAGCTCGCCGACGTATCGCGCAATCGCCAAGGCGGCCGAGAGTCCCGGCGATTCAATGCCGACCAAATTGATAAGCGGGGGGTCCTCGCGGTCAGTCGCGATCACGAAGTCGCTCTTGCGCCCGTGATTCCCCTGCACGCAGGGACGGATGCCGGAATAGGCCCATTGAAGGTCGTGCTCCTCCAAAACCGGCAGGAACTTCTGCAAGGCCTCGACAAATACCCCGGGCGGTGTCTTGTGCGACGTGTAGTCCGTTTTGTCCGCAATCGGCACGGCGTTCGGTCCCACGTAGAGCTGCCCATTCGGCCGTGGGCTGAAATGAATACCTTTGCCGGTCGCCTGCGGAGGCAGAGCCGGATACACCAGGCGCCCGATGAGGTTCCTTTTCTCCGCTGTAACCACTTCGTAGTACTCGCCCCTCATCGGGCGGAGGGTATACTTGCTTGTGTGGAGAGCGAGTGCGGCGACCTCATCGGCATGAAGGCCGGCGGCGTTAATGAGGCAGGCAGCGCGGACCGTCCTCCGGTCGGTGGTGACGAGATAGGCGGCTGCGTCTCCGTCAATGCCGATGACGTGATGGTTGAACGCAAACTCGACCCCCATCGCTTCTGCGTCGGCCCTCAAGGATTGCACAAAGGCGGGCGCATCAATGACTGAGACGGTCGGGATAACGATACCGCAGCACGCCCGGAGATTCGGCTCCCAGGCCCGCAGTCGGGAAGGTGGCATGAACAGCACGCGGGTCTGCGTTTTCCACGCGTTGAACCACAGCCGGCGGAGCGATGACGCTTCGCGCCAAAGACCTCGACGGACATCATCCCATGCGATCGCGATGACCATCCCCGTGTTGAGCAGTGGAATTCCGTGCTCCGATGCGTATGAGACCGCCAGCGCGCTTCCTTCTCGGGCCAACCGTTCCTTGAGCGAAAACGGGTTTTCGTGGATCCCGCTGTGGAGTACGCCGCTATTTCTCCCGCTGGTTTCTTCTCCGACTCCTGCATGCTGCTCCAGCACAACGATGCGGAGAGCTTTGGCCCGGCGCTTGCGTGCGAGTTCTCGGGCACAGGCGCACCCGACCACTCCGCCACCGACTATGCAGATATCATACGATTGCACTGTGTCGAGCCTTCAGATTGGGATCACGCGGCGATCCACGAGGGCTCTGCGGGCGATACCCCGCCTGAGGCGCGCCGGGTTCTTTCGCACGGCGAACGATCGAGGCAGGACCACACAGCCGAAGGAGTCTCATGTCCGATTCTGTTGCGCATAAGTATGGAAACATTCTCTTTGTCTTTTGCGGCGGCGGCTGTAAAGCAGTCATTCAGGCCTTTGCTGCCGCGGAACTGGTTCGCGCTGGTTTCTGTCCGGCCCACATCGTGAGTTCGTCCGCCGGAACCTGCAACGCCCTCGGATTCGTCGAAAACCCCGGCATCGACGGTGCGGAGAAGACCCTCCGTGTCTGGGAAGAATATATCACCTCTCCCGAAGCGATCTACGAGGTCCACCCGCTCCTTCGAGATAAATTGGCGCGTCTCTTAGGGGTTGTTCCGCAGGCGACGCAAGGCTGGGGTCCGAGCGGGTCGATGTTCCATGATCTCAGGAGGGCCATCAAATTTCTGCCGCTGGTCATGTCCTTGTGTGTGCGCATGCCGTTTCGCGTCGCGGGCCGCACCGTCAGTTTCGTGTTTCGCCTCATGGATACGTTCACGTCCCCACACAAGTTCTTTCGACGACTCGTGCAATCGCCTGAAATCCAAGAAATGTTCACTGAGGTCGACAAGTATTTTGAATTCAAGACCATGAAGGCATTCCTCGATCCGTTCCCGTTCCTGGCCAGGCTCAACGAACAGTTCGACCTGCAGAAGGTGCTAGCAAGCCCCATCGCCTGGCACATCTTAGCTGAACGGTATGAAGACGGAGCGACGGTGGTCTTTTCCAATAAGGATGCCGATCTCACGGCGGAACCGGGCGGGGACGCCCGGAGCCATAAGGCCATACACGACCTCTTCTTTAAACGCATTCGCGCCTCCATGGCGCTCTATCCCTTGTTTGAGATGGTGGAGATCGACGGCTACCGATACCTCGATGCAGACCTGGCCAACCCCCTTCCAGTCGAGGAAGCGTTCAGCCTCGGATGCGATACGATCTTCATTCTCCTGAATGTTCCAAAGCAGAGCGTTCGCGTTGAGCCCTATCCTCTGCGAGACCTTCTGGAGTTGAACGACCTCTTGCGCTTGAACGAGCGGTACATTCACCAACGCGTCAAGGAAGCACAGGTGAAAGCCAAGGAGGCAGGGGTTAATCTGTTCGTCATCCGCCCGGACGATATCCCCGCTGGGCTCGGGGTACTCGAGATTGACAGCAAAGTCATCGAATATGTGAAGAACTACGAGCGCAAACGCATGAAGGAATACCTCGCGAATTTGGATGCGCACAATCTCCGATTTGCGCCACCGATCCAATAAATCCTACTTCCTAACGGCTGCTCACCAGCTTGCAGTTCACTATCAACGAGGCATAAGATAATCGTCTGCCACGCTGGCCACACGGAGGAACCGGCTGTGTTCTGGGAAACGCGGCATCCTTCGGCGAAACCCGATCGTCGCTGTTCATTTTGCGGCAAACGCGAGGGTGAAGTTCGGAACCTCCTCGCCAGTCCCTCGTCCTACACCTGCGATTCCTGCCGTACGTCGTCCGCCCTGCTGATCTGCGAAGAGTGCATGCAGCGTTGGTCCGCCTCCATGACTAAAGATAATGGACAGCAGGGTTCGCCCTCGTCCATTCCGTTGGTGGTCCCCAAGCCGACCGAAATCAAAGCGACACTCGACGAATACGTGATCGGTCAGGACCGCGCCAAGAAAGTCCTCGCGGTCGCGGTACATAACCACTACAAGCGTATCCTCAACCGCGATCGGCTCAAACATGTCGATCTCCAGAAGGGAAACATCCTGATGATCGGGTCGACCGGCACCGGCAAGACCCTCTTGTCACAGACCTTGGCGCGCATCCTTCACGTCCCCTTCACCATCGCTGACGCCACGACGCTGACGGAGGCCGGTTACGTGGGTGAGGATGTTGAGAACGTCGTGCTGAAGCTCCTCCAGAGCTGTGAATACGACGTCCCGCGCGCCGAGACCGGCATCATCTACATCGATGAGATCGACAAGATCAGTCGCAAGTCCGAGAATCCATCCCTCACGCGAGACGTGTCGGGCGAGGGGGTTCAGCAGGCGCTCCTCAAGCTGGTGGAAGGAACGATCTGCAATGTGCCGCCCAAAGGCGGACGGAAGCATCCCGAACAGGACTACGTTCGCGTGGACACGACGAACATTTTATTCATTGCCGGGGGAGCGTTCGTGGGCTTGGATCAGATCATCGCCCAACGGACCATGCCCAAGCGGCTGGGATTTGGGGCGGACAGCCTCCACGAGATCGACGGCCACACCGATGTCCTTCGTCTGGTGCGATCGGAAGATCTGCTGAAATTCGGACTGATTCCTGAGTTCGTCGGCCGCTTTCCCGTCTTCACGACCCTGTCCGACTTGGATGTGCCGGCGCTCATCCGTGTCCTGACCGAGCCTCGCAACGCGCTGGTGAAACAGTATCAGGCTCTGTTCGAGATCGAAGGAATCGAACTTCAGTTTACCGACTCCGCGGTGAAGGCTGTCGCCCGCCGAGCGGCCTTGATGAAGACCGGAGCGCGAGCGTTGCGCACGATCCTCGAAGAGGTGATGTTAGACCTCATGTACGACGTCCCGGCGCTCAACGGCGTGAAATCCGTGGTGATCACGGAAGAAGTCATTGCGGGGATCGGACAACCGCAGATCCTCACGTGAAGCCCCTGCCTCACGGCCGAACAAGCCGACGCTTACCGTCTGCGGGAGAGACGCTTTCGCCTACCCGTACGGATAAAGACCCGATCGTCCCTTGCACTTGGCGGAAGAACTCCGCCTCGCCGGCGTCAGGCTGCTTGTCTGATCCTCTTGGGGTTGCTCGCCGACGCAGCGGACCACTTCTGCTCCGCTGATGTTGATACGCGACGCCGTTCCGCCTCGCTCTCATTGGCCATAGACCACGCGATCAGCCACGCGAGCGCACCCATCGTCACGAGACCGATGATCTCGACCATAGGACACCTCACCACTAATAATAAACAGGCCTGTCACAGGCACTTATGCAGCCCGACGGTGGCCGGCTGAGGCTGGCGTAACTGCCTCACCCGGCTCATCGATCCTCCTGCTCGGTGCCTGGGGAGACCCCTTCGTCTTGGAGTACGATAATTCGATGCAGGCGAACAAGGTCACTATCAGCGCCACGAGACCTGCCACGATTCCCCAGTATCCCCAGGACATATGCCACCCCCTCGCGTGGGACGCACGCGGGTCCTTTCGTCGCGCATCGTTACGCTGCCATGCGATACACCCATTTGGCTGCGTTGTACTGCCTCTCGGCAAGGGCTTTGGTTTCTCTGCTCTGCGCCGTCAGCCAGAGTCCTCCAAAAAAGACAGCTGCCAACATAAGACTGGCTGCGATCAAGTAGCCCATCGGCATCTCCGGCCAGGAGGCTGGTTCTGTGGAGACAACGGCTGTATCCTGGGGAGGGGATTCAATGGCCGCCAGCATAGTCAAACGATCCGCCAGCGCTTCAGTGCGAACAGCGGCAATCACTAAGCTCGCCAGTTGCTCTTGTGTCGCAGCTTGGACTTCTTCCGATCCTCTTTGGGCCTGTGTCACATGCATAAGAGCCGTCCCCACTCGCTCCTGGATTACCCCGGCCCGCTTCCTATAGTTCTGAATGGCCTCTACAATTCTCCGTCCGAGGGTCGCCTGCCATGTCGACACGAAATCTTCGTTGAGCCGCTGCCCTCTGGCTTCGGTCGCGCGAATCATGCCGGTGTTGTAGTCTGAAAGATACTGGTCAGCCGACAACACGCCGCTTCGAACGCCACGCGCCGTGAAATTCACGATCGCCCGTCCCATGACACCCTGGATGCGGGCCATATGGTCGGCCGGGACCGTAGCAGCCTCCCGCATGACTGCTCCGAAGGGACCACCCGGAAGCGATTGGAACGTGTGGTAAACGAGCGTCGCTTGGTTCCACTCGGACGCGGATTGGGCCATGACCTGATTGGCGCGACGTTCGAAAATCGCCTGATCGACAATGGCTTGGCCCAGAGCCGGCTGGAGCCAAATCATGCCGAGCTGACTGTCGGTGGGCTGTTCACTCGAAATGGGTTGCGGAATAGCCGCCTGGAGCGTGCCGCTCGCAACGGCAAACAATAGCAATGCTCCGAAGACAATGGCACACATGCCGATCCCCACGATGATGTCGATGCTGTTGTAGCGGTACGACATAACGACCTCCTTTCGACATGGCAGTCAGGCGGGTGGCCGGCCGGCGACCCGACATCCTGCACGCGTCACATGAAACGGTTTCCGGTTCTTATAGTCGGACACGTTCTGTATCTCCCGGTTTGGGGTAAGAATGAGAGAGAACAAGGTCGCGGGTTCATCCAAGCGGACGTAAAGACACCCGAGGAAGGTAACTCGGCTCTTTTGCTGGAAAAGGTTTGCGGGGGGAGAAGGCCGCACCTGCCATGCCCATCCCGTTGGATCTGTGTTCCCCGGAGGATCATGGCCACCACCTCCGGCATGAGGCGGTTCGTGAAGCAATCTGTACTGTATGCTCCAGCAACCCACCGGTCAAGAGCGAGAATGGCAAGGCGCGGCCTCGGTGTAACGGAGCGCTATCCCTGAGCGGTTCCGACTCACGAAGCCCCAGGATCGAACACGTTGTCTTGCCAATAGTCACAGCCCCCATCTTTGCACTTCGGTCCCCCCTCGTAAGGCGTGTTGATCATATGGTCCGGCACACTCATCGGTTGTTCGCTGGCCGTTCCCAGCTCATTCGTTGAGATGGAGAGCGGCTCTTCCGTTGGTCTCACCTGTAACGCAAAATAGTAAATCTCGTCCGCGGCCACATCGTGAATGCCATACGCCCGATCGGCCAACATCTTGAGAAATTGATTCGTCTCCGTCTTCACGCTGAGATGGTCTTCTGCAATCACATCGTTCCGAATTCTTCCCAGCGAGGTCAGAAACGAGTGTGTATTTCGGAACGATCCGATCCGGTCGCCAACGTTATAAAAAGTATTTGAGGAGGAGGCCATGACCTGAAGGATGGATTTTGTCTCCTTCCTACGGGTGATACCCGGGAGAACTGAGCGTTATTGGGCGCGCTCATAGGCGGGATCAGAACAATGAGAAACGCTCCCGGTCACTGCCCTCGAAAGTGGCAATTCGCTTGTCACGCCTGGCTTATCAATTGAAATGAGGGGAAGTGCACAACCATCTAACCGGGCTAGACCGTGAGAAAGGGATCGAGCGAAGACAAGGCTGCGCCTGGCCTGGCCGCAACAGTGGATCTGCGTCCAACTGCGCGGAAGATGTCCCTCATCGAAAGGAAGAAAGATGCGGGAGTATATGAAAGGCGGGAAGGGATGAGCCGTTACAAGCTAACCCCTTGCATCCCATGGTGCGCCCGGCAGGAATTGAACCTGCGACCTACGGGTTCGAAGGCTGATTAAGTTTAAATTCAAAATCCCTGTTTTGAGCCTGGTTTCCCACTTAAATGTGCCTTTTCAGTATGTTAAGGGAATCTATATCTTTCGCAGTACTTGATCTGTTCCAGTGCATTTGACTTCTTTCTTGCACAAAATTAGCACAGTGGTTCTCTCTTTCCATTTCTGCTTCGCCGCCAATCCAGATCCTGGTTCTCCGGGCACTGATGAGGAATGGGCGTCGCCCGACGATTCACAATCATCACTGGTTGGACAATACACGCGGAGGTCACCGAAAGAAGGACACCAAGGATTCCGGCATCATTCCATTTTCATTACCGGTTCGTATCTTCGAGAAAGATTGGACAATTGGCAGCGCTACAGAGCTGGCCGCTTCGACAATCTGTGAGGCAACCGTATCAACCGGCAAACTAAATACACCCACGGTTATTGCTAGTGTTCTGAAGACGTCTATTGTCCGTTGTATGACGCAATCCTGCCGTCATGTTCATCAATAGGTACGTGTTTGCAGCGGAAATCTCTGGTTGCTTTACCAGGATCGACATCCACATAATTAACGGTCCAACAGCTTTCACTCGGAAACCCGAATGTGATTGGCGCAGAAGAATTCTCGCCGGGGCGAAACTCAGGAAATGGTTCACGGGAGGTTTCTACTCGTGAGGTAACGACGTGGGGGACACGAGTCCTCCCACGTCGTTAATCCTTCAGGCTTACTGCCAGTTCGCGGCGAGAACGGTTTGCACCTCTTGTGGCCGCTGCTCGAT
>CAYNLM010000010.1:0-44778 GCA_964398045.1 uncultured Nitrospira sp. | reverse complement strand
CTCGCAATGAGCGCGAAGCCGTGCACTTCCGCGGCCAAGGACTCCCAGGTACGGGGATCGTCAAGGGGGAATTCGCGAATCGGCATCCAGCGAACGGGAACGGTCACGCGCGGCCCTTTGCCCAATGCCTGCTTGAGTTGATCTTCTTCCGGGCCGGCCAACACAATCAATTGGCGAATACCGGCGCGCTGCAAGGTCAAAACGGCGCGCTGAAAGAGCCCGATGCCGACAATGCCGGTGAGCGGTCCCACTTCGCCCATCTGATGTCCGATCGGTCCTCCGAACACACTGACGGAGGGGAGCAGAATCGCCGTCGCCAACCCCTGGATCTCGGCGCGTTTTTGGATAAGGCTTTCACTCATCGCGGACGCTCATGGTTCGCTATTCATTGTCAGATGCCTGTATAAACTTTCTCACAGTCGAGGCAAAACTTCCAATTCCGCCTTGCGCACGTCTTCCACAAAATCAATCTCCGTCCAAGGCAAGCCGCCGATCATTTCGTGGCCGACTTTG
This sequence comes from uncultured Nitrospira sp., assembly GCA_964398045.1. Lineage (GTDB taxonomy): Bacteria > Nitrospirota > Nitrospiria > Nitrospirales > Nitrospiraceae > Nitrospira_D. The sequence goes on along the minus strand of CAYNLM010000010.1, from coordinate 44,265 downwards.
ACCTCACGAAAATAGTCCAGCAAGGCGTCTTCGTATTCCATGTTCCACGCACCTTTGTCGATAGAGGACCGGAGCGAGGCGACGACATGCGGCGTATCGGCATGCCGCACGCGTAAGAACCCGACTCCTTCTCCGGCGTAATCGTAATGCGCGGGCATTGTTTTGGTGAGCGCGATCACGCGGCCGCCCGCGACGACCACCATACATTCCTCGCCGGTCTGCTTGACGGTTTCATCCATCAGCAACGCGTTCTCATAGGGCGACTCCACCAACCGGCGCAGGATTTCACGATGGAACAACACGTCGGCATCCATGATGATCACGTCGTCGTCCAATGCCTTCCGCGCAATCCACAGCGAGGAGATACTGCCACGGTGGAACTCATCGTTGACCAAAAAGTTAACCTTCACGCCGCAGGAGTCGCCCTCGACCGCCGCGCGAATCATCTCCTGCTTATAGCCCACCACGATGTCGGCCCGCCGGATACCCACGCTGGCCAGCGTGGTCAGATAACGCCGCAGCAACGATCGGCCGCCGATTTCAATGAGACATTTCGGCCGATGCTGCGTGACTTGCCACAGGCGCTTGCCCACGCCCGCTGCGAGGATGACGGCTTTCATACGGGTTTGCACGCCTGTTCGAAGGCGTCGAGGAAGCCGGTGAAGTGCGCTTCGGTCAATGCGCCCATGTTGGCTACGCGGAAAACCTTATTCTCCCAATTCCCCTGACCGGCGTAGATGACGTAGCCTTTCGCTTTCAGCCGATCATGCAGTGTGTCATACGCCACGCCCTCGGGAAGATAGAAGGCGGTGATGCTGTTCGACTGCCGCTCGGGCGTCAGCACCGGCTTGATGCCGATCGCGGCCATGCGGCTGCGAATGACCGCCGCCATTTTTTTATATCGCTGGATGCGCTTGGCCACTCCCTCTTCCAGCAGCTCGTTCAACGCCTCGTCGAACGCGTAATAAATCTGAACCGCCGGCGTAAAGGGAACCGTGCCACGCCCCTGATCGTCCACATAATGCGTCAGGTGCAAGTACCAGGACCGCTTGGGATAGGCCCGCATCCGCTCGAGAAACCCTTTGCGCACGAGGACAAACGACACGCCGGGAAATCCCTGAATGCATTTCCCCGCCGTGCCGGCCACCATATACATGTGAGAGCCGGCCACATCGATGGTCTCTCCCCCCAAGGCGCTGATGGCATCGAGGATGAAGACGCGGTTTTGGCTATCCACCACTTCGGCGATGTCCTTGACCGGATTCAGTAAGCCGGTCGTGGTTTCGTGATGGACCATCGCCACGCCGTGCACTTCCGGATGTTGCCGCAGGGCCAGGCGCAGCCGCTCGGGATCCGGCTTGACCGTCCATTCATACTTGAGTTCAGATACCCCCAGACGGTGAAGGCCCACCATATTCGACAGCCGCTCACCGTAGATGCCGTTGTTAATGATGAGAATGCGTTTGCCGTGCGGGATCGAAGACATCAAGGCCGACTCGACCGCAGCGGTTCCGGAGCCGGTGATCAAGACGGCGGCATACTCCGCCTCGGCCCCCGGCACAAACGCCTTCAACAGCTTGGCCTGGATGCCATGCAGCAGTTCGGTGAACTCGGACTCGCGGTGACAGATGTCCGACCTGAGGAGGGCCTGCCGCACCCGCTCGCTGACATTCACGGGACCAGGGTTCAGGAGAATCATATTTCCCTTCGGCTCTCAGCAGTCAGCATTCAGCAATCAGCGCTTCTGGAAGCTGACCGCCGACTGAAGGCTGATAGCTATTGTATGGCCTTCATAAACCGCTTCGTGATGTCGGGCGGCTCGTGGAGCACTCGTCCGGCGTCTTCGGCAAACTCGTTCACTTTGATCAACAACATGCTCGGCCCATCCTTTTTGAGCATGTCCTTGAATTCATACACCAGATCGTCGCGATCGAGCACCCGCTCCACGTTCACATAGCCGGCCGCCTTCGCGACTTTTTCAAGCGGAACGACATTTGAAATCGTCGGTTGGTTTCCGGTCGTCCCATAAACCTCGTTATCGAACACTACATGGATAAAGTTTTTCGGTTTGAGAGCCCCGACGGTCGCCAATGTACCCATGCCCATCAACACGTTCCCGTCGCCATCGAAAGTAATCACCTGCTTATGAGGCTTCGCCAGCGCCACACCGAGCGCAATCGCCGGCGCATTGCCCATGGAGCCGATCATATAGAAATGTGTGGGGCGATCGGCGATCTTGTGCGCCTCGCGCGACGGAAACCCGTTACAGATGATGACCGGCTGATCGGTCAGTAATTCCAGCAAGGCGCCGATGGCCTGCGCGCGGCTGATGAGCGTACCTTGTTCCGGTCTCATGGGTGCAATCCTTTCACGACTCCCTTGGTAATGAAGAGCGCGACCGGAATCCGTTGGTTCATGAACGTTTCCGCCACCCACTTGAAATCGTCGATCGCCGTTTTTTCGGTCAGCGTGCGATGGGGAATCTTCATCGTATCAAGAAATTGGGGCATCACTTCCCCCATGACCAAGTGCTCCGGCGCATCCTTGCCCCCTTGCCCTCTCCACGACACAATGAGGATGCAGGGCTGGCGATAAATCATGTTCAGAGAAATGAGCGTATTCAGCGAGGTCCCCAGACCGGAATTCTGCATGAGGACGGCCGGAATCTTGCCCGCCATGTAGGCTCCGGCGGCCATGGCCACTGCCTCATCTTCTCGAACAGCCGGCGTGTAGAGCCGCCGATCCATCAGCTCGGCGATGATCCCGCCCAGAATCGAGTCCGGCACACCGGTAAAAAAATTTACCCCCATGTCCTGGAGCGCTTGAACAAAGGCATCGCTTTCGATCATGCGTGGCAGTCCTTCATTGTGGCGTCGTCGAACGGACGACGGCGGAAAAACCGGCGCATTATAAAATACGGTCTTGGGGATTCTCAAGGAACATCGATGGGTTGCGTTCACCTCACCGGCAATGGTAGCGTTTGGAAAAAATCTCGCGTCTTTGTGGACCCGGCTTCTGACCCCACATGAGCAGAACCATCGGCCCCGTTTCCCTTCTCACTCTCACCGTCCTTGCGACAGTCCTGTGGGCGCAGCCAGGTCAGGCGGTGCCGTTGATCAACGACCCGAAAGGATTTCACAACATCCCTTGGGGGGCGGCTTTGACGGGGCGCGACGACATGGAGGCCACGCGGTCTGGTTCCCACGTGAGCGAGTACCGACTGAAAGCGGAGGCCCCTACCTTTGCCGGGGCCGAGATGAACAGCATCGCATATGTGTCCGTGGACGACCAGTTCGCCAGGGTGATCGTTCGATACCAGGGAGAACAGACCCATAAGCAGGTGCTGCACTATATGGAGACGCAGTTCGGCCCGCTCGAGCGGCTTCCCGGGCAGATGGCCCGCGGCCTCAATCAACAGTATAATTGGCGAGGTCCGGAGACTGAGATCAACCTCACCTATCAGGCCGGGACGGAGCGCGGGCACATCTTCATCGACAGCCGAACGCTCGCTCCGCGATTCAATGACCACATCACCGATTCAGCGGAATAGATCCGGCTTTCCGATGTTCATTCGTCCACTTCTCCTCATGTCGTGCTGCGCCGGCTTGGTCTTGACCGGTTCACTCGCCATGGCGGTGCCGATCGTGAACGACCCGAACGGATTCGAAGATATTCCCTGGGGTGCGTCGTTCTCCGAAGGGGAGCACTTCGGCAAAGTGGAAGAGGCCGGCAGACTTCAGACGTATGAGATCAAAGGCGCTGCGCCTACCCTTGGAACCACACCGGTCGACTCCATGCGGTTCACCACCTTCGACGGAAAATTCGGGCGTGTCACCGTCCGCTATACCGGGAAGGACACGCACGAGAAGATTTTGATCTATCTTCAATCGAAGTATGGTCCGCTCGATCGAACTCCGGGGCAAATTGCCGTAGGGCCGATCAAAGTGTATGCCTGGCATGGATTCGACACCGAGGTGACGTTGCGCTACGAGACGAAGGCCGAGCGCGGCATCATTTTTTTCGAGAGCCGGACGCTGCGTGAAAAACTGTCGGAAGGACACTCGGAAACGGTCTACTAAGTGCGCCGGCTTTCCGTTCCATAAACTTTCCATTGACAACCGCCACACGCTTTCGCATGATGCGTCCCCATGAATAACGCCGCCAAACTTCGAGCCCTCCTCAAGCGCCCGGGTGTCATCAAGGCGGTCGGCGCACACGATGCCTTGAGCGCCCGGTTGATTGAACGTGCCGGCTTTGATGCGATCTGGGCCGGCGGGTTTGCCATTTCGGCCTCGCTCAAATGCATTCCGGACGCGAGCTTCATCACCTCCAACGAGCAATTGGAAGTTGAGCGGAACATCGCCGAAGCCGTTTCGATTCCGATCATTGCGGATTGCGACACCGGCTACGGCAACGCGCTCAACGTCATGCGGACGGTCAACGATCGGGAACGGGCCGGGGTCGCCGCCATCTGTATCGAAGACAATGTCTATCCCAAGCGCTGCAGCTTCTACGCCGGCGTCCGCCGGGAATTGATTCCCATCGAAGAACATTGTGGGAAGATCAAAGCAGCCAAAGCCGCGCAGATGTTCCCTGAATTCGTCGTCATCGCCAGAACGGAAGCCCTGATCGCAGGCTGGGGCCAAGAGGAAGCGTTGAAGCGGGCGGAAGCCTACGCCGAAGCCGGCGCCGACGCCGTGCTGATCCACTCAAAATCGAAAAAATTCGACGAACTGAGGGCGGTCTATAAAGCCTGGTCCGGCCGCGTGCCGCTGGTTGTGGTGCCGACGATCTTTGACCAAACCACTGCAGCGGAAATGGAAGAAGCCGGCGCCAAGATCATCATCTACGCCAACCAGCCTGTGCGGGCAGCCATCCGCGCCATGCGGGACACGCTTGATCTCATCAAGAAAGACTCGCGCCCCGGAGCCGCCAACGACCGCATCGTCACCTTGCCGGAAGTCTACGACATCGTCGGCGTGCCGCAGATGGAAGAGGACGAAAAGCAGTTTTTGCCGGTTGGCGGGGAGAAGATCACCGCCATCATCGCGGCGGCCGGATTCGAAAAACAATTGCTGCCGCTCATCGAGGACAAACCCAAGTGCCTGCTCGACATCAAAGGCAAGACGATTCTGGAGCGGGCCGTGGGAGCGCTCAACGAGTGCAACATCAAAGACATCGCCCTGATCCGCGGGTATAAGAAGGAAGCGATCACCCTCCCGAATATCCGCTATTACGACAACGACCGGTACGAAGATACGGGCGAGCTGTATTCGCTGTTCTGCGCTGAAAACGAGCTCAAAGGCCGTACGCTGCTGCTCTACGGCGACATCATTTTCGACACGGCGATTCTTGAAAAGCTGCTCAAGAGCCCTGCCGATATTTCCATTGTCGTGGACCTGGCCTGGCTGGATCAGGAACAGCGGAGCGCGCAACCGACCCATCTGAACCCCGACCTAGTCTCACTGGCGGAATCCCCCGGCAAGAGCTATCTCTCCCGGTTCGTGATGCCGGAGGGCGAGCATCGTGTGGTCAAGATCGGCCAACAGCTCCCGCGTGAGCAGGCCCATGGGGAATTCATCGGCATGGCCATGTTCTCTGAAAAGGGCACAGAGGCGCTCCGGGACTGCTACCGAGCATCACAAGAGAAATACGCATCGACCGGCTTTCACGAGTCGCGGAATCTCAGCAAGGGCTCCTTCACCGACCTCCTTCAAGAAATGATTGATCGAGGCCATGCTGTCCAGGCCGTCCCGATCTTCAAGGGCTGGATGGAAGTTGATTCCTTCGAGGAATATCAGAAAGCCTGGGCCAAGATCAGGCAGTAACCCGCCCACCTGTCCGTCTTTCAGACCGGTGCTTCAGTTCTGTAGCGTTCCTCTCCTTTTGCGGGGTAACCACCCCCTCTCCCTAGGAATGGCGCCGCCCGCATTTCCCCTGTAGTCTGGCAGAAAACGGCATCCCTTTATCCAGGAAGAGACTTTCATGAGCAAAGGTATTGTGGAATCCGCGATGCACATACGCAAACCTCATGCCCTCTTGGATGGCCGTCACGCTGAACGTGTCGCTATGGCCTGCCGGGTCAGTTATGTCGGGGAGATATCAACCCAGCCTCATCGAGGGGAGGGTCTGACGAAGGATATCTCCGTCTCTGGATGCAGGATTGTCAGCGAGCGCCCGGTGACGAGAGGAACCCTTCTCAGTCTCACCATCTCGCTTTCAGACGGACAGCCGCCCCTCTTGCTCACGTCTGCCCACGTCATATGGGTGTCCGGTTGCCAGTTTTCTGTTCGCTTCATGCATGTGAGCCGGGAGCATCGGAAACGGCTGCAGTCGTTCATTTGGAAAAGCATCTCGCATGACACGGTAAGCGATCGCCGAACTCGATTCCGCCTCGTGTGACCCAACCTTGGCCCGTTCTCAACATCAGCTCAGTGTTCCGCCGCCACAAATACACGCCAGCCACTGTTTTTCATGATTTAGCGGCCACAGTTGTACAGACTCCATTCCACACCCCCCTTAGGAGTGGTGCCTCTCTCCCTCTCCTAGGGGGAAGGCAAACCAGCTCCGTCGAGATACTCTCAAACCATCACGAGGCAATGTCCGACATAGGACACTAACGGAGGCACTGCGACAATGGAATTGACGACTTCGGAACAGCACGAAGACCTCACACTGGAACCAACGTTCAACCGCCGACGGGGATCGCGCTTGCGTGGCCGATTCGGTCTGATCTTTTCCTGTGTTGACGAAGGACGGATCGTCATGGGAGACGGCCACGTGATGGACTTATCACACGAGGGAATCGGAATCCGAGGCAACCGCTTGCTGAAAGCAGGAATGGATCTGGCCCTGTTCATCGAGCTGCCGGATTCGGAGGACCACCTCTGCGTGCCTGAAGCTCGCATCTCCTGGGTCCAGGGACAGCGCTTCGGGGTCGCGCTTCGCACACTCAGACTGGAAGACCAAAATAGACTGCGGTTTTTCTTATGGCAGGGACAGCAATCGCGCGCCTGAATCGGAGCGCTTGCCCGACGGAAGGGAGAAAAACCATGAACTGGTGGAAATCCAATACGAAACCCGCGCAAAACCCGACGACCGATGGGTCAGAACGAAGGCGGGACCCTCGAATAGGAGGGCACTTTAAGGTCCGCTATTCCGGTTCCGACAGGAATAAGATCGTGATGGGTCAGGGGACAATCACCGACATCAGCCGATATGGATTCGGCATCGAAGGGGGCCGAGGCATTAAGCGCGGCATGGAATTGGCGCTGTTCCTCGAAATGTCGGATGGGGACGGACCTCTGTGCATCCCCCAAGCCACGGTCTCATGGACCAGCGGAGGCCGATTCGGTGTAGAGCTTCGATCGGCTCGCAGTAAAGAAGTCAATTGGCTAGATCGTCTATCGGAACGGAGCTAAGCGTATCCTGCGGCATCACTGAGCCGCATCCATCGATAGCAATCCGGAGCTGCTCCAATGAGACACATGAAAGCCGCAAAACATACCGCCTTGCACCACGTGAATCCGATTGATCGTCGGGACGAATCTCGGGCATCCGCCTCGTTCGGCCTGATGTATTCGGGTCTCGACGATACCGAGGTCCTCATGGGGGATGGCACCGTCGTCGATCTGTCACGCGGCGGTCTCGGCATTCGGGGCAACCACCCGGTGAAAGCAGGGATGGAGTTGACGCTGTTTTTGTATCTCCCCGACCGCGACGATCCGTTGTTTGTGTTTGAAGCCTGCGTCGCCAGGACCAACGGACGTCAGTTCGGCGTGCAGTTCAAACGACTGAATCTGCGTGAGGGCAAGCGGCTCCAGGCATTTCTTTTGGCCCAACTCGGACGCTAGGCGCTCGCTCAGATCGAAGTGCGCTTGCGGTCTTTAGACGGTCGTTCCTCACACCACACGCAGAAACGCTCTGACCCGCTCGGCGATTTCATCGCGCACTCGTCGGAACACCGTGAGACAGGGTTCCTCATCTCCCTGCGCCTCAGCCGGATCCTCGGAACTCCAATGCAAGACGGTTCTCGCACCATGAAATATGAGACAGGTTTCCTTCGCGGGCTCGACGAACCGTCTTCTCCTTCAGCCTCTTGGCTTGTGTTCCCGGCAACTGTCATGTTAGCTTGACAAGTGAGTAATCACTTACTCACCACTATGCAGACGGCTTTCAAACATTCCCGCACGTCGAGCCGGGAACGGCAAGCCAGCCTCATTACCGCCGCCGCGTCACTCTTCGCCCGCAAGGGATTCAACGGCACGACGACGAAGGAAATCGCCAAAGCGGCCGGCATCAGCGAGGCCTTGGTCTTCAAACACTTCCCCACCAAGCATGCGCTCTATGCGGCGATTCTGGCGGAGAAGGTCACGGTCAACGAATTGTTGGAGGCCATTGAAGAATCCGCCGGGAAACGGGACGATCGGCGTGTATTTTCCCTTATTGCCGGCTATCGCATTCGTCCCGGCGTGGATTCGACCCTCCTTCGGTTGCTGTTGTTCAGTGCCTTAGAGGGTCACGAGTTATCGGATATGTTCTTCGGGAAACATCACAAAGTGTTCTATGAGCACCTGGCGACGTATATCCAGACCAGGATCGAGGACGGCGCGTTTCGGGCGGTCGATCCCCTGTTGGCCGCGCGAGCCTTCATCGGCATGGTCGTTCACCATCGCCTGCTCCACGAAATTTTCGGTGTGCCGATGCATCGCTCTCACGAGGACACGGTCTCGACCTATGTCGATCTCTTTCTAAAGGGCCTGGTCATCGAGACACCGAGAATGACCCCACGCGCGAGACGATCGGCATGAAATCACTGACGCAACATCCGTTCGTGATACTGGGCGTGATCATCTTCTTTGCCGTCACTGCGCTCGTCGTCTTTCGCCTGAGCAGCGGCGCCAAGACTGATCAGCGCAAGACACGCCTCATCACCGTAGCCACGGTGGCCCCGCTGAAACAGGATCTCGACATTCGCCTGGCCTACACGGCCGATATTATTCCCAATCAAGTCGTCAATCTGTTTTCGCGCGTCGATGGGTACATCGCCAAGATCCACGTGGATAAAGGCGATTTCGTAAAAGCCGATCAACTCTTGGTCGAAATCGACCACACGGACTATCAGCATGCCGTCAATCAGGCGAAAGCCAATCTGGCCGCGGCGAAGGCCAAAGTCGCGCAGCAAGAGGCGGCCGTGCGAAGCACACAACTCACGCTCGATCGCATGCAGGCCCTCATCAAAGATCAATTCGTCTCGCAACAAGACCTGGACAACGCGCAGGTCAATTTCGACGGAGCGGTCGCCGCGCTGGAATCCCTGCAGGCGCAGGTGAAGCAGATGGAGGTGGCTCTCGCCCAGGCCGAAACGAATCTGGCCTACTCGTACATTCGCGCGCCCTTTGCCGGCTATGTCGCCGAACGCAACCTCGATCCGGGCGCCTACGTGACGAGCGCTACGGCCAGCACCTCCACCATGTCGCGCGGCATCTTAAACTTGCACGATATCGACACCGTGCGCATTCTCATCGAAGTGGTCGAGAAAGACATCCCGCTCGTGAAGATCGGACAGAAGGCGGAAGTCCGCGCCGAGGCGTATCCCGATCTTGTATTTGACGGCACCGTGACGCGCATCGTCCAGGCCCTCAATCGGGCCACCCGCACGATGACCGTGGAGATCGACCTGCCGAACAAGGACCGTCGGTTAAAGGGCGGCATGTTCGCCCGGGTAGAAGCACTGGTCGGCACCCACCGCCAGGCGATTCAGATTCCGATCGATGCGGTGAGCCGTCTGGAAGATGCTCAATATGTGTACGTCGTCCGGGACGGAAAAGCGCAGCGCGTCGATGTGGAGATCGGCCTGCGGGACGAGAACCGGGTGGAAATCACCAAAGGCTTGAACGGCGATGAACAAGTGATCGTCTCAGGCAAAGACCTGGTCCACGACGGCACCCCGGTCCAGACGCAACCGCTCGAACCAGTGAAGCGTGAAGGGTGACGAGTGACGAGCGTTGATCCCGGCATCTGGTCGAACCTTCTGTCCGTGCCGTCTCCGACACGTCACGCGTCACACATCACGCATCACGTCTTTCTATGTGGCTGACCCTACTGGCGCTCCGCAATCGCATCGGCATCTTGATGCTGTCGCTCGCAATGGTGGTGCTGGGCGCCACCTCGCTGCAGCGCTTGCCGGTCGATCTGTTCCCTCAGATTCAGGTTCCGGTCGCCTTCGTCGGCGTCATTTATAAGGGCGCTCCCCCGCTCGATATCGAACAAAGCGTCGTCTATCCGATCGAAAAGGCCGTCAGTTCCGCCTCCAACGTCGAGCACGTCGAGTCGTTCGCCAAACAAGGTCTCGGAGCGGTGCAGATCTGGTTCAATTGGGGCGCCGACATCAACGTCGGGCAAATGGAGGTGATGCAGCGCATCACGCAGATCCTCAACAGTCTTCCGCCCGGCATCCTCCAACCCTTTATTGTCAAATTCGACGTCTCGAATATTCCGGTCTCGTTCGTCACCGTCTCGAGCACGGATCTGGACGAGCGCGCTCTCTACGATCTGGCCTATAACACTATCGCGCCGCAGATCGAACAGATTGCCAATGTCGCCGCCGCCACCGTCGAAGGCGGGAAAATCCGCCAGATCAATATCAACCTCGACCCGGCGCTGCTCAATGCGCGGGGGCTGTCGATCCTGGACGTCGTCCGAGCCGTCAAGGCGGCAAACCTGATTCTGCCTTCCGGCGATATCAAGGCCGGGAATCTGGATTACAACGTCTTCACGAACAATCAATTCAAGACGGTCGAGCCGATCCAGGACGTCATTGTGAAAGTCAACCAACAGGGCAATCCCGTCCGCGTTCGTGATGTCGGCACCGTCACCGATTCATCCGACATTCAAACCAACATCGTTCGAACGGACGGGGCCAGAGCCGTCTATCTCCGCGTGAACAAGCAACCGATTGCCAATACCGTCGAAGTGGTCGATGCGCTGCGCGCCGCGCTGCCTAAAATGATCGGCATTCCGCCTGGAGTAAAACTCGGTATCTCCTTCGACCAGTCGGTCTACATCCGGCAATCCATTCAGAATCTGATCGAACAGGCGCTTCACGGATCGCTCCTGGCCGCGGCGGTCATTCTGATTTTTCTCCGCAATCTCACCAGCACCTTGATCATTTCCGTCTCGATACCGCTCTCCATCCTCGTGACGTTCATCGTGCTCTATTTCTCCGGGCAGACCTTGAACGTCTTCACGCTGGGCGGGCTGGCGTTGGGCATCGGCCGACTGGTCGACGACTCCATCGTCGAGCTGGAAAACATCCAACGCCACCTGAACCAGAATCCGCGTCGCTGGACCGCCATCCTGGAAGCCGCCCGGGAAGTCGCCATGCCGATCTTTGCGTCCACCGTGACGACGGTGGTGGTCTTTCTGCCGATGTTTTTCCTCGTCGGCATCGCCCGCCTGCTGCTGATTCCTTTGACGGTCACGATCGCCATCGCCCTCTTCACGTCCTTTTTTGTATCACGGACGGTGACGCCCGCCCTCTGTTACAAGTTCCTGAAGCCTGAGCACGAAGCGCACCGCGCCATGTCGGGCTGGTTCGTTCGGGTGATGGAGTGGAGTCGGGCGCGCTATGAATCCCTGGACCGCAGCTACGAAGACTCGTTGCGCTGGGTGTTGGCGCACCGCCGGGCTTTCATCATCGCCGTGCTGGCGCTCTTCACCGGCTCTTTGACTTTGCTGCCCATGATCGGAACGGAGTTCCTGCCCGTCTCCGACGAGAGTCAGTTTCGCATTGTCTTGCGGGCGCCGGTCGGCCAACGCGTGGAAAAGACCGAACAGCAGGTGGCCGAAGTGGAACGGGTGTTGCGCGAAAATATTCCGCCCAACGAACTGGAGACGATGGTCTCCAGCACCGGCGTGCTGTCACAGGGACGCTCCTCCCTATTCAACCCGAATACCGGTCCCCACACATCCGTGATTTCCGTCTATTTGGTGTCGCCGGACAAGCGGAAGCGCAACCAAGTCCAGATTATGAACGACGTGAGGCCGAAGGTGATCAAGCTGTTTCCCGGCGTCGCCATGTTTTTCGATCCGGGCGGCTTGGTGAAACGCGTGACGAGTTTCGGCTCGCAAAAATCCGTGGATGTCGAGATCTACGGCTATGACTTCGAGAAGGCCCGCCAGGCGATCCGTCAGGTCGAAGAGGTGATGCACAAGACGCCAGGGTTGGCGGACATCGAAGTGAGCCGCGAAGAGAATTATCCGGAGATCAACGTGGTCGTGGACCGTGAAAAGGCGGCGTTGCTGGGCATCAGCGAAACCGATGTCGCCAATGCCGTCCTCTTTTCGCTCAACGGCAACGGCCAGACCGACCCGATCATCTATACCGATCCTCAAAACGGGAACGAATATTACATCAGCGCCTGGCTGGCGGAGGAGCACCGCAAGGATCTCACCGATCTGGAGAATATTTTATTGACGACGAAGGCCGGAGAGCCGGTGTTGCTCAAGAACGTGGCATCGCTCAAATTGAACGCCGGGCCCGTCAAGATCGACCGCAAATACTTTCAGCGGGTCGTCCATATCACCGCCAACCCGGTGAATCGCGACCTCGGCGCGATCGCGGAGGATCTGGAGTCGGCCTTTGCCAACCTGCAACTGCCGACGGGATTCAGCATCAGACTGGCCGGCCAGATACAGCAGCAGCGGGAAACGTTCCAAGGCTTGCAGTTCGCCACGATTCTCGCGCTCATGCTGGTCTACATGGTGATGGCCGCCCAGTTTAAGTCGCTCATCGATCCCTTCATCATCATGTTCTCGGTCCCCATGGGATTCCCCGGCGTGATCCTGATTCTTTTCCTGACCAATACGACGTTGTCGACGACCTCCATGATGGGCATCATCATGATGCTCGGCATTGTCGTATCCAACGGCGTGCTGCTGGTGGATTACACGAACGTGCTGCGCCGCAAGGGCCGGCCCTTGTTGGATGCGGTCATCACGGCCTCACGCACCCGCCTGAGGCCGATTCTCATGACTTCGCTGGCCACGGTCTTCGGCCTGCTCCCGATGGCCATCGGCGTCGGGACCGGCGGGGAAACCAACGCTCCGCTCGCGCGAGCCGTCGTCGGGGGTCTCAGCGTCTCTACGCTGCTGACGCTGTTTCTGGTTCCGACGGTCTACCTGATTCTGGAGGAACGTTTTCCGCGGAAGCTGGAAGAAGAACAGCGGAACGCTATTCCTGTCGAAGAAAGTCCGGTGCCGGCCGTTTAGCACCCGGAAGACTACCCCACGGTGGGGAACAGCGACTTGAGTTGCATGGCGAGGCCGACATCGCCGCTGATCCGCAGGCGTCCCGACATCACGATCGCGGGACCGCTGAGTTGCCCGTTCAAGACCTTCATGCAATCCTCTCCCGCCATCGACAGTGTGACGTGGGGATCCGCGTGGATGCCCTCTTCAACCACACAAGCCCCGTCCTGAATCGTGAGGACATACTGCCCTCCCTGCGGGCCGCTGAGGTCGAATTGGTACACCGCCTCCAGATCCTCGGCCGCGTCCCGATTCAGTTTGCGAGGAAGCGCCTGGAAGAACTCTTTGAGGGTCGCAGCGTTCATGTGGGGTTGGTCGGAACTCGCATCGCATGCATGGGGACCACTGCCCGCAGCCCCCATGCATGAATGGGACTGAGCGCTAATATCGGAGCGTTGCCGTCGCCATGCTCCGCCGCGCGCCGAAGAACTCCTTGGAGAAGGCTTCGACGACTGCGGGATCGTACCCCTTGCAACTGAAGATATCGAGGTACGCGTTGTTGGTATCGTTCGCGAAATGGCCGCTGATCAGCGACGTGGAAATCAGCTGCACCATCGAATAGCCGGCGACCCGACCCTCGCCGAAATTAACGACCTGGCACTCGCCAAAACGGTTCATGCCGATGAGCTCGCACAGCTCCACGACATAACGCTTGATATGGTCGGCATCGCGGATGAGATCGGGATTGCAATCTTGGAGGTCAACTGCGGTGCAGAGTCCCCAGGCCTTCCCGGCTCCCACCATGTCCTGGACGGGAAGCGAAGAAGTCGCTGGGGCGCTCGTTGGTAAGATCGTGGACTCGGAACCAGCCGAGATACTCATAAAAGGGGTGCACCTTTCTGTGTGAGGGTGAAGGAACCACTGGAGTGACCATGCGACGGACTATACCACGATTTTTTTTAAACGGGGGCCAGGGGCGCAAAAATTTTCGGCCTGCTTGAAACCTCGTCGGCCGCTCCGCCGTCGCCGGCTTGGTTGACAACATTTGCCACCCTCGGAGAGAATGCCGCCCATGAGCAACACGTCGGAACTCTCGATCGACTCCCTCCCCGACCGCCTCTGCACCTGGTGCAAAGTCCCCATGAAGAAGCGCCTGGTCGGCGGAAAACAATTCATCCATTACACGTGTCCCAAGTGCGTCTTCCAGCACACCACCAGGCTGGGACCGAAGCCGTCAGCCCCTGCACATTAGTAATACTTTTCTCGGTAGATCGGACAGAGCCCTTTAGCCTGGATCAGCGCCGTCACGTCCTTGATCATCGCGCCATTGCCGCAGAGATAGACGGCGAGGTCCCGGACAGAGGTGATGCGTTCTTGAACGAGCATGGTCACTCGACCTCTCGCGCCGGTCCACTCGGGCCCCGGCTGAGAGAGGGTCGTGATGAAGGAAAACTTTGGGCAGCGTTTGGCCCACTCGGCGAGTTCATCCTGGTAATAGAGATCGCGCTCGTACCGCAGTCCCCAGAAGAGGGTCAAGGGCTGGCCGGTGTGCCGTTCGAATTGTGTCAGCAGCATAGAGCGAAGGGGCGCAATGCCGGTGCCCGTCGCCACGAAGAGCAAGTGCCGGGTGGGATCATCTCTGAGAAAAAAGGATCCGGCCGGGCCCTTAAAGCTGGTGCGGTCCCCTTCCTTGAGGCCATACAGATAGGTAGACCCTGGCCCGCCAACCACCAAATTAAAGACCAGTGTGATGCGACGGGAGCTCGATGGAGGAGAGGCGATCGAATAGGGGCGGGTGAGCGGAAACGGGAAGCCTTCCTTCGGCACTTCAAATGAGATAAATTGCCCAGCCTTGAAGAGGATTTCTTGGGGGTCTCGGAGGGTCAGTTCCAGTTCGCGAACGTCATGCGTCAGGTCTCTGACCCGGCTGACCTGCGCCTGAAAAGTTCCGATCGCCATGAATCGATCGCTCCATGATGGCCATGGACCGGCTTGCCTTTACCGTAACACAGGCACGGCAGCGTCGCCCAATCCTGCCTTGGCTGATCGTGGCGCTTGGCGTGAGCCCGGCCCACACAGCCTGTCAAAGCATCACTATATGAAGCCATACGCTTACAACCCAGTCCTCTTCAAAAGGAATCCCGCACTGGCCACGCCAGGAAAAATCTTCGTCAGTGCCGACCCGGAAAGCGGCCGCCCCATAGGCGAGGTTCCGCTGGCAAGTCCGAGGCATCTGGATGCCAACCGACCGGCTTCCGCCTGTCACGCGCTATAACTTGCCTTCAACCAACGACCTGATCTCTTCCATCCGTTTGCGGTTCACGCCCAAATCGCCATAGCCGGTCCGTGACGCGGAACGGAAGTGAACCGTCTTCGTCTCGTCGTCGAACAGAAACTCCACATCGTCCACGAATCGCATGATCAGGCTCGTGAACTCGTAATGCAGGTAGGACTCGTCCTCCTCGACGAGCTTCGCGCGAGGGAGCGCGCGGATGACGTCCTTCAACGCCTCCTTCGCTTCCGTCCGAGGCTTGCGATACCGAAACGGCGCGATGGCATGGCCCTCGTCCGTGGCCTGAGTCGACACGCAGTTGGGACTGGAGGGGCATGCAGCCAATGTTCGCAGACTCACACGAACTCCTTGTCCTCCATGTGCCGCAGCCGGATGTCACACATACGCACGCGTCCGGCGGATCATCCTTATCTGCTTCAAAGCAATTTGATGCCGCTGATGCGCTCCATCAATACAACAGGGTTCTGATCGTCGGTTGGTCCTCAGCCATCTCCACCACCTTCACCGAGATTCGTCCGATGATCCGTCCGTCTTCGGTTTCCACGTCCACGCGCCAATCGCCGGGAGCGAGGCGTTGTTTGAAGCTGTAGGCCCGATAGCCGCCTTCGCGGCCGCCGGAAATCTTGATCGGAATCTTGTCTGCGTGGGTAAACGGCTTCTTGTCGTCGGGGCGAACAAACCAATGGTGATAGACCGTCGTGCTGAGATCGACCGGCGCGAAGACCGCGGTGAAGCAATAGATGGGCTCGTTGGCCGGGAACGTCGTGTCCGATCGCTTCCAGAACTGATACCACTGCTTATCAAACGAGAGTTCAAAGCGATCGCCGGTCTTCTTCACCTCGTGATAAATGCCGCCGAATTTGAGCGAGAGTGGCACGGGCGGAATCCAGTTGAGAAAATAAAACCCCACCAGAAGGCCGATCAGGGCGAAGGCCGGAGCCGTGACGCCCACGGCTTCCCGTCTGGAACGATCCGGATTGTTGCGATAGATCAACTGCACGACACGAAACGTGACGCCTGTGCTGAGAACCGCCCCGGCGAGGAAGATGACGGCGTTCATGTGGCCGGTCATCACCGGCAGGAAGAACGTAAAAAACGCGAAGCACACGACCGCGTACAGGCTCACGAGAAGCCGGAGATTCGACAGGCGATCGCGCAGGAATTCGTTGCCGACGAGGAGCGCGACCAAGAGGGCAAAAAAGACGGCGGTACCGGTCAGCGTCGCGCTGCGGGAATAAAAGATCGCATAGGCGCTGAAGAGCCCGCCCAGGAGAAACTGGCTGGCCATGGGATAGTAGGGCCTGCTCTTGAGCACCCAGCGCGCGAACGGTGAGAGCGTTGCGAGGTGCGTACGATCCGGGGCCGGCTCGATGCCCAATCGACCGGTGAGTATGATGAGCACGCCAAGGAGAAGCACATAGATCAGCAACAAGAGATTGTCTTGCAGCCGATCGATGCGTGTCAGGGTGAGGGTGTCATAGGTCACGCCCGAGAGAAAAAACACGGCGGGCATGAAGGGCTTGGAGAGAATGGATTGAACCTTCGCCAGAGGACTCATGTCCCCACTGTGCGAAATGAGATGAGTTTCTTCAACGAAAATAGCGAATCAAACGAGGATCGGGCCTGTCACGCGTCACTCGTCACACATCAGAGGCTTTTATACAAAAGCCGGCAGCGGGGCATACACCATCGGACGACCGATGAGCCGTTCCAGCCATCCGGCCATGGCTTCTTCCTTGAGCGGGGCGCGGTTCAGCCGGGCTTCAATCTGGAATGATCCGTTGAATCCGACAATGCCGATGATCGCCGACGCGTCCTCGCCTTCCGGCAAGAGATCCTGCGTCTGAAACTCGCAGAGCGTGGCGTAGAGACGGCCATCGGGCTGGATGGCGGTCAAGACTTCGGGCAGATCATCGAGGGGACAGTGGACCGAGCAGCGATAGGCGAAGCGGGCTCCGGCTTCGATGGATTGGAACTCCGTGAGGGCCTCTTCGGAAAATCCCGTCAGGTACGCGCGAACACCGGCCGGCTCCGGGGCAAATGTTTCGGCCAGTTTGCTGGCCGGCACAAGAAACTCGAACGCATCGGTCGTGTTGTACTCGAATTGGCAGGGACCGAACGCGTCGGGCCAGGAGCAAAAGAACGGAATCGAGGGATCTTGCGGGCGCAAGACGACCCCCTCCTTTTCAACGTTGGTTTCGATCGGCAATTCGAGCGTGGCAATGGCTTCCAGGAACGCGGCGCGCCGTTCATCCAGCCAGCGGGTACGTTCGGCGTCCCCGCGCGTCTCACCCGGCGTGATCACCTCGTTGGTTTGAAGACGAATGCGGATGAAGGAATGCGCGTGCCGGAATCCGAGCCACAGCATGTGCCGTTGATCATGCAACCGCAAGGACTCGCGCACCCGCCAGGGATGGCTGACGGAACAATAGGTGCCGATATCCTGATAGCGCTGATAGATCGTATGGTAGGCACCGGACAGCAGGAAGAAATCGCCGCGCCATTTTTCGCGAACATGGACCAGGGTCACATCTTCAGTGGCCCAAGGATCGAGCTGGTCGAAGTCGTCCGGCGATTCGACGGTCCACTCTTCGACGTAGCAGATCACGTCCTTGGCCGGCGTCGCCGGCTTCAAGCCCAGCGCAGCCAACCGGTCGCCCACCGCGAGGGCTTCGCCGAAGGTCAAGGGAGTCGTGGTTTCCCATCGCCGCTCACGCATGAGACGCCTTCCGCCAGATCCTTGTGACATGGAAGAGCCGGCTTGTACAAACCGTCCCTCGTGAAGCATGAAGCGTATCTCACCAACGTCGCCGGCTAGCGGGCCGGACGCAGGCTCTTCTGCTCGATCATCGTATCAACGATGATGCGATCGATGCCATCCTTCAACGTCGCGGCGAGCAACTCCTGCACGTCGTCCTCATCGAACCAGAACACCGTCCTGGTCTGGGAGCCTTCCGCACTGCGCGTCGTCGTGCTCTTGTCGGCCTGGTTATGGGCTTGAATAGTCAATTTGCTGTTGGTATTGATCGCGGTGGAAAAGACCCGACTCTTGGCGTTCGCGGAAAATTCAAATAGTTGCCCCGTAATGACAATGTCGGCGTCGGCCACCGACCCGGCCGGCGCCACGCGCACATTCCAGGCCCGTTCGTGCCAGCCACGATTTCTCAAGCGGTCCGCAAGCGCCTGCGCCACGAATTCGCCCGGACGTTCTCCGGCAATATTGAAGTAGGTCACGCCGCCCCAGAGGTGCGTGCGCATGCCGACTCGGCCCTTCTCCGCACGCCGATCCTCA
The DNA here is from genome assembly GCA_964398045.1 of uncultured Nitrospira sp. Classification (GTDB taxonomy): domain Bacteria; phylum Nitrospirota; class Nitrospiria; order Nitrospirales; family Nitrospiraceae; genus Nitrospira_D. Next base: position 25,429 of record CAYNLM010000010.1, on the reverse strand, counting down.
AACGGCTCGATCACAATCTTCACCGGTTCGGCGACGGCCATTTGGGCGGCGGGCGGCTTCGTGGAGAGATCCAGATAGCGCACCTCCCCCTTTCCGGCACAGCCGGCGACCACCGACACACAGAGGCCCATCATCAACCATGCGGCTGGCAGAGACGATCGTTTCACGTGGCCCTCCTCGCGCTAGACAAGTGCACATGACGGTAGCCCAGTCTACCCAAGTTGCCCCTGAGAGACAATTAGGCAGAGATGCGGTCGCGCAGTATTTTTCAAACGGTCTTAGACAGTGATAATCGGCAAGAGCGCGCGAAAGGTCTCGCCGCTGAGCTGCGGCAGCTGCCCGGCTTGAATCCGAGGGTCGGTGAGCGCCACACAACGGATGATTTTCAGGAACGATCGTTCGGCCAGCACAGCGGCGATCTGCGCCTTGCGGTCATGGGTGATGGGCAATGTGTAACCCTCCCCCCGCTTCCATTCCCACAGCGTCGGCGCCAGGGAGAGTTCCAAGTCCTTCCCGGCCAGTTGGTGAAAGCGATCCACGATGCGCTTCTTGTACTGTTTGAGCCCTGCGCCTTCGAGCAACAGCGCGCAGGCGACATGGTGACCCCACCAGAAGAGCGTCCGAAAGGTGAACTTGTTTACGCCGTCGAAGTGCTTCGGACAATCAAGATACTGATAGGGACAATGGTCCAGATGTTCGCCCTTGACCAGCTGCCGATTGGCGGGATCGAATCCCGGCGGAGCCATCAGTGAAGCTCCGGCCAGTTCCTTGTCGAGCTCGCCCTGCGCCGCTTCCAACATCGCCCGGATCGTGGCCGTGATCGCGGCTTTCTTGCGAAAGAACTGCGCGTCCACCAGCAATGTCATGTCGTCATCTGAAAATGTGAGCGGGGCGGTCATGGGAAGGCGGCGCCTGTGGGTATTGAATCAGCGTTGATGCGTTTCAAACGAGGACACCGTCACTTCATAGAGGCGACGGCAATCCGCGCAGCGCAGGAGCACCAGATCCTGGAACACGTCCATGTCGCGCAAGGTGACGGCCGACTGATGTTGGGCTATGCACCGGGACAACAGCGCCTCCCCGCGATCGGCCCCGCTGCCGAACGATAGTTCCTGCGCGGCGGCTTCTTTCGGTGCGACCATGCCGAGCGAGAGTTGATGGGCGGACTTGCAGGAACTACACGCGAGCACGAGCGTCCGAGCGTCCGCCATCCGCTTGACCGTGACACACAGCGGATGGACCGACCAACACTGCTGGAGAAAGGCTCCGCTTCGAATGATCTGCGTCATCGCAGTTCGCCCAGAGACCGACTCATTATAATTTCCACAGCGCGAGCATGACCAGCATACCGATCACATACGGAATAATACACGAATGCAGCAGCACCCGCCGGGCGCGCTCCACCGTCGCCCCATTGGCGAGTTGTTCCTTGTAAATGAATTCATAGGAGAGAATGACGACGGTCAGAGTCAAGGCAAACACCCGACTCGTCCGCGGCCATGTGTATTGGCCGCTGATGATGAAATTTGCGGTAAAGAATCCGCTGAACAGGAGAATGAGCGGAGCCAGCACCAGCCGAATTGTTTCAGCCAGGAGCTTATGCCAATCGAGGCGGGTTTGACGAGGATTCGAATCGGCCGGACCGGTCACGAGCCGACGGCCACCGGCGTCTCATCCCTCTTAGGGGAAGGAGAGGGCGTGCCCTCCTGGGCGGCGCGGCAGGTCTTGCACACGCGCGGGCGGGCCTTGAGGAAGGAGACTTTCCCGCTGGCGAGGCAACTATAGTGGACAAATTCGTCGCACAGAGTGCAGCGTGACCAGCCGCCACGGAACATGGTTTTGTCCCGATATAGGCCTTGGCGGCACACTTTGCAGTTTCGCGGTTCGATCGGGAGCATCATCGGCTCCCAATCCCCGCCGCCTTTTCGTATGCTCATGGGAGAGGGAGTATAGCGAAGGGGCCGGCGGAAATACAATACAAGGAGACTGTTAGTCAATCGTCATCCTCATTTGGTCGATCGCTGCAACAACTCTTTGGCCTGAACTGATCACAAATTGTGACCAGTTCATAGTCAAGCCCTGTTGCCAGGGACCGGGACGAACTCATTGCAACTTTCTATGAGCTTGCCGTTTCGTGTGTAGATCTAGACTCCACATTTGAGGTCACAAACTGTGACCCCAAGTTGGCGACATGTTTCCTGGCAGGAGCCGGTTTCCCAGTTTCAATGACACCATTTATTGCTTTCCATACTATGAGTTCAGAGCTGACTTGAGTTGGTCATGCCAGTCTCTGTCCTGATATTCCCCTTCGTCAAGGATCTGAAAGCGAAACGTTCTGTCACGGAATCCTTCTCCCAATTCCTGCCAGGTAACTTTCTGGCCAATATTCTCAAAGATACGGGCAAGGTCTCGCTTGTAGTTGGTGTCATCGCTGCCTTTTAGCTGCTTGCCTTTGCTTTCTACGACCAAGACCTGTGGTATCGGTTTTTTCGCCTTAGTGTCCTGCCTTTGAAATGCAGAACCGGCATAGCATTCCTCTCTATATCGTCTTGCCGACAAGTTGCTAGGCGGGATCACGATTCGTTGGGCTTTTCGACTTCTCCACAATCATGGATGTCATCGTCCCTATGTCGGAAGTGGACGGCGGGTGTGGCGGAATCCGCCACGGCCTTACTGCATCTTGCCTCGGGCTTCCCAGTATCCGGACTTGCGCTTGAGGTGCATCACTGCCGTCACGTATTCGTCCACCCTTCGACAGCATAGATCACGCCATACGGAAACTGCTGTACCACATACCGGCTCTGGCGCCCCTTCAAGAGGCGCCAGAGCGTGGGATGTCGGCGGATCTGGTCGAATGCCGACTCAACAGCGTCCAGCAACTCTTCCCCGAGCCCCTTACGACAGTCCTCATAGAACAACGCGGCGTGCCGCAGTTCTGCTTTGGCTTCAGGGTCGAGAAGAAGCTTCAACGACGAAGTTCCTTGCGGATATCGTCAACTGATTTGGTTGCAGAAGCCGGTCGGGTTTTCTTTCGCTTCCATGCGGAAAATCGCCGCTCAGCCTCGACGATCCAGGCCTCATCGACCGGCGTCAACTGCTGCCCCTCAGTCTGCGCCAGCAAGCGTTCCGCCAGCCGTTCACGTTCTGCGGCAGAAAGTTTCCGCGCCTGTTTTTCGATGGCTACCGCTAATATCGTCATCGGTTGTGCTCCTTTTGAATGCCGTGAACCGCTCCAGGTTTACCGGAGTTTCATGTACCTTAGTCGCAATGCACACCGGGAGGATAGCACGGCAACGATTTGTTCCCAAGCTTCAGATCTCATGGCCCATCGTTTGACACCCCCCGGGCCTTTTGTTACTCTCCGCGCCGATTTGTAAACCCGCACAACCGGCGCCGCCTGACTCCATGAACATCACGGACTATCTCGAACAGAAGCGGATCGAAGTCGATCGATTTTTGGACCAGGTGAGTCCCCCGGCCACCACGCCGCCGACGACGCTGCATGAGAGCATGCGCTACAGTCTCATGGCGGGCGGGAAGCGCGTGCGGCCGATTCTGACGATTGCCGCCGCAGAAGCGATCGGCACGACGCCGCCCGGATTGATGGCGGTGGCCTGTTCCCTGGAATTGATCCACACCTATTCGCTGATTCACGATGACTTACCGTCGATGGACAACGACGACTTCCGCCGAGGCAAGCCGACGAATCACAAAGTCTACGGCGAGGCGATGGCAATTTTGGCCGGGGATGCCCTCCTCACCATGGCCTTTGATTGGTGCAGCCGGCCGGATCTGATGAAGGGATGCGATCCCGCGCGCCAGGTGCGCTTGATTCAGGAACTGGCCTACGGTTCGGGCAACATGGGCATGGTGGGGGGACAAGTCCTCGACATTCAGGCGGAGAACAAGGACATCGATCTGCCGACTCTTCAAAGCATTCACAAGCATAAGACCGGCATGCTGATCCGCGCGGCCGTCCGCATGGGTGCGCTTGCGGCCGGTGCGAACGACCGGCAATTGGACGATCTCACCGGGTATGCAGAAGACATCGGCTTGGCCTTTCAAATCGCCGACGACGTGCTGAATGTGACAGGCACGCGCGACGAGTTGGGAAAGAATCCCAATACCGATGCCGAGCGCGGCAAGAAGACCTACCCGACGTTCTATGGCGTCGATGGCGCACGCACATTGGCGGACGACTGCGTGACCCGGGCGAACAACCGGCTGGCGTCTTTCGGCTCCTCAGCCGATCCGCTGCGCGAATTGGCGCGGTATATCACCAGCCGGCGAAACTAACCGTGATGGGTGATGCGTAATGCGTAATGCGGGGCGTCATTGCATTGTCCTCTCTGGACGCTTCACGCTTCACGTTTCGCGCTTCACGTCTCCGAGATGAAGGCGCTCGTCACCGGAGCAACAGGATTCGTCGGCGCGGCGGTCGTTCGCGCCTTGATCAAAACCGGCATCGATGTGCGTGTCCTCGCCCGCCGGAACAGCGACTTCACGAATCTGCAACCGTTCAAGGTTGACGGCGCCTACGGAGACCTGCGGGACAAAGAGTCGCTTCGCAAGGCTCTCACCGGCTGCCGGCAGCTCTATCACGTCGCCGCCCATTACGCCCTATGGGCGCGAGATCCGTCCATCTTCTACGACGTGAATGTGACCGGAACGAAGAACCTCATGGAAGCCGCCCGCGAAGCGGGCACAGAACGGATTGTCTATTGCAGCACAATCGGCGCGATTGGATTACCGCAGGACGGCGGGCCGGGCACGGAAGAGACGCCGGTGTCGCTCGAACAGATGGCCGGGCACTACAAACGATCCAAATATCTCGCCGAACAGGAAGTGTTGGAGTTAGCCAAGGCCGGCCTGCCGGTCGTGATTGTGAACCCCAGCGCGCCGGTGGGGGAAGGCGATGTGAGGCCGACGCCGACCGGGCAGGTGATCGTCGATTTCATGAAAGGCCGCATGTGGGCCTACATCGACACCGGCATGAATATCGTGGACGTGGACGACGTGGCCGCGGGGCATGTGCTCGCGATGCAGAAAGGACGCATCGGCGAGCGCTATATCTTGGGCACAAAGAACCTCACCCTGCGTGAGGTATTCGAGATCTTGAGCCGGCTCACCGGCGTGAAGGCTCCGTCGGTCAAACTCCCCCGAGGATTTGTCCTCCCGCTCGCCTATCTCAACGTGGCGTTCTCCTATGTGACCGGCATTCCGCCGCGCATTCCGCTGGACGGCGTGAAGATGGCCAAGTACAAGATGCACTACGACTGTCGCAAGGCCATTCGCGAGCTCGGGATTCCCCAGACGCCGCCGGAAGTCGCGCTGGAAAAAGCGGTGCGATGGTTCAGAGATCATGGATATGCCTAACCGTGAAGGTTGAGTGTTGAACGATGAATGTTTAGTGTCGGACCCCTGTCCCAACTCTTCATTCAACATTGAACATTCAACATTAATGGACCTGTTCACACTCTTTGCAAAAACCATCCTCTTCCGCCCCTACGTGTTCGTCTTTCTCGCCGCGTTTCTCTTTGCGGCCATCCAATTGATCGGCTGGCGGAGGACGTGGCGCTTCTGGCTGATCAGTTGGGTGACGGCCTTCATCTGTGAATTCTCATCGACCCGTACAGGCATTCCATTCGGCTGGTATCACTACAATGGTTCGACGGTCGGACAAGAGTTGTATTTCACCAATGTTCCCTTCATGGACTCGATCTCGTTCAGTTTCTTGCTCTACGCCGCCTACTGCGTGACGCTCTGTTTCCTGCTCCCCCGCGATAGGACTACACCCCCCTCGCGCCTGCTGCCGCTCCGTTTCGACCCGACCGTTCGCACCAGCCGGCCGGTGCTCCTCCTTACGGCGCTTTTCTTTGCCTTCATCGATATGGTGATCGATCCCGTCGCCCTGCGCGGCGACCGGTGGTTTCTGGGAAAGATCTATGACTATCCCGATCCCGGCATCCACTTCGGGGTGCCATTGGCCAACTATGTGGGCTGGGCCGTGGTGGGAGTCCTGTCGCTCTCGATCTACTTTCCATTGGACCGTCGCCTGCCTCCTCTGCCGCTGGTTCCCTCTCACTCCGTTACGCGTAAGCTGCTGCTCGGAGTCGGCCTGTACTATGGGGTGCTGGTATTTAATCTGGGCGTGACGTTTTGGATCGGTGAGGATTTGTTGGGCATGACCGGCGCGCTGACGTATGTCCCCGTCACTGCACTCCTCCTCGCGAGATTGTTCCCGTCCACAAAAAAAGCCCGCGAGTGCGCTCTTCACGAGTAGCATTGAACGGGCAGACTTTGTATAGTGAACCAACTTGAGGTGTCATGCGCGCCAAAGTCATCGCGATACTCGTCATCGGCATTCTCGGCATAGGGGCTGCACTCGGCTGGTTCGGCTATCAGACCTTCACGACCGGTTTCAGCGCCAAGGCGGAACCGCATGCGTTGGAGGTGTGGATGGCGCGGCAGATTCGGTATCTCGCCATTCCATTAGCGGATCGCAATAAGATCAATCCGGTTCCTCTCACGCCGGACGTTTTACAGGAAGGGCTGGCCCATTTCGCCGACCATTGCGCCACGTGCCATGCCAACGACGGCAGCGGACAGACGCCGATCGGCAAGAATGTCTACCCGAAGGCGCCGGACCTGCGGGAGCCGGCGACGCAGAACATGGCGGACGGAGAAATCTTTTGGGTGATCCATCATGGCATCCGCTTTACGGCCATGCCGGCCTGGGGGGAAGGCGATCCCGAACAAGACCTCGACAGCTGGAAGCTGGTGCATTTCATTCGCCATCTGCCGAAACTGGCACCGGAGGAATTGGAACGGATGAAATCTTTGAATCCGAAAACCAAGCACCAGTTGGAGGAAGAAGCGTCGTTCGAGAAATTTTTGCAAGGCGACGATACCGCCGGTGCACCGGCGGGCGGCGGTCATCATCATTAATGTATTCCTTCGAGAAACGGAGATCATCATGGTTCGATTCTTTATTCTAGCGGTTGCGTTGCTCGTTCTCCCGGCGGTGACGTCTGCTCACGGCAGCGGCCAACACGTCCTCGGCACGGTCACCGCGATTGACGGCACGCACATCGAAGTGAAGACCCCCAAAGGCGCGACGGTCTCGGTGAACCTTACGAAGCACACCCGCTTCAAAGAGAAGGGCAATCCCAAATCCGCCGAGCCGCCGTCCATCGGCGACCGCGTGGTGATCGAAGTGACGAGAGATGAGAAGGACAAGACGGTGTTGACGGCCACGGAAGTGCACTACTCGGCGGCCAAGCATGCGCCGACGGCCGCCGCCCAATAGCAGGACCCATGGCTCCGATTTACTTTTCCCGCGTCATCCATGAATCGCCCTTTCACGGCGGGGTGCGGAAGGCGCTCACCCGCATCCTGATCACGGGCGTCGCCGTGTTCCTGGCCGTCGCCACCGTCCCGGGTCTGGAGGCGGACAGTCTCGCCGCTGGAATCGCGGCCGTCCTCGTCCTGACGATCTTAAATGTAATCATTCGCCCGATTCTGTTTGTCCTCACGCTGCCCTTGATTGTCTTCACGCTCGGGCTCTTTCTCGTGGTGCTGAATGCGTTGCTGCTGGAATTCACGGCCTATCTGGTCAAAGGATTTACCGTGTCCGGATTCTGGCCGGCCGTCGGCGGCGCGCTGATCATCAGCCTGGTTTCGACCATCCTTAACGCCTGGATGATCGACCGCCACTCGACGGAACAGATCGTCGTCGAGCGTCGCGCTCCAAAGATTATCAACCCTGAATGAACGAAGGCACATCGGGACATGAATCGTGATGCAGTAGATATTCGGATAGAGTCCGGCTACAATGCGCCGGGAATTCGTGTAGACACCCTATGACGACCGCGGCGGCTCACACAAAACCGACACCGGAAACCCTTCTGCAACGCACGCTGAACTCCGCCCTCAATGAGCTGGCGATGGAGTCGGCGTTGGCGGCGATCTTTCATCAGGAGAAAGGTCCGCTGGTCGGCCATGCGTCCCGCGGCTTCACCCCGCGCGACGTGCAGGCGATCCTCCGCACGCTGTCCACACAATCCGCGAGTGCACTCACGCCGGCCGGCCAAGATCCGGACGGCGGGCGCACGATGCGTCTGCGGCTCATCACCCCGGGCGCCAAATCGCTCTTGAGCATTCCCTTGCGCCATCGCAATCGATCGTACGGCTACCTGGTCATCGGGAAAAAAGAAGGGGCCCCCTTCGCCAAGAAGGACAAGGCGTTGATGGAGCAGGCGAGCGATGGAATCACCAAGGCGCTCGAGCGCGAAGGTCTCTTCGATACGAACGTGGTCTTGAGTCGTTCCTACGTGTCCCAAGAACCGGTTCCCGTGCAACCCGCCGGAACCGAGATCTTCACCGCCCCGACGTCGCGCTGTACCCCCGAACTACAAGGAAAGATCGAGGCCGTACTGATGGAGGCAAACCAGTACGTCACCTACGATCGAGCTTGGGCCTGTTATTACGATCCGCTCGCCGGCAATGTGGAAGTCCTCGGCATGGCCGGAGATACGAAGGGCGACCAGAAGGATACCAAGAGAGACATGAAGCCGGGGCAGCGGCTCACGCTCGACAGTTCAGCGGCCGGATGGGCCGTGCGTCACCGGAAGCCGCGCGTGGATCATGATCTGGCCTCGACGCAAGGCCGTTTCCTCGACCACAAACACCTTTACAAAGACCGCTTTCTTTCATCACTCGTCGTGCCGTTCTTCGTTCGCGGGCAGGTCGGCGGCACGCTGACGCTCGGATCGAAGGAAGCGGCGCGCTACCAACCCACCGACGCCCGCACACTGGAGCCGATCATTTTGAAGCTGGCCGATCTGTTGCAGGCGCCGGCTCCACCGGCCTCGCCTCCGGCACCCGTCAGCGACGCGGGCGAAGCCGCGCCCCAACCGGTCATGGCCGTTTCGTCGGAGCCCATTATCCGGAAACAAGAGCGGCAAGCGGCCATCGGCGAGTTCAGCGCCTTTCTGGCCACCGAGGTCCGTGAACCGCTGGCCTCCATCCGGGCTCAACTCGAAGAAGTGACCGGCGAAGGGATTCTTGACTTCGATCCGCAGACGCGCGTCGAGAACGCCATGCGCGACTTGATCCGCATCGAAGCGATCCTGAACGAGATCCTGGATTTCGCCAAACCGTTGGAACTCACTCGACGCCTGTGCCGTATCCCGGAAATCCTTGAAAGCGCCCTCGTCGTGGTCGGCAACGATCTCGAAGTGACCCGCATCCACGTGACGAAGGACTATGCCAACGTCATTGCCCCGGTCCGAGCCGATGAAGCGAAGCTGCAGCAGGTCTTCCTAAGCATCTTCAAGAACGCCTGCGAGGCCATGACTCCCGGCGGACACCTCCACATTCAGGTGACGCAGCATCGCGCGGGACGCGGAATGGAAGTCCAGATCCTGATCAAAAACGATGGAGCCCCGATTCCCGCTGAAATCCTCGACAAAGTGTTCGAACCATTTTTCACCACCAAGCGGTCCGGGACCGGACTCGGGCTTGCCACGGTCAAGAAAATCGTCGAAGAGCACGGCGGGTCGATTGCCATCGGGAGCGCCCCCGGCGAAGGCACCACCGTCACCATTCGCCTCCCCGGAATCAGTCGCGGCCCGGCATTCCGACACCGTGGCCGCAGCCGACGGCCTCCGCGGCGTCCAAGCTAGCGCGCCATGCGTATCTATTTCAACCAGATGCGCTACACGAACGACAAGCGCAAGGGACCGCTTTCCTGCTTGACAGGAATACCCCCCCGTCGCTATGATCCCGCCCACTTGATTCAATTTTCGACTTTGATCGTTTTCAAACGCATTCTCCGGCCACCATTTTTCAAAGGAGTAGGGGTATGAAGCTTGTAATCGGCACTGTTGCGACATTGTCCGGTGTGCTGTTCATGCTGTCGATGGCCTCGGCCAATCCAGCGCTCCTCCCCAAGCATGAGGGCTATCCCATGAAGAACAGTGGAAGCCCGGTCACAGGCCAGCCGACTGCCAATGACCCAGGCCAGGCTGACGCCCGAGGAGAGGCCACGCTGCTGAAGTCCGCAGACTCCATCAAGAGCGCTCAGCAGAACTTAATGAAGACGGACAATGCGCGGATCGTCGAGGGGCAAGGGGCGGGCCAGCTTCCAAAGGTGCAAGGACCGCAAATCCAGATTGCGCCTCCCGTAACCTCCGCGACCAAGATCAGCGGCGATCGCAAGATCGAGTAGTCCCCTAACAAGAGAGACCCACACAACGGGGATACCGTCACTGACGGCATCCCCGTTGTACTTTTCCCAACGTCACGCGTTATCGACGCGCGCGTGATACTCGGGGCGATGTCTCGGATTGAGTCCGTAGCCTGAACCGATAAGGCTTTTGCGCCCAGTCTCCCGCATAATCGACGCCGATGCGTGGATGAGCCCCGACGTGGCGTGAGAGCACGCGCCCGCCGCGATCTTCAAACCACAGTCCTTCACCGGTCGTCAGATCCACACGGTTCAGCGTGCGATCGATGGCCAAGGCGCGGCAAAGCCGTCCCGGCCCATCGATCAATGCCCCGTCCACTTCAATCGCCCTGATCAGCACGGCCGCAGGGAACTCCTCCCGTTCGGTCACGACATTCAGACAGTGATACATGCCGTAGATGAGATACACATACGAGATCCCGGGCGGACCGAACAAGACGTCCGTCCGCTGGGTTCTCCCCTTCGAAGCATGGCAGGCCTTGTCCTGCGGACCGACATAGGCTTCCACCTCGATAATTTTCCCGGCGATTGTCCCCTTCCCGTTCTCCCTCACCAAATACTTGCCGATGAGCGACCGGGCCACCTCTACGGTAGAACGGCTAAAATAGGTTCGGGAAAGGATTTGACGGTTCAGAGCCATGAGAATCTCGTTGCAAGCTGCTCAAAACGGCCGCAGGCGAGAGAAACACCGCAGGCGTACCGTCTTAGGTACGTTGAGGACGTTTCTGAGCCGAGAACGAAGCGGGAGGTCATTTTCAGCAGCTTGCTAAAAGTACCATGCGAGTCCGGCCATGACAAACCTCGGGGTGCCCGGCACGAAATGCATGTCGGTCACGGCAGCAGGCTCATTGCGAAGGCGAGAGGCGAATGCGAAGGTCGCCTGCTCCCACTTGGTATTCAGCACATTCTGGATGAACAGGAAGGCCTCCATGCGTCCATGGGGCAATGTGAGAGGAAGCCGATATCGCTCTGACAAATCAACGTCGATCCAGGACGGAGCCTTGATGCTCCGATCTTCGGTCAGCGGACGGACCCCGAGATAGGTCGCCTGGAGTTGAGACGTCAGCCCCTCCGGCCACTTCAACAACAGGGCGCCGTATGCGGTGATCTCGGGCGCCAAGGGAATCGCATTCCCGTTGCGGAATTCGGCCTTTGTCCAGGTCACGCTGCCGTTCACATACAGCGGTCCCCAGAGTTGTCCGCGTCCTGCGATTTCCACTCCCTCTCGTCTTGTAGCGCCACGAATTTCAGTGGTTCCTTCGTCGCCCACAAACACCAGCTCGGATTTGAGATCCAAGCGCCAAAGCGTGGCGATCAGCTCGATTCCCTCCGTGCCCCACGGTTTCGAGCGCACCCCGACTTCATAACTTTTGGCCCGCGCGAGGGGAACAGAACCAAGCGCGACCGCCGAACGCGCATCGTTGCTGTGGTAACCCTTGCCATAGTTGGCAAAGAATTCGGTCGCCGCCCAGGGACCCAGGATCAGATTCATCTTGGGAAGGAGAATTCCCGACGTGGTCCGACCGGAGGGTTGCTCGGCACAGGTAGGGCAGCGATTGCGCACGTCAAAGGTGAAGGTTTCTCCGCGCAGGCCGCCGGCCAGCCTCATCCATGATGCCGGCTGAATCTCGGCCTTGGCGAACGGCGCATAGGATGCCTCGAGGATGTCACTGTCCGCCGTGATCCCGGTCGGCATCCGTTTCGTCTGCGTTCCCAGACGAGCATGAATGTCATCCACCCGGCTCTGCACTCCCACCGTCCCGACAGTGGGTAGGCCAAGAAACGCTCCCTGTTGCTTGTATCCGATCTCCCCCCCATACATGACGCGCCGATCCGATTGCTGAATCCCATCGCCATTCACCGGATTGTTTTCAAAGAACGTGAAATTGGTAAAGAGGTCCAACCGATAGTATTGGGCATAGGCATTGGCGAAGAACTGGCCGCCGGAAGTCGTGTCGTAATGGTAGTTCAGCAGCGCGGTGCTTCTGAGCGTCTTGCCTCCCTCCGTCGGGTCGATGGCGCCGAACCGATCCAGCGTGCCGTTGTGCACCGCGCGAAGCGGAATTTCTCCCGAAGCGTTCCACTGAGCCTTATGGAAGGTCGCCTTGAGACTGAGTTCGTCGCGGCCGGTGAGATTCGTGGTCATCTTGGCCAAAAGGTTGCTGCGGAAGTAGCGGTTGTCATTCTGGAACGGACCGTTCGTGTAGTAGCCCTCGGCGGCGAAGAGTGTGCGTATCCTCTCTTTGGTGGGAGAAAACATCAGCAGATACCGCTGGGTATCGAACTGACCTCCAGCTGCCTGCACGATCCCTTCCTGAACCACTTGCCGCGTCCTGAAGTTCACCGCCCCGGCCGTAGCGAAGTCTCCGTATTCAGGCAGATAAGCCCCCTTGTAGACGTCGAGGCCTTCGATCGTTTCGGGAATGATGAAATTGAGGTCGGTATACCCCTGCCCGTGCGCATGGGTGCGCAGATTGATCGGCATGCCGTCGGCGAAGAAAGCCACGTCCGTCCCATGATCGGCATCGACCCCGCGCAGAAAGTATTGATCGGCCTTGCCGGCACCGCCGGAATGTTCGACGGCGATGAAGCCGGGGATCAGGCGCAGAACCTGAGCCGGACGCCCTTGTGGCTGCAGCAGATATTCTTGGTCTGGAATGAACTGCTGGGAAGACGCGGCGATGGGACGATCGGTCGTGACAGACACTTCGGGGAGATCAATGTCATCGACATCCGGATCGTGCGCGAGCGCACCCGACGGCAAGGAGAACAGGAGCCACAGGCACAGTGCGCCGACCCAGCCCCACAAATCAGACTTCATGACCTCTCTCACTGGGGCAGATCGGAATAGACGCAGCCGAGAGGCGAGGAATGGTGCGATCGATTGATGTGCAGGTCGTCCGCCTTCCGGTCTGGCCGCAACGCAGCGGTCCGGTTCATGAGCCGCTTAGCGCGAGAGGGCATAGACCACCGGCACATTGAGCGCCACCTTCGTTCGTCCCAGGTCTCGCTGCATAGGAAGCGGGCAGGCCATGCGCACGGCTTTCATGGCAGCGGCGTCAAGCTCTTCATAACCGGAACTCTTCTGGACCGTCAGTTCAGCCAACTGTCCGTCGGCAAGAATCACGGCTCGAAGCACTACCTTCCCCTCCCATCCGTTCAGGCGGGCCGTGGGCGGATAGCGTTTCAATTCGGCCAGCCGCCGGATGATGGAATCGACCAACCAGCCGTAGTCGGGGCGCTTGGGCGGAGCAGACTGAGCGGACTGGGTCGTGGGCTGGGTGAGACTCGGAGAGAAGGCCCCTTCATCACTCCGGGGTTCACGGCGTTCGATTCCCTCGGTTGGCCGCGGCTCGATGCCTCCATCGCTGGCAGGGTCCATGCGCTGAGCCGACGCGACAACGGAAGAGGGTGCGGCCGGCTCCAGAGCCGTTTCGACATCATGATTCGGAGATTTCACCGGAGCCGTCTCATTTTCCAATGGCATGGCTTCCTGCGCTTCGTGCCGGAAGGCTGTCGGCTGTTGGGACATCACGGACGACTGTTCCGAAGATGTGACCGGTTCGGTCGGTTGCGCCTGCAGTTGCTGCGCTGCCGGAGATGCGTCTTGGCTGGCCGCCGGCTTCACCACCTCAGGAGGCGATTGTTCGACACGAGCGACGAGCGCGGATTCCGTCGTCGGCATCCGCTGCGGCACGGACACTTCATCCCCCGCCAACCCCGCCAGCGCGCGCGAGTCGGGTTGAAGCGGGACGTCATGCCGTTGGACAAGCGCATCAACGCCCGGCGAGTCGATCGGCGAAGAGCCGAGTGTCTCCTCCGCTTCGGACACCAACGATACCTGCCATCGAAACAGGTGATCCGATGGAAGCGGCTTCATGTGTGACGCCAACTGCAGCGCCGCCGTGACCGCCAAGCAGTGAAGCCCGGCGGACAGCATCCAAGCCTGTATGTGAAGTCGATGGGTCAAGATCAGCGTAGTCCTTTGCCGGTCGTGGTCATCGTAAGCTTGCCGTGCTTGACCCCCTTCACGCTCACGAGCGCGTCCGCGACCTTCCTGATCTCCGATCCTTTCCCCTTGGCCACCAACACCTCCAAGCAATGATCATGGTCGAGATGTACGTGCATGCCGGCCATGATGTGGCCTTGAAAGTCGTGTTGAATGTGCGTGAGCTTCCTCGTCAAATCACGGACATGGTGATCGTATACGAAGGTAATCGTGCCGACGGTTTCCTTGTTCTCATCCCACTCCCTTCCGACAAGGGTGTCCCGTATCAGGTCCCGTAACGCCTCCGACCGGTTTGTATACTTTCGCTTCTTGATGTGCAGGTCGAACTCGTCAAGCAAGTGCTGATCCAACGACACGCCGAACCGAATAAGCTTCTTCATCGCAGCCTCGTGGGTAACACGTTTTTTAAATTCATAGCACAGAAGAAACATGCGGGCAAGCGGCGTTCTCCTATTACTCAACGCTTACGGATCTTCCTCATCAATTGGATTCATTCGGCAATGAAAAGGATGTTCCCGGCCAGAACCACAAGGGGGACACTTGCACTGCGATAGAGAAGAGTCCCCTTCCTCGAACACGCTCATGGTGGAGGAGCTGAGGACGGGCCTAGGACAGCATCTCGTTTTGGGGAGAGGAAATGACGAGCAGAAGGCAGCCGTCATCTGAGGATGTATCGTGATGTTCGGTACCCGCTTCGGCGCGATGATAATCGCCGGGCTTCAATTCCCGCCCACTGCAGAAACAGCCGCCTTCGAGCACATAGAGTTCTTCTGGCTCCGCATGGCGATGCGGGGCATAGCTGGCTCCGGGAGCCACCCGAACCAGCGCAGTGACACGCCGGGAGATCGGATCAGAAAAGAGTACTTTGGCCAAAATGCCTGGCGCCATCTCTTGCCAGACGCCCTCCGACGCCTTGACGAATGTCAGGCCTTTGAGCGGATCGATCCGGACGTCCGTCTGTCCCTTGATTCGTGCCATCAGACGTTCTCTCAGCGACGCACGAGGAGCGACCGGTGCGGCACTGAGAGCCAGTTCGCTGGCGACGCGCTCAAATTGTGCCGTTTCGCGCGCGGCCTCCTGTGCGACCGAAGCCATGACCTGTTCGCGAAGGACGGCGCGTGGTGCGACGGGAGGAATCAGAGACGCCAAGGCTCCCGTCACCGCCTGGTACGCTATGACCGCTTGGCGCAGAGGAAGCGACTCCCCTTGAAGCCGAACGGAAAAAGCCCGGCGATCATCCTCATCCAACAACCCAAGGGCATGGAGCGCCGCCTGTTCTTCCAGTTCTTGCGGCAGCTTCGTCTCAGTCATGACACGAGTCCTTCTGCATATGGCGCAAGTACCTCGCGCAACTTGATCATCCCCAACCGCATGCGTGTTTTCACAGTCCCCAGAGGTAATTTCAGTTTATTCGCAATCTCGCTTTGGCTCAAGCCATAGAAATAACCGAGGGCGATGGCCTGCCGCTGCTCAGCAGTCAGCGCCTGCAACGCCTGCTGCACATACCGCCGGCGTTCTTGTCCTGCCAGATCCTGTTCCGGTGTCTCACCGTCGCTTGCAAAAAACTCGACCGCATCCAGCGATTCGATTCGTCCACGTTCGGCTGCGCCGGCACGAAAGCGATCGATGGCCCTTGTGCGGGCAATGGCCATCAACCAGCCGCCCGGGGTGCCTCGTGTTTGGTCATAGGTATGGGCCTGGCGCCAGACCTGGGTGTAGACGTCCAACGTCACTTCTTCCGCGGCTTCGCGATTGTTGAGAATCTTGAGGACGAGCCCGAATACCTGGGGGCTGGTGCGATCGTAGAGCATGGCGAGCGCGCTCTGATCGCCCTGGGCTGTCTGAGCAATCAGCTGTCCCCACTCTTGCTCCTGGACCCGCGGCGTCGTTTCCATAGGCATCACCGACATAAAATCTCCCCACGGATCTGTACGAGAGAATAGGGGAGATCGGATTTCTGGTTTGGAAACTTTTTTTGGCCTCCCTCGAGGGCCCCGACTATACCACCGGCTGAAACGCCGCGGCAAGAAGCCTCCTCTAGTGAAAAGATCCAAACCCAAAAACACCTCGTAGTGGGAGACAAGCCGCCGGCAGGTACTGACACAACAGACAGATGACGAAGAGTCAATCATTTTGCTTACGAGGAGGAAAAAACCATGAAGACCTCAGTCGCAACGCACCTCATCGTTGCTGGGTTCATGCTCAGCGTCACAGGCTGCAACACGATGGAATCGACATCCGGTTCCGCTATATCCAGACAAACGGCCATGTCAAACAAGTCGCTCTACGAACGATTGGGGGGCAAGCCGGCGATTACCGCCGTCGTTGACGATTTCGTCGCCCGCGTGGCCGCCGACAGCCGCATCAACGGCAAGTTCGCCACCGCCGACATTCCCCGTTTGAAGATGCTGCTGGTGGAACAGATCTGCCAAGCCTCCGGCGGTCCCTGCACCTACAGCGGCCGCAGCATGAAGGCCACCCACGCCGGCATGGACGTCAGCAGCGCCGACTTCGACGCCTTGGTCAGCGACCTCATTGCCACATTGAACAAGTTCAAGGTCCCGGAGCGCGAGAAGAGCGAATTGCTCGGCGCGCTCGGTCCGATGAAGGGCGACATCGTCGAGAAGCCGATGACGTCGATGTACTGAACCGATCGGGACGAGTGAAGAGAGGAGGTACCTATGAAATCGCCTGTACTTTCGGCTCTGGCTGTCGTCTTCGCCGTCGGAAGCTTTTCCGCCTGTAGCGGGAGCGAAAACCAGCCCGCCGTATCCAGCGGACCGACGGCGGCGGCCACGGACGACCAACGGACGCCGCAGTCGGATACCCTCACAGGGGCCGAAACCGCATTGGTCAATCAAGCCAACGCGGAACCAGTTCCAGCAGCGAAACCGGACCTATAACAGAACTCCGCCGTTGATGGCGGCCATATTCACAAGGAGGAGACCATGTTTGCGCACTTTCGACCTCTCATGCTGGCGGGGCTGGCGCTGCTAATCAGTGCGCCGGCGTTTGCCGCGAGCCATCGCGAAGCGCCGTTGATCGCGAACGATCCGGCAGCCGACATCACCGACTTCTACATCTTCCGGAGCTGGCAGGACTCGGACAAAGCGATTCTGATCATGAACGTGATCCCGAGCCAGGAACCGGGGTCGGGTCCCAACTACTTCAACTTCGCCGACGACGTGCTCTACGAAATTCACATCGACAACAATAAGAACAACATCGCCGCCAACATCGTCTACCAGGTCCGCTTCAAAACCGAGATCAGGCAGCCGGGCAACGTGTTTCCCCTGGCCTATGTCGCGTTGCCCCCGATCACGGCACTGACCGGTGCAGGCTCGGAAGGTCTGCTGGTTCGGCAGAGCTACACAGTCACGGAACAACGGTTCGGCCAACATCCGAGGGATCTCGGCGCCGGTACGATGTACGCGGTACCCTCCAACGTCGGCACGCGGACGACGCCGAACTATGAACAGTTGGCGGCCAAAGGCGTATTCCCCTTGAAGAACGGCGGGCGCGTGTTCGCCGGCCAGCGGGATGAAACCTTCTATATCGACCTTGGAGGGACCTTCGATACATTGAATCTCCACATTTCGCCGATTCTTTCCGCGGCTGACGACGCGAACGACAGCCTCATCGTCGGCGCGCCGGGATCGGGCGTCGCCGATACCTTCAGTGGATTCAACGTCAATACGATCGCGCTGGAAATTCCGATCAGCGAGCTGATGGGGCCGAACGGCAACAAGGTGATCGGGGCCTACGCCACGACCAGCCGCCCGAAAGTCAGCGTGATCAAAAAAGACGGCGATCGGGAGAACAGCGCTCGCTTCGTCCAGGTGGCGCGGATGGGCAACCCGCTCGTAAATGAATTGATCATCGCGACGAACATGAAGGACCGGTGGAACGCGACCGACGCGGAAGACGAGGCGGACTTCGTCTCGTTCTATTGCAACTCAGCGCTCGCGACCGCGTTGAATGCGGTGTTTGGCACCGGGTTCCCGACGACCAACCGCGAAGATCTCATCAACGCGCTCCTGCGTTACAGCCCGGGCCCGCCGGTCTGCGGGGGAGGTAAGACCAATGAGACCCTGTCGGATCTCATACGAGTCGATCTGGGCGTGCCCCCAACTGCGGCGGACAGCCAGAGGCGGCTGGGCCCCCTGGCCCATGATCCCTCCGGCAACGCCACACCGGATCGGGCCGGTTGGCCGAACGGCCGGCGGCCGAACGACGACGTGACCGATGTTGCGTTGCGGGTCGTGGCCGGCATCTTGACCAATCCGTCCGTTCCTAACCTCGGGGACGGGGTGAATTTCAATATCGGATCGGTCGGCGGAAACAAGACGGCCAACGGCATCGCAACGGCCTTTCCCTTCCTGCCAACTCCATTTGATGGACGGGACCGTCGGCACATCGATCCGGGAGAGTCGCTGAACTAGGTTGACCGCCGTGAAGAGGGGTGTCGCCAATGAACGCGACACCCCGACCTTTCGAGATAGTTCCCTGAACCGTTTGCGACACGTCTCATGGATGAATTACGCAAAATGGGCTGTCTGATGGCGATAGGGTGGCTGGCGTTGAGCCTACCATCTCTAGCGTCCGGCGAGCCATTTCTCCCCCAGCAGGACGCACAAGTCCTCGAACGCCTCAGTACCAATGCCGCCGATCCAGTCGCGCGGGAGATCAGAGCCTTGCGTGCACGCCTGTTGCGTGCCCCCCAGAACATAGATGTGGCGATATCGCTTGCGATCAGGCTCATCGAGCAGGCCCGATCAGAAGGAGATCCGCGGTTTCTTGGCCAAGCGCAAGCCATATTGGCTCCCTGGTGGAATGGGCCGGCACCTCCGCCCGCAACGCTTCTGTTACGAGCGACCATTCGCCAAAATGCGCATGAGTTCGATCTCGCCCTCGCCGACCTCGATGCCGTCTTGAGCATCCAACCTGCGAACGCGCAAGCCTGGCTCACCAAAGCGTCGATCCTTCAGGTACAAGGACGCTACGAGGAGGCGCGGCGCGCCTGCCAGCCGCTGTCTCGCTTAGCGGCACGGCACATTGCGCTGACTTGTCTCAGCGATGTCGCCGGATTGACCGGCCAGGCCGCACGCAGCCGGGAGTTGCTCACCTGGGCGGTCAATCAGTCAGGCGTTCCTGAACGAGAACGGCTCTGGGCCTTGACCATCCTGGCGGAGTTGGCGGCCCGGGCCGGACATACCCAGGAGGCGGAAAAGTATTTCATGCATGCGCGCCGCCTCGGCATCAAAGATCAATATCTCTTGGGTGCCTATGCCGACTTCCTGCTCGATCAAGGGCGCGCGCCAGAGGTCCTTCGACTCCTGGCAGGCGATACGAGAGCGGATGGCTTGCTGCTCCGCCTGGCCCTCGCGGAACAGTCGCTGGGTGCGCCGGAGGCCAAGGACCATGCGGCTGCGCTGGCCGCCCGGTTCGCCGCTGGTCGTGAGCGCGGCCTCCGCGTTCATCTGCGCGAAGAGGCGCGCTTCACCCTCGCCCTGCTTCACGATCCGCAGACGGCGCTCACCCTGGCACAGGAGAATTGGAGGATCCAAAAGGAGCCATGGGATGCCCATCTTCTGCTCGAAAGCGCGTTGGCCGTTGGCAACCTTACCGCAGGCAGACCAGTCATCGATTGGCTCGACACCAATCACGTGGAAGACACCCGCCTCCGACAACTCGCTGCACAATTTCCGAAAAGGACGTCTTGATGCGCATCCTGCTCGCCATAGCGCTGCTTCTCCTGAACGCCCCGGCCTGGGCCCACAAACCCAGCGATAGCTACGTCTCGCTGACCGTCCACGACAATCGTATTGAGGGCCGGTGGGACATCGCCTTGCGTGACTTGGACGATGCAATAGGATTGGACGCTGACGATGATGCCGCAATCACCTGGGGAGAAGTCCGGTCCAAACATGACGAGATCGCTGTGTACGCGCTTTCGCGCCTTACTCTCACTTCAGGCACGGCACGCTGCCCGGTCGAAGCACCTCGCCATTCAGTCGATCGCCACACAGACGGCGCCTACGCCGTCCTCATATTCGCAGCAACCTGCTCGACCACAATCAACAGACTTCAGACCGACTATCGCCTCTTGTTCGATCTGGATGCGCAACACAAGGGACTGCTCCGGCTCACTTATGGACAAGACACCACAACCGCCATCTTCAGCCAGGAAGCGCCGATACAACAGTTCACGATCGGAAAGGTTTCGAGATTGCGGCAGGTTCGACAATACGTCCATGAAGGCATCTGGCACATCTGGCTGGGCCACGACCACGTGCTATTCTTGCTGGCGCTCCTGTTACCCGCCGTCTTGAAGCGGATCGCGAACCGGTGGGAGCCGGCCCCAGATTTCTTCTCCGCCTTGGGAGAGGTCGTGGCGATCGTCACCGCCTTTACCGTTGCCCATTCAATAACCCTCAGCCTCGCAAGTCTGGGCGTGATCTCCTTGCCATCGCGGCTGGTCGAATCTGCAATCGCCGCATCAGTCGCGTTCGCCGGCGTCTCCAATCTCTATCCAGCCCTCACTCAACGCCGTTGGCTGGTCGCCTTCCTGTTCGGCTTGATTCACGGCTTCGGCTTCGCCAGCGTTCTCAGCGACCTTGGTCTGCCGCAAGGATCCCTGGCATTGAGCTTGGTGAGTTTCAACCTGGGCGTGGAGATCGGACAACTGACGATCGTCGCGATCTTCTTACCGCTTGCTTATGGCCTGAGAAAATCCTGGGCCTATCAGAGGCTGGTGCTGGTGAGCGGTTCGCTGGGCATCGCCGCCCTCGCCTGCGCCTGGCTCATCGAACGAACGCTCGATCTCAAGCTGGTTCCCATATAGCAACGAGCGAAGGGGACACCCGCATCAGATTTCGGCTACTCGCCCTGAATGGGGATATACATGACGTTCCCCTGCCGGTTGACCAGCAGGAGCGCGAGGTCGGAGGGTTTCAAGGGATCGGCGATTCGTTGAAAGACGTTGAAGTTGTGAACCGGCTGGCGATTGAGTTCGAGCACGACGTCGCCCGGCTGCAGCCCTGAGGATTCGGCCAGACTGCCCTCTTCAATATCGGTGACGACCACCCCGCTGTTGACCGGAAGATCCATCTGTCTGGCCAGCGGAGGCGTCACGTCGTCGAACACGACCCCGGAGAGCGGATGGGCGGTCGAGGCTGATGCCGAAGCGGCTTGAGTCTTTTTCGCTCGTTCGCGCGGAGCTTCCTGTACCACCAATTCGGCCTGGTAGGGTTTCCCGTCACGAATGAGATCCAGCCGATGTTTGCTGCCGATGGCGGCTTGAGCCACGAGATTCCGCAGTTGCCCGCTGTCCATCACATCGCGCCCGTCGAACCGCACGACGACATCGCCCCGCCTGAGCCCGGCGCGCTCCGCGGATCCTTTCGCTTGCACGTCGGTCACAATAGCGCCCTTGACGTCGGGCAAACGGAAGATTTTCCCCAACGGCGGGCTGACATCCTGCGTGGAGGCCCCGAGAAATCCACGCACGACCCGCCCGGTCTTGATCAAACTCTGCATGGCTGCTCGGGCCATGTTACTCGGGATGGCGAAGCCGACTCCGACGCTGCCGCCGGTGGGACTGGCAATCGCCGTATTGATGCCCACGAGTTCTCCGTGAATGTTGACCAGCGCCCCGCCGGAATTTCCCGGATTGATGGGTGCGTCGGTCTGGATGAAATCCTCAAAATCCGCCACACCGACATCCGCGCGGCCGACGGCGCTGACGATTCCGAATGTGACGGTCCGGCTCAGGCCCAGCGGATTGCCGATGGCGAGCACAAAATCGCCGACCGCCAAATTGCTCGAATCGCCCCAGACGGCCGTGGGCAGGTTCGTCGCTTGAATCTTCACCACGGCGACATCCGTCTTCGGATCGGTGGCCACGACTTTCCCCTTATATTGCCGGCGATCCGCCAGAATCACTTCGACATCGACCGCATCGGCCACGACATGATTGTTGGTGACGATGTACCCATCCGGCGACACAATGACGCCGGAGCCCTGCCCATACTGGCGGCGGGCGGGCGGTTCTTTGAACAGACCGAACGGCAAGGTCTCATCGCTGAACGCCTGATCGCGCACCATGACCGTGGACGCGATACTGACCACCGCCGGGATGACTTTGGTCGCCGTCGCCTTGACCTGACTTTGCAGATCATGACCGTTGGCCACAGGCAAGAGGTGGCCCGCGGCCAGGCCGGAGGCGGTCGGCACAAAGCCGCTCAAGAACAAACCGACGATCAGGGTCCGGGTGAGGATGTTCACGGTCACGTCATCGACTCCTTCATGCAGGCTGTCTCGGTCATCGCGAGAAATCGTGGGCAGCCTATCACGCGCAGTTGACCCTCGCACTCATAATTCGACATGGCGCAGCCTGAGCGCGTTGGAAATCACGGAGACGGAGCTGAAGGTCATGGCGGCACTGGCGATCATCGGGCTGAGCAGCAGTCCAGTGAACGGATACAGGACACCGGCGGCAATGGGGACGCCGAGCATATTATAGGCAAACGCGAAGAACAGGTTTTGGCGGATATTCCGCATGGTCGCCCGGCTCAACTGTCTGGCGCGCACCAACGCACGGAGGTCTCCTTTCACCAACGTCATTCCCGCGCTTTCCATCGCCACGTCGGCCCCCGTGCCCATGGCGATCCCCACGTCCGCCAGCGCCAATGCGGGGGCGTCATTGACTCCGTCACCGGCCATGGCGACGACCCGGCCTTCGGACTTCAACCGCGCGACGATTTCACCTTTCTGATTCGGCAGTATGCCGGCCATCACGTGATCGATGCCCAACTGCTTCGCCACCGCGTCGGCCGTTTGTCGATGATCGCCGGTCAACATGACAAGCCTCAGTCCGTCCTCCTTCAGCCTGCGTACGGCATCCGGTGTCGTCCGCTTGATGGGATCGGCGATGCCCAGGAGACCGGCGGCCTTGCCGTCGACCGCCGCGAAGATCACCGTTTGCCCCTGCTGCCTGAGACGCTCGGCCTCTTCGTCGAGCACGCCCAGTTGATTGCCCGCCACGCCGATCGTCTCTCGTAAGTAGGCAACGGTCCCGACGGCCACGCGCCTTCCCTCGACCACGCCGGACACGCCTTTTCCTGTCATGGATTGAAATTGTTCAGCGGCAGCCGGCGTCACACCCCGGCTTCGTGCACCGGCGACAATCGCCGTCGCCAGCGGGTGCTCGCTGCCCTGTTCAAGACTCGCAGCGACGTGCAGCAAGTCTTTCTCGGTCCAGGGCGGCATGAACCGGATCGCCATCAGCGTGGGCTTGCCTTCCGTCAACGTCCCGGTCTTGTCAAAGACGATCGTATCCACTTTCCCAAAGACCTCGAGGGCCTCGGCTTTCTTGACCAGCACGCCGGCGGTCGCGCCCCGACCAGTCCCGACCATAATGGACATGGGCGTCGCCAAACCGAGCGCGCAAGGGCACGCGATGATCAGCACGGCCACCGCGTTGACGAGCGCATAGGCCAGCTTCGGCTCCGGGCCCCACAGGGCCCAGGCAAAGGCCGTCAGGATCGCGGCCACGACGACCAGCGGGACGAAATAGGCGGCGGCCCGATCCGCCACTCGTTGGATCGGCGCGCGGCTGCGCTGCGCCTCACTCACCATCTGCACGATTCGCGCGAGCAGCGTGTCCCGACCCACTCGTTGGGCCAGCATGACGATACTCCCCGTCCCGTTCATCGTCCCGCCGGTGACTGCGGCGCCGACCGTCTTCTCGACCGGCATCGATTCTCCGGTGATCGTCGACTCATCGATCGCCGTACTCCCATCGACCACCACCCCGTCCACCGGAACACGCTCACCGGGACGGACTCGCAATCGATCACCGACGTGGACTTGTTCAAGCGGCACGTCCTCTTCCCGTCCGTCGGAATTTACGCGCCGGGCCGTGGCAGGAGCGAGTCGTAACAGCCCTTTGATCGCGGAACTGGTCTGACTCCTGGCGCGAAGTTCCAGCACCTGTCCGAGCAGCACGAGCACCGTGATCACCGCCGCCGCCTCGAAATACACAGCCACGGTTCCATCCGGCCGATGGAACGAGGCCGGCAGGAGCCCAGGCACCATAGTGGCAACGGCACTGTAGCCATACGCTGCTCCCGTTCCGATGGCGATCAAGGTGAACATGTTCGGCGCTTTGTTCACCACCGACACCCAGCCTCGGTGAAAAAACGGCGCCCCGCCCCACAGGACCACCGGAGTGGCGAGAAGGAACTGGGCCCAATTCAGGACTGTCCCGCCGAATCGATGGTGGAGCGGCATGCCGGGGATCATGTCGGACATCCCCAGGATCATCACGACGACCGCAGGGCCGAGACCCCGCCAGAACCGCCGGCTCATGTCGTCGAGTTCCGGATTCGGCCCCTCGGTCAGGCTCACAACTTTGGGTTCCAACGCCATCCCGCAAATTGGACAAGCCCCGGGCTTCGTCTCCAGGACTTCGGGATCCATCGGGCAAATGTATTCCACCGTCGCACCGGCCGGCACCGCCGGCGCCCGCGCAGGACGTTGTTCGGGAGGCAGCAGGTAGTAGGCGGGATCCTGGCGAAACTTCGTCAGACAACCGGTCGCACAGAAGTAATAGGTTTTACCTTGGTAGTCATAGGAGCCGGCTGCCGTCGCCGGATCGACCGTCATGCCGCAGACCGGATCGATGATGCCGCCGCTTTTTCGAGGCGATGACGGCATCATCATCGGCAACGGTTTCTTGGCGCTTGGAATGGTCACGAGCGGCGCCTTGGGCTGCAGCGCCGCCTCGGGATCGGCTTGGAACCGTCCCAAGCAGGACCGCGAACAGAAATAGTAGGTCAGGCCTCTGTACTCAGCGTGGCCGGCGGCGGTCGCCGGCTCGACCGTCATGCCGCAAATGGGATCGATCGCCATAGGAACTCCGTGATGGGTGATACGTGATGCGTGATGAGCGGGCCTGTTGTTCGCCCATCACTGATCACCCGTCACTTCTTTGCATCGTTCTCCAAAATGCTGCGAATCACCGTGATCGCATTCTCAGCTGTCATGTTGGCCCCATCGACTTTGATGTTGCCGTCCAGCAACAATGACGGAGTCGAAGTCAGCTTGACGCGCTCCCCCCATCGGCGGCCGTCTTCAAACGCCTTTGTCGGCTTGCCGCTCTCCATACC
>CAYNLM010000009.1:0-44906 GCA_964398045.1 uncultured Nitrospira sp. | reverse complement strand
CCCCTGACCCTCACGGACTTTCTGAGCCGGCGGGTCGAACGTCTCAACGACGTCGCGCACGCGCTCCCGATTCACTCCCGTCTCCGTATCATTCCCGGAACAGGCGATACGCTGGCCACGGCGAATATGGCGTATTCGAAAAAGAAGCGGTTGATCCGACACTTCCAAGAGATCGACGCCGACGTGATTGTGGCCGACATCGGGGCCGGAACCGGCTATCACGCGCTGGACTTCTTTCTCATGGCCGACCATCATCTGACCGTGGCGACGCCGGATCCCACGTCGGTGCTCGACCTGTATCGCTTCATCAAATTGGCCGCGATTCGCCGCGTGTTGTCATCGTTCCTTGCGCGCGCCGCGATGGCCGAGGCGCTGTCCGAACGGGATTTCAGCAGCGTGGAAGAGGTGCTCGACGTGGCCGGAAACACCGATGAGGCGGGGCGCGGAATTGCGGAGGCCACGCTGAGGACGTTTCAACCGGCGCTGATCCTCAATCGCATATCGGGTCGGTCCCGCGTGAACGTGCTGCAACTCCGCAAGCTGTTAAAAGAATATGTCGGAGGAGATCTGCTGCTGCTGGGAGAGATCCCGGACGATCCCGCCATGGAGCGGGCGGTCAGAGCCTATCTTCCCGTTGTCGAAAGTGAACCTGCCTCTCCGGCCGCCGTCGCGCTCGGACGAGTGGCCGATGCGCTGCTACAGCGGCTGTCCGTTTCCCCTGCCCAAGCGGCCTGAGTCGTCAAACGTCATGCGTCAACCGTCTTCCTTCAAACGTCAAGCGTTCCGGACGGATTCCGGTTGACGCATGACGCATAACGAGGTTCCTACGCACCGGCCCGCCGCGCGCGCAGCCGTTCGGCTTGCGCCTGAATGACGTAGCGGATGATGTGTTCCTGGTCGTCGGCAGACAGCTCTTGAAATTGCGTGGCGATGGCGAATCCTTGTCCGCCGGCTTGCGGGGTGGAGCGAATGACCCTGGCGTTGGTCTGGATGGGAGTGAAAGGCGGCAGGATGATTTTCATCGCCAAGCGATCGCCGGCCGAAAATTGGCGGGAGGAGACAAAGCTGATGCCGCCTCCGCTGATATTGACGGTGGTGACGCGCGCGATGGCCATCGACTCGGGATGCAGTGTGGACATGGCTTTCAGCATGACCTCTAACAGCCAGTCCACCTTCCTGATCCACGGCAAAATCGGTGAGCCGATAAGGATATCGCCGGATCGTGTCAGGAGGTCGGACGTCGGTTTGCCCACGGCGGCGGCGATCATCTCCTGCGTCACCGCAGGAAGGCCTGGTGGAGGCAGTTCGGCCGGATCGCTCGTCAGCCGGTATTCGAGCAACAGGTTGTCTTCGATGCGCATCCACTCCCGGCGTTCGTCCGAGTCTAGATCGGTTGACGATGGGGAGGTGGGAAACGGAGCAGGCATGGCTTTGTCTTTCACGCAGTGTTATGCGGCCCCGCAGAGAGCCGCGGCTTGGGCAGGCACGCAGAAGTCCGGTGTGTGCGTGACCACGCGATTGCGTCCTTGCGCTTTCGCTTCGTAGAGCGCCGCATCTGCGGCTGCAATCCACTCTGCGACGGTCGTAACAGACGAGACGTGGAGAGACGCGATCCCGATGCTGACGGTCATGCGCACATGGCTGTCTTCAAGATCGAACGCATGTCGTTCGATGATGGCTCGGATGCGTTCTGCCAGTGTTTGAGCCTGATTGAGATCGGTGTGAGGAAGAACGACCGCGAACTCCTCGCCTCCGTAGCGTCCCACGCTATCGACTTCACGAACCGTTTCGCGCACGAGTGCCGCCACCTCTTTCAGCACCTCGTCTCCGGCCATGTGCCCGAGCACGTCGTTCACGGTTTTGAAAAAGTCCAGGTCCAAGAGGATCAGGCAGGCCGGGGTTCCATAGCGAACGCCGGCTTTTATCTCGCGGATGAGAGGGCCATCGAGTGCACGGCGATTCAAGACTTCCGTCAAGGGATCGCGTAGCGCCAGGTCTTGTATTTCTTGATGCGTATCGGCATTGCGCAGGGTCAAGGCCAATGAGGCCCCGACCGTGGCGAGGAGTTGCTGCTCCTGTTCGGTAAAGGGTATGGCGCTGTCGCGTTCGATATGCAGGATGCCCATGCTCTGTGGTCCGATGGTGAGCCGAACGTCATGTGCCGCTGACCGCGAATCGGGCATGGCATGCGTAGGTGCAGGGACTAATGTGAGGGGCCGTACGCCCACAAGCCGCAGTTGTGTCTGCCTGGATGTGATTCTGCCCGCCTTCTGGCTGAGCCGGCTGAGCAACTGTGCGCGCACCTGTTCTTCTCGCTGCATCGAATGAGACCGCGACCAGGTCCAGACGTGTTCCGGGTTGGTTCTGACCAATCCCATGACATCGGCATGGAGTAATTGGGGTAACCCGGTAAACAGCGTTCTGACAATGGCCTCGGTTTCGAGCGATCCCACCAAGTTTTGCGTGAGCTGATTGAGCACGGACAGCTTCCGGTTGCACTGCGTCAAGACATCTCGGTCCTGTGCGAGCGCCTGGTTTGTGCGCGCGAGTTCCTCGGACAGATTTCGGACTTCGAGAAACATGTGGCGATTGGCGAGACCGCTGCTGATCGACTCCATGACCCGCGCGGCCGTGCAGGGCCACGTCATGTAATCGAAGGCGCCGTGCCTCAGGAGCTGAGCCACACGGTCCGATCCAATGTCCTTACCGAGCAGAATGACACACAGATCGCTCTGTCGCTTGGACACGGTGTCGAGGAACCGCAGGGTCTCCTCGGTTCGGGTATCCATCTGGTACAGCAAAAGAGGAATGTCTGGTGACAGGTGAGTTGCGATTGAAAATGCATCGCGCCCATAAACATGGACGCTCAGTTCTGGCAATTCAGTCCAGATCCGGTTCCGACGAATCGTGGGGCCGGCCACGAGGAGCGCCGGAGTACGAAGACCATGGGTCATCATGTTGGTGTGGGCCTTCCTGCCTCGTGAGGCGAGAGCTCGACTCGGGTGCGCGCCTCGGCCGATACTGACACCTTGTCTTCCTGAGAGGATGTGGACGCCTTCGGTGTCGATGCATGCTCCGCGCTGTCGTGCAGCGCTCGCTGATACGTTCTCACGAGGTTGTGAATCTGGCTGACGTCAATGGCCATGATCGCTCCCAGGTTTCATTATGCTTCCAAGAGGATCATCCCTGAATCTGAGGACGTTGCGCCGATTCCATGACGCAGTCCTTCAAGTCGCTGTCGAATTCGTGCGGATTGCTGGAGGACAGAGGTGAGTGCCGCCTGTGCGACACCAATGCGTTCTTGCACCTCCTGATCGATAATCCGCAAACGCGCCGTCTCCTGAGGCAGCAACGATGCCCGTTGCAGATACTCTCCGCGACGGCGGTAGCAGTCTTCTACGACATCCCATCGTCCCTCCTCGGCAGCACCGCGCGCCGCGAGGGTACACGCTTCCACGTGGCTGGCAACGGTCCCTCTTTCCTCGACCGGCGGGATCACGATCTCACCGGTACGGTGCTGTGTTGCTGGGCTGCGACCTCACGCCAGGCCTCGCGAAGTGTCATGAGACAACGCAACGGCCCGTTCAAATGATGCGGGTCGTTGCGGAGATTGGCTTGGAGGAATTCAGCCAGCATGTACTCATAGAGTCTATGGAGAGACGTCGCGATCTCGCCGCCTTTTTCAAAATCAAGGACGTTCGAGAGCTCCGACACGATGCCCACGGCGCGTCCGAGGAAACGAGCCTTGTCTTGGTAATTGTTTTGCAGAATCCCTTCTCGGGCGAGTTCCAATGACTGGATGGCGGAATCGTAGAGGAGGACGATGAGCTGGACTCCAGACGCGGTCATGACCTGCGTCTGACGGTATTGCTGGGCTCCATAGCTGACGGTCATCATTTTGTGGTCCCCGATGTTGACTGATTGGCTGTGAGAAAGCTTGATTGGCTCTGAACGGTCCTTAACAGGCTGTCGAGTCGCGCGTATTGCAGCTGAAGGCGTTGTTGATATTGGCTGATATATTCCTGTTGGATGGCGATTTGGTCCGTCAGGTATCTGATTTGGTCCGTCAACGAATTCTGTTTGAGCGTGACTGCTCCGCTGGACACATCATCCAACGCATCGATTGCGTTGCTGAGTTGCTTGGCGATTCCCGGGTTGCTGATTTGACCGACGAGAAGGGCTTTGACGTCGCCATAGTTCGAATTCAGCGCCGTGCTCAGCGATGAATCGCTCAGCGTGATGGTTCCGTCGCGATTGGTTGAAAAACCGATCTGACCGACGGTGGTGTAGGTGGTCGTCCCCGTCATGGTGGCATTGAGCGACTGGCGCAGCTTGCTCAGCACAGTTCCAGGTGTGCCTTCAGCGAAAAACGTCCCGCCTTGGCGGGTTTTCGCGTCATACGTGTTCTTGCTGTTGATGAATGTCACGACGTCGTTATAGGCCGTCACCAGCGCTTTGATGTTGGCTTTGACCGCGCTCGGATTTTGCGTCACATTGACGTTGACCGTCCCGGTGCCTGTTGTTTTGGTGAGCGTCATTGTCACACCGGAGATCGCGTCTGAAATGGTGTTGCTGCTTCGCGTCACGGTAATGGGATTTAAGGTCGGATCGCCGACCTTGATCTGTGCGTCTTGTGCGGCTTGAAGAGTATCCGTCCCGCCCGTTCCGCTGGAGTTCAAAAAGTCCAGAGCGGTCCCATCGGCTGAAATGGTGATGGCGTTGCTGGCGCCGGTGCTATTGGATGTCAACACAAGCCGGTAGGCGGGGGAAGCGGCAGTACCTGTATTGATGACCGAGGCGGTCACCCCGGCACCAAGGTTGTTAATCCCATTCTGCAAGTCCTGAATGCTGGCACCGGTACTCAAATTGACGGTTTGAACGGAGCCCGAGCCGACTCGAAAAGAGAATACCGCCGATGCCCCGCTCACGATGCTGCTGGTAGTGGTGGCCACGGCCTTGGCGGATTTGTTGGTGATCTGGTGCGCTTGCGCAAGCTGTGAAACCTGAACAATATAGCTTCCCGTCGCCGCCGTCGATGCCGCCGTTGCGGTTAAAACGGTAGAGTCGCTTACGGAGGCAACCGCTTGGTCGTAATTGCCGATGCTTAAGGCACCGGTTGCGCTTTGAAGGGCCTGGAGCTTGGTCGTCAGAGTGGTGTAGTCGGTGGATTTCGCCGACAGCGTGTTTTGAGTTTGAGTCAGCCGGTTGAGCGGTGCCGAGGCCGCCTGCACCAATGCATTGATGACTTGTGAATAATCGAAGCCGTTGCCGAGTCCCCCAAAGCTGACGGTTGGTGTGGTCACTCGCTCCCCTCTTGCCTTGACTTATGCGTGTTTTTCAACGAGAAGTCCGTTCACGCCTTTGAGTTGTTTTGCCAAATTCACAAGTTCCTGCGCGGGAATCTGTCGAATGACTTGGCCTGACTGCCCATCGAGAATTTTGACAATGACACGGCCAAGATCGGAGTCGACTTCCATCTGCAGCTGAGGATCGGCCTTCTGCAATTCTTCGGACACCTGTTTGACGGCTTGTGAGAGGTCTTGTTGGTCAATAGATGCAGGCGCGACGTCGTGTGCTGTATCAGTCCGAGAACGAGTAGAAGGGTGTGGCTGCTGCGTCGAGTGTTCGGCGGGAAACGGAAGGTCCGGTTTTCCTGTTACATCCTGGACCATGATTGTACTCCCCTTGATAGCCATCTCTTCACCGCAGCCCTCCCTCGGAGTGAGGGAGGGAGGGTGGAGAGAGTGTCAGGCTTAGCCTCGTAGTAAGGCCAGCGCTTGCTGTGGCAGCGCGTTGGCTTGGGCCAATACCGCGATGCCGGACTGCACGAGCACCTGGTTCTTCGTAAATTGCGACGTTTCATACGCCACATCCGCGTCCTGGATGCGCGAGACCGCTGCAGTGAAGTTTTGACTCGTCACCTGCAAGCTGTCGATCGTCGCCGCAAACCGGTTCTGCGTCGCTCCGTAGGTCGCACGTGCCGAGGCGACTGCGCTGATGGCGCTGTCGAGATTCCCCAACGCACTTTGCGCATTCGCCGACGTCGAAACGTTCACCGAGTTGATACCCAGCGTCGTGGTGTCGAGAGCAGCTAAGCTCAACGACAAGCTATCGTTCGAGCTGCTCTGATATCCGACTTGGATGCTGAAGCTGAGCGTTGAACCGCTCAACAACGCCTGACCGTTGAACTTCGTGACGTTCGAAATACGATCGATTTCCGAACGCAAGGAGGTGAACTCCTGATCGACGTACGAACGCTGCGTATTACCCAATACGCCGCTGGCGGATTGGGAAGCCAACTCGCGCATACGCGTCAAAAGATTATTGATGGTATTCGCTGCGCCGTCGGCGACTTGCGTGAGACTGATGCCGTCGTTGGAGTTCCTGGTGGCTTGGTTGATGCTGACGATTTGCGAGTTCAGCGTTGACGCGATACCCAATCCGGCGGCATCGTCGGCGGCTCTGGTAATCCGAAGCCCCGACGACAGACGCTCCACTGAACGTTGGAGCTGGTTGGTATTTCTCGTCAAGTTGAGTTGCGCTGCCAGCGATGCAATGTTGTTATTAACGACAATGGCCATGGACTCATCCTCCTTGAAACTTACCGCGTACCTTTGAAAGAGCCTCGAGCATCCGTGCCGAAGCGAGTTGGCAGAGACTCGGTCATTTGTTGCTTGGCCTCCTTCCCGACCGCGCTGAGACTATCTGCTGCCTGCACTTATCGGCAGGGACGCATGGCGACTTGAGCCTGTCACCACACCTCTTCTCCAAGGACCAACGATTCACAATCGACACCAATGGCTCATGATGGCTGAATGCGAGGCACCAGCTCATATTCAAGGATATCGGCCATGCGAACCGGATCGGGAATCGCTCGCGCTTCTATCAATTGTTCGACCCAGGGAACCAGGGATTGCAATTGGAAGCCAGGGACCTGCTGCGCATGGGCCCGTTCTGTAATTTCTATGTATTCAGCAAGTTGTCCAAGCCAGCTATCGAGGGAGCACATGTTTATGGCACCGCTCCGCATAACGCGAACCATGGCCTCCCCTTCCGTTTTCAGGTGAGTGCCAAACTTGGTGACGGCGTCCTTCGCCCCCAACAGAATATCGGTGGTCGCTGAGGAGAGGGCTTCGATGGGACCGGTATCTTTTCCGGTACGAGCCAGCAAGGCGGGGACTAAATCCCGATCGGTGTGGGTGCGTCCCCCTATTTTTAACGACGTGACGATCCGCCCTCTGCCACGCGCTTTGTTACTGACTTGCGCAAGCACCTCCAAGAGAGAGGTATCGTCATGGACCGTCCACTGTTCTGCATCAAGCGAGACTTGCATAATTGGCTCCTTCGTCAAAACGTGACTGTCAGCAGGGTCCCTTGTTGGCTCCTGTCGCGCGGCCGGAAGGCATGATCAAATGAGGTGAAGAGCTTTCCATCGGACGTGAGTGAAGACGGCGCTCGACCTCGGTGACCCGCTTCTGCCATACGTGATAGGCTTGGAGCTGGCGTTCCGACATTTTCGTCAGCCCCTGCGCATCGTTATTGTGTATTTCGCGCAGGAAGGCGACGGTGATGGGAATCAATGACGGCATCGTCATGGCCGAGGTCACGACATGTTGTTGATCTTCCTGCAAAGTGGCTTGAGTCGCTTTGAGCTCCATGACGGGCGGCGGCTGCCGTCGGCAGAGCCGGTCAAGCTGCTCTGACCGTGTCACCAGTTTCTTGAGAGCCGGTTGCAGTTCCATGAATTTCAGGCTGAGTTCTTCACGATCCGGAGGACCTCCCCATGGACCTTTGATCAAGGAGGGACGTCCGGTAAAGGTTTCATACCAAAACCGCCGCCAAAAGAGGCCGTACCACTCCGTGAGGGAATCGGCCCGCCCCGTCCTGAGCGTGAACGTACCCAACCCGTCTTCATCGATTCCGGATTCGTAAATCTTGATTCCCTCCCTGTGGTCCGGTAACGGACCGGATTGCAGCACATGCCCGCATAACGTGGCGACGTCCTCGCAAGGGATTTGTTCCTTACATGCGTGATGCATACACACCCGGTCGAATCCACAGGGAGCGCAGCCGAGTTGCGGTTGGATGACCCAGTGACCGGGCCCATAGGGACCGGTTTCCCAAAAGTTAACGTGTCCAACAGACAAGTCGATGACTGGGGTCCCGACGCCGACGGCAAGATGCATCGGCCCGGTGTCATTCGTCAGAAGGAGTTGGCATTGCGCCAATAAGGCCGTCAGCTGTGTGACATCAGTTCTGCCCACGGCTTCGCACCAGGGGGCCTTGCCTCCGGCGGCACGATACGCTGCTTTTGCCTCTTCCATCACGGCAGCTTCCTCGGTCGTGCCGATCAGCAGGAAACCAATGTCCGAATGCCGGCTGAGTATGGCCAGGGTCTTGCCGAAATACTCCGGACGCCAGGCTTTCATGACATCACTTGCCCCGACCTGGACTGCCATTCGGGTTCGCACCCCGGACAGTTGGGAAGTCATAAATGATTTCGCCCAGTCGATTGTTTCCCGGGGGACAGACAAGGAGAGTGGATCGGCGGAGCCCGGGCCGCTGCCGCCAAGCGCGTAGATGTCAACCAGGTTGAAACGATTGAATCGTCGGTAGGCATGGCAATCCGTAAAATAGGACAGCCACTGGTTTTTCACGATAGCGGTTCCGTCAGGGGCGCAGACCACGCCGCGAATATCCGGCGCACCAATATAACTGGCGAGCAGCGCGCTGCGTTTGTCGAACGTCAAATTAACGATGCGGTCATAGCGTGCATCCAAAAGCGGTGTGATCCAGGCTGTCATCTCCCGATAAAAGGCCACGAGGTCTTTGGCCATGACTCGCGCTTCATCAATGAGCCGATGAAAATCGTAGGTCACGATGTGTCGAAGGCCTGGCAGCATGGATGCAACGGGAGCAAACCGTTTGTCCACGACAAGATCGACCGCTGCGCCGGGCCACTCGGCCTGGAGTCTGGCCAGCAGCCCCGCCATCTGCACCAGATCTCCCATCCGGGTGATATTAATGATGAGCACTTGTTTGTTCATACGAGATCACGAGTTTGAACACGGTATTCGTCCAACATGAGAACCAAGAGTTCCTCACGCGACAAGGTCGCCGCCGGTCCGCGCATGCGAATCTGTTCCGCCACGTGTTCCAATTCCACTCTCTGTTTGGCGGGAAAGTGCTGCAGGAGGGGAAGAAGTTCCGGGTGGCCGGAGCAACGATTTCCAAGCTGGCCGGCCTGCCGTTCCCCGCGCAGAATATTCCCCACTCGGTCGGGCTGGGCCATCCCGACCTGCGCCAGCAAGTCTTGCATCCTATGGAGATAGGTATGTTCCTCCAGAACACGCCGCCGCGCAGCCTGAGCCATGGCCGTGCGCAAATCCGGTTCCTGCAGGGATGTGCGAATCCGGCCGGGGAGATCGTCCAGCTGGCGGAACGTCGAGATTTCCTCCTGGGTAAAGAGCTCGCCAAGAAGCGACCGTTGATCGACCAGCTGGTAGGCCCCGCAGGCGGCAAGCTCAAACGCGCGAGGATTCACAAAATCGGCCTCAGGATCGAGTCCCCTCCCGGTATGTGAATGGAGATTCAGATTCACCTTGGTGGCATTGAAGACCTTGATGCAGGTCTCTGTATCGATGCGTGCTCCGCCACGCTGGAGCACGCCCGATAATGCGGTGGCTCCCTCCCACTCATTTCCCCATACCTTAAAGATCCATTCGGGCGTGATGAGCCGTGGAAGAATCTCGCGCCGGTTTGCATAGCCAGCGCCCACGAATGAGACATCGGCGCCAAATTCCGCGTGCTCCGCCGGCGTTAGGGAGAGAGGCTTGTGTACGGACGGGTCCGCCGCCATCGGGAGGTAGTGCACCTGTTTGGCGCCGGCGCGGCGAAACGCATCCATGCAGGCTGCCTTTTGGATGACGAACCAGAAATCAAATCCCGAAGCCATTTGCTGCCAATAGGTCAGATGCCGGTAGTTTTCGACGAACCACATGGCCGTCAGAAATCGTTTCTTCCGAAGATGTTCGAGGACCGGTAAGGTCATGGGGGCTTGGGCCATGGCCAAGACAAGATCCGGCGGACGCTCCGCGAGTCGCACAAGCGTCAATTGGCTCAGGAAATCCGCAAATTTGTTCTGCATCACCTGCCGGTGGCGCGGGTCCTTCAAGCCGGCCATCGTGTGGTAACTCGATGCGTGGACACTATGATCGATCCAGTTGATGTCGTGACCCAGCGACCCCAAGGCGGCGACCACCGATTTGGTGACGGGTAACGACCCTCCATAGATCGGGCCGATCACCGCAATGCGTAATTGACCGCCGGTGGTGCGGGCGATTTCTCGGCGCAAGGCCTGTTCAATCGTGGCATGCGCGTCCTGATGCAACTGAGCGGCCGGTGCGTAGGTCAGGATGCGCACAGGTTTTTCAAAGGCAATGACTTGGCGGGCCATGGCCTGGGGCTCACCCCAGACCCAGATCACGCGGTTGGTCGAGGGATCCCAAGGCCAGGCTGCACAGGCATCGTGAAACTCTGCTAGATCGGGCACTGCCACCAGTATCCTCACCGATTTGGGAAGCACCTTGCAGAGCGCTTCAATGTGGTACAGAAGACCAACGCCAAAAATAAGGAGGATCTCCTCATCCCGGCACGGTGGCCGGTGTGTATCCGACCACATGGTCGCTTCTTTGACCGGATCATAGGCGCTGTGGAGAGAGCGACCCTGTGCAACGGCCGTCGGAAGACCTGACCGTGTCGGTCGAATTTCCAGGTATCCGCCAGCTGTATCGCGAACGGCTGCTGCGAGCGCAGGTGCGCTGTCCGCCACAATGCGAAGATTGGTTTCAAATGCGCTCATGATCAAAGCCGCCTCGTTATTGCGATTCCGTTGTCGCAGTCTTGCTTCAGGATGACAGGGTTTGCTCTCGTTCACAGTCAGCCATACATTCTTTCCAGACCTGCGCTCGCTCCTTGATCGACGAATCGCTCTGACCGGGTCGGGCGAAACTCGCGCCCCACTCATCGACATGTCCTGCCCATAATTCCCAGCCCTTGATGTCGGCGGTCGGTAGAGGTCCAGAGGAATGGAGAATCAGGGCGATGCTTTCTTCGATGGGCCATGTCTCCGGAGAAGGACAGGGCGCCTGCCACACCCAGTGCCCATTGCCATAAGGGCCGGTCTCATGGACGCGCGCTCGAGCAAAATAGAATCCAAGCGCCTTGGTTCCGACCGCAGCGGCAAGGTGCAAGGAACCAGTGTCGCTGCCAGCCACCCACTGGCACCGTGCGAGAAGGGAAGTCAGTTGAAGCAAATCCGTGCGTCCAGTCGCATCCCACAACCGTCCGAGTAAGAGCGGTGAAAGGCCTTCCTGGATGGCCTGAGCGCGTCCTCGCTCGCCGGCGCTTCCGATCAAGACCACACGGGTCTCCCCGTGCGAATTGAGCAACCCGGTGATCCATTTGGCCCAGATGGCAGGAGGAAGACAGCGTGCCACATCCCCTGCCCCGACAATGACCCCGACCCAAAGATGGTTTGCGTCGCCGACACAGGCGAGGTCGCGAGGCAACTCACTGTCTGGCGCAGTGACCCTTGGAGCAATTCCCGGAGGAGTGACCCCGCACATGCCGCAGAACGCATCGGCCAAATGAATGTGATTGGGCCGTCGCTCCCAGGCCACTTGTCTTAAGTACGCTGCCCAGGG
Source organism: uncultured Nitrospira sp. (assembly GCA_964398045.1). GTDB lineage: Bacteria > Nitrospirota > Nitrospiria > Nitrospirales > Nitrospiraceae > Nitrospira_D. The sequence goes on along the minus strand of CAYNLM010000009.1, from coordinate 33,201 downwards.
TGGGAGTTCCAGCGCCAATGGACCGGTGTGGCCAGGTCCGACGACTCTCCGCGCCAGCAAATGAGCGGCCAGCATCGCGCGCGGGTGTTGGTTGAGGTTATATGCCATGTCATAGGAGGTACGAGTGAGGCCGTTCATGTAGGTGTGTGCCGCCGCGATCATTGCGGTAGGCGTGTCGGACCGCCCGTTGGCCCATTCTCGCCAGCGGTCTGCTTCCCACGCCAAGACGTGTTCAATCCCTCGAAACAGCGCGACGATGCCGGTCAATGGAGCGGCACAGAGAAGATCAAGAGTTTCATCAGAATTACGGGCTTTGAGAGCCGCAATAGCCGGCAAGGTTTGAATCAAATCCCCTAAGCGCGCAAGTTGAATGATGAGCGATGCCATGGTGTTCTTTAGGAATTGGATGTTTCCATAGCGAGCACCGCTTCTTTTCCGGCGATCGCCTGCCCTAATTCCGCCAGCCCGTCGTACGTGGGTGCGAGCGCGCGCAGCGCGTCGTGCTCCCGGCGGGCGTCCTCAATCTGCTCCGCCCGCACCAGCACACTCGCCAGGGCAAACCGCGCGGCGAGATCGCCGGGATTGCGGGATAGGTAATTGCGGAACTGCTGACTCAGGTCGCTCCAACGATTTTGGGTGGTACCGGCCCGGAGGAGCCAATGAATGGCTTCGGCGTCGTCCGGGTGTTCGGACAACACTTGGAGGAACCGTTCCCACGCGCCTTGGGCATAGGCGCGTCCGAGTGACGCCATGCCCATGCCCATCAGACACTTTTTGCGATCGGCGCCTTGGCGCAGCGCAGAGGAAAACGCCCGCTCGGCCTCCATATATTGTTCCCGCTGCATGCAGAGGACGCCGCGGAGCAGCAGAGCTTCGGCATCGGCAGGCCGAAGGCTCAGAAGTTTTTGGAGGTGCTGGTCCGCTGCGGCCAGATTCTTTTCGGCCAACAAACTACGAACGAGCGCAAGCCGTTCGTCCGGCGCATCGGCAAGCGCGAGATACCTCGACCGGAAAGCATTTTGCAGGCCGGGCTCTTTCATGCACTCGCAGACATGCGCGCCCCACGACAATACGAACGGCTCGTTGGGCCAATCTTGCACAAGTGAGAGCTCCCGCCGGACGCTCGTCCAATCCTTCTTGAGCGCGGCGGCTTGCGTGGCGGCGACGTGCGCCCAGGCGGCACGGTCCTGAACCTCAGTCATAGAGCGAAGTTGGGTCGCGAATCGGACGTCCCCAGGACCTTCGGTCAACTTGAAGCCGTCGGTGTGATAGTGCAAATCTTCGTCGCCGAGCCACCAATGACCATTCCACCGCTGCTGTAGATATCGGGCGTTGTGCTCATCATGGGCATTGCGACTCGGAGTTTGGCTCTCCAGATGATAGAGGACGCTCCGCGGCTGGTAGATCACATGATGCCCCTTCTCGCGAACTTTCAGGCAGAGATCGACGTCTTCAAACCCGTTGATGAAGCCTTCGTCGAAGCCGTTCACTGCCTCGAATAGCTCCCGTCGAATCAGCATGCAGGCGGCCGTCACCGCCTGGAATTCCCGCCGTTGATTGACGGCGGGAACATCGGCCGAGGCCGACCGGTAAATGTGGTAGGGGCTGAGAAGCCTCCGCATAAAGACGACGCCGGCATGTTGGATCGTCCCGTCCGCGAAGAGCAGCTTGCTGCCGACGATGCCCACCTCCGGGTGCGCCTCCGCTTCGGCCACGAGCGCGTTCAGCCATCCCTGCAAGGGAATGGTGTCATTATTCAGAAAGACCACGTACTTGCCTCGTGCGATTCGCGCGCCCTGGTTGCAGGCTTTTGCAAATCCAAGGTTCTCGTCGTTCGTGATGATACGGACATCGCTTTGTAGCTGTCTCAGGAACTCGCCCGTCCCATCGGAGGACCCATTGTCGACCACAATGACTTCATAGCGGAGTTGTTCCGGGAGCCGAGCCAGGGCGGTCAGACATTGAACAGTCAGTTCCATTTTGTTCCAGACCGGAATGACAATGGAACAATCGAAGATCTCCTGTGGCGTGATCGTCGCCCGCAGTTCTGCCAGATGTTGGTGCTGCGCCTCCAAGACCCCTGGAATCCGTTCCGCATAGGGCCGGTACTTGCGGTAGATAATTTCCGTCGTTCGGAAAAAAGCATCCCGCGTGCCGCTGGTCATGGAGCTGCCGTCGGTGCGCCAACTAAACTCCGCCGTGGTTTTTTTTACATGCTGGAATGGAAATTTGGTGGCCATGCGAATCCACAGGTCCCAGTCTTCGTGCACGAAGAGGGATTCATCAAAGCAGCCGACCTCCTCGATGCAGCTTCGTTCGTGCATGACACAGAGCACGGGAAAATAATTCGAGACCAGCAGGTTGGCCGGATTAAACTCATGCGAGTACGGCAGGTCGCGGGCGGCCTCGATACGGAGGCCGGCCTCGCATTTCTCGTACACGCGCCAGGCATCGGTATAGGCCGCCTTACGGTCGCTGCGTTCGAGGAAGGTGACCAGGGTTTCCAGATGATCGGGCAAGTACCGATCATCGTCGTCGAGATACGAGACATACTTGCCCTTGGCTGCGCGAATTCCGGTGTTCCGGGCAGCGGCGAGTCCTCGATTGCGATCGTGCTTGATACAGGTGATGCGACCCTCCGAATTGAGTTCGGTGATCAGGGTGTCGATGTCGCTCGTGCCGTCGTTGACCACGATGATTTCAAAATCGCGATACGTTTGCGCCAGCACACTCCTGAGCGCCTCGCGAAGACGGTCAGGACGGTTGCATGTCGGCACAATGACGGAAATCATCGGTGGGCGTGTGAAGGAGGAAACCACTGGAACGCCGGCACGTTGGCACGCCCAAACCTGATAGATGGGAATCAATGTCCGGCTTCTGATATCGGCCGGCGTCGGTGCCGGGATATAGCGGAGATTCGGGATCTCGACATGGACGCGCTCGAGACCCAGTTCGCGCAACCCCTGCGCGGTGAACAGGGCGCGCAGTTGATCCTCGGTGACCCAATCCTCAACCGGCTGGTTCGGCGGGGCGATGGCTTTCCACTGTTCCCACATCTCTCCGCGTGGCGTCGTCAGAATGACATAGCCGTCCGGTTTGAGCAGTCCGGCCAGCTGAACCAGGAACGTTTCTTTCTGTCCGTGCGGCACGTGCTCAATGACTTCGGATGTCAGGACGACATCATACGGAGTAAAGTCCGGACGCTGTAAGACGCTCTCGGCCGTGCCGGCTTCGAAGCGCAGGTGAGGAAACAGCTTACGGGCATGGTCGATCACGCCGGCGACCGGTTCGATGCCTTCACAGGTGCCGTACATCGTGGCGAGGTTTGTGAGCCAACCCCGCCCGCAGCCGACATCGAGTATCTTCAACTGTCGGGTCGGGTCTTGTCGGCGGACGCGCCGCAGGATGTATTCCAGAAAGGAGGCGATTTTTGTCCAACGGGCCGCTTCGTCGGGGTTCGGATGAGGGGTGGACCAATAGGGGCTGTTCACAAACAGGTTCGTATAAAACTCGCCGGTCTGTGCGTCGGTTTTTTCGGCCGAGCGTTGAGGCTCGTTGGGTAGGGGCATGGATGTCACTCCGTTTTGCGCAGGGTGGATCTGCGGCTGTTTGGTCATCACTTCGGGCGATGGCCGATAGGCGTTTCGTTCCGACCGGTTCCACTCAGCGCGCATCGGCTCATTGAAGCGCTTCGCCTGCACCTGTTCGGATGGAAGCGTCGGTGGGCGGCCCGGCGTCGTCGCGCCATGAGCAGATGACGGTGTCAACCCATAAGAGGGCTCGACCCCCGTCTCAATCCAATGGAGTGTGTCCCGCAGACGCCGTTCAGCGGTGTGACAGGTCCGCAACTTCTGTTGCGCGTTGGTCGCGAGGGTCTGAGCGAAGACGGGGTCCCGTCGAAGACGGTCGATCTGCCGCGCGAGCGCATCGGGATCGTCGGCTGGAAACAAAAGAATATCTTTCTCTTCCTCGAAGAGAGCCAGGTTTCGAGGATGAGATGGGATCTTCCATGAGATAACGGGACGGCCCGCCGCCATGGCTTCGAGGACGCGGCCTCCGTAGAACTTCGCGAAGCTGGGCAGGTTGACGACGGCCGGCCATTGCGGCAGCGCCGCCATCCATTCGCGGAACTCGCCGAGACGGATGTTCTGCAGCGTGCGCACATACTGGTGCATCGTCGATTCAATGACGAGGTCTTGCCGCAAGCAGAGAGAGGCCTGTTGCTGCAGCTGATCGAAGAGCTGATGGTATCTGGTCGGAGGGCCGGCTTTCTGGTAGACCAGTCGCTCACTCAGCATCGAATTGGTGACCCAACTTTGCCGAGGCCCGTAGGGCGTCCCATGAAACACCGCGCAACGCTCGGTGGGAGGCGTGGGCGAAGCCGTGATGAATCGCTCCGGCACCATCGGCGGCCACCAGAGCGCCTTGGCGACGCGGCGGGCATTCAATTCATCCGCATCCCGCTCATCCGGGGCGAGCACGTGCGTCATATATCGAGTTTGCTGCTCCACATGCGATTGGCGATGCCGTAAGTGCGGCGCCCAACTATAGTCCTGGTCGTCGTAGCGCAGTGATTCCATCAGAATGCCCACACGCACCGGCGCCAATCCGGCGATCCATTCCAACGTCTTGGCATCGAGCGGCGTGTGCACCAGCCAAACCCACACCTGATCGAAGGTTCTGTTTTCAAGAAACCGCCGCGCGTGAAATACCCAGGAGTCGGGTGAAGAGCAGGGTGTTTCCGCCATCACCGGAACAGTGACGCACTGGACGCCCGCTGCCGTGAGTCCTTCTTGGACGGCAAAGTTGGCCGAATAGGTCCATGGGCGTGCGGTGGCCCATGTGGGAAATTCCAATTGAATCAATAGCGCGGTGGGGCCTGACGTCTTGTTCATCGTTCTCTGCATGTGATCTCTCGCTGTGGACTACCCGTTCGGATGACGCGGATCTCCGTAGTGCCCCGCGGGAGCGGCTAATGTCTTCGATGCCGGTGTAATCTGGAGCAACGGCATGGCGGCCATCCCTGCCGAGGCCTGTCCGGACATCAGAGGTGAGGCGGACGCGGGTGCCAATTCAGGACCTTGCACGCTGCCGAATCCCCCGTCACCCAAGCTGACCAGTTGCTCCCGTGCTCCAGTGGACGCGTGCGCGAACAATTTGCCCCACAGGAGCCGCGCCACGCGGAACAGCATGAGCGTGCCCCCGATGATGCCGTGTTTCTGCAACATGGGAACCCATCGCCAGGGAGCCGAATAAATGCTGACAAAGCCTTCGTTCTGGAGATCGATCAAGTCTTGGGGCGACAGGTCCCCCACGGTCGTGACGGCCGACCCGTACCGCCGGTATTCGGAGAAATCTTCCGTCATCAGTTTCACGCCCTTGTCCCCCTTGACGGCCAGCGCATGAAACTCCGTGCCTGGATAGGGCACGGCGATGGCGAAGTTCGCCTGTTTGACCTCGCGCGCATGCCGTAAAAACTTGAGCGTGGCCCGGACGGTCTCGCGCGTTTCGCCCGGCAAGCCGATCATCACCGAATTCAACGCCTCGACTCCGTGCTTGTTGCAAATGCCGTTGGCCCTGACATAATGCTCAAGCGGCACTTGTTTCTTCATGGTCCTGCGTATTTCCGGGTCCACCGTCTCCAATCCGAATGAGAGGCGGATCAGTCCGCTCTTCACGAGACGCGCGATCACCTCGTCTTCCACCAGGTTGGCGCGCGTGCTGCCTTCAAACGTGATCGACAATCCTTCCTGTGTAATCAGCTCCGCGATCTCCAAGACATGCTCTTTCCACAAGGTCATCACGTCATCGACAATGTAGAAGTGGCGCGTGCCGAACCTCTCGACCACCTGCTTCATTTCATTGACCACCGAACGCGGCGAACGTATCCGCATCTCCGTGGTCTTCAAGGCTTCGGATGCGCAGAAAATGCACTTCCAGGGACAGCCTCGCATGGTTTGGATCGACGTGAAGGGCAATCGCCCGCGCAAGGTGCCGAGTTTGTAGCGCGGCATGTCCAGCAAATGCCTCGCCGGCGCAGGCAATTCGTCCAGATTGGTGATGTCCGCCGGTTGGCCGGTGGAAACGATCTCGCCGTTCCGGCGGAAGATGATCCCTGCGACGGCCGAGACATCCTTCCCCTGTTCGAGCTGATGGAGAAACGCCGGCCAGGACTCCTCCGCTTCTCCGATGAAGGCATAGTCGAATGCCGGCAGAAGCGCTTTCTCCTTCATGATCGTGATGTGGGGTCCGCCCACGGCGATCGGAATGTGAGGCGCCGTTTGTTTGATGCCCTCCGCCACGGCCTTGCTGATGTGGAAAAACGGAGACGTCGCGGTGAAACCGATCACATCCGGCTTATGAGCGACCGCTCGCTTGACCATGTCATCCAGCGGCACCTGCTCCGATTCGCCGTCGATGATGGTGACGTCATGGCCATGGCGCTCCGCGATGGCGGCGAGCAGCGCCAGGTTCAGCGGAGGCCAGGTCGAATTGCGGCGCGCGAAGTGGCCGAAGAGACCATAGGCGCCGGTCCATGTGGGATAGAGCAACAAGACTTTCATCAGAGACCTCGTGTCAGGGGCAGCACTGTGATCGGCGCGGACTCCGCCGTGCGTAAGAAAGGCGTTGCGCCTCTTGGTCGGTTGGGAGACGCTCGCACAAGACGCTCTTTCGCCATGCGTTGTATGTGCGCGACGGTGTCATGGCCGAACTTCCTCGCCACCATGCTCAGATAACTCGCATCGTTGAAGTACTGCTGAAATGCCCTGTCGCGGAATTGCAGCACGTCGCTTGCCTCAAGATGCCGTGTCGGCAAGGGCATGCTGTCGACAGAATGCTGCGAGTATCCTGACCAACTATCCGGCAACGGCCAACCGAATTGGAGCGCTTGCGTATAGAGCGCGGACCCAGGATAGGCCATCGTGCAATAAAAATTGGCGTATTCCGCGTTGAGCCTGTGGGCCAATGACAGGGTCTCTTGCATGCTGGCCGCATCGTCTTGGGGAAGACCAAAGATGTAATTGGCAACGACGGAAATCCCTGCCGCACGCACTCGCTCGATCGTGTGGAAAATATCCTGCTGATCGTACCCCTTGTCCACATCATCACGGACGCGTTCGCTTGCGGACTCAATTCCGAACGCCAGCCACGTAAAGCCGGCTCGTCGCATAATATCGGCCATGCCATCTCGCACGGTATCGACTCGGGCATAGGCCCAGATATTCAGATCGTACCGTCGATCGATCAATCCTTTGCAGATTGCGAGCACATGCTTGCGATTGAGGACAAACATTTCATCCGCGAATTTGATATTGCGGATGCCGTAGCGAGTCACGAGAAGATCGATTTCGGCAAGAACCGCTTCGGGACTCCAGTAGCGGTAGCTATTGAGCCCTTCTCGATAGTTCAAGGCTTGCTCGCCCCGCTTGAAGGGAGCCTGTATGCAGCAGAAGGAACAATGGAATGGACATCCGAGTGTGGTGTAGAGGGCTGCATACGGTTGTCGATTCTGCAGATGTCCAAAACAGTGCCAGTTGTGCGCGCGATAGCGCTCCATCGGGAGTAGATCCCAGGCAAGACCGGGCATGTCGTCATCCAGCCGGTGAATGAGCGGAGCGGCGTGCGTTCGCACCACGGCGGGGCCCTCGCGGTACCACAAGTCGCGGACCTTTCCGAGATCCGGCTGCAACGCCGTCGTGAAGGCTTCTAACAGATCGCAAACCGTTGTCGGCCCTTCTCCGCCGCACACAAAGTCAGTTTGCTCCTCACGCAGAGTCCGTTCTGGAAGAGCAGCCACGTGCCCGCCGAGCATCAGCACTTTCAGCGTAGGCGAAGAATTCTTGATTGCCGCACAGATGGCTCCCGCCGCCGGCATGACCTGGGTCGAGGCGGACGGGTTATGACCATACACGACGACCGCCGTCAGCGTGGGCTTCATCTCCACAACGCGACCCGCGACGTCCGATGGACTCAGATTGTCGGCATTTGCATCGATGACCGTGACGGTAAATCCCCGTTTGCGGACATAGGTGGCGATTAAACCGACCCACACCGGGGGCTCAATGGCCGCAAGCTCTTGCCCAAGACCCTGGTACGCCTGTGAGCGGTTGCCAGGATTCACAAGGACGAGATCGAGTTTTGTGGCATATCCCATGCTAGAAGGGCCCCTTGAATCGTTCTTCATAGCTGTAGAAGACCTCGCTGCTCAGGTCGATAATCGGCAGGCCGAGCATACGTTCGGCTGTCCGGATAATATGGGCAGCCGATGGATAGAACAGATTTTCCAAAGGCCGAGCGGTCGGACAGGGTACCGGAGCAAACCCAATCCGCTCTACCGGTCGCCGCAGCGCCCCGAAGCAACGGTGTCCAACCCGCGCAGCGAGTTCTGCGGAAAATCCGGCATAGAGCCAGTCGTAATCGGCCACGATACAGTGACCCGTTCGGATTGCGGAGGACACCACAATCGTCTCGTCAAGCGGCGCAACCGTGCGCATGTCGATGATTTCGATCTCCACGCCGTGCTTTGCGAGCACCTCTGCGGCCTTGAACGCTTCGATGGTCATCCATGACGTACAAGCGACGGTGAGGGCATCGCCATGCCGGACGATGACCGGGCCTTCCAACATCGGCCGATGGTTCTCATCGACACTTCCCTCGATGTCATAGAGCCAACGATGCTCCAGCAAAATGACCGGATTGTCGTCTCGGATGGCGGCTCGCAGCATGCTGTAGGCATCTTGCGGCGCGGCGGGCAATGCGACCTTGATGCCGGGGAAATGGCCGAACACTCCGTGCAGCGATTTGCTGTGTTGTGCGCCTTGTCCCCATCCGCGACCGATCACGGCGCGGATGACCAGGGGAAGCCGAAGCGAGCCTCCGCTCATGTATCGCAGTGAGGACATGACATTGGCGATCTGGTTCATGCCCAAAAGAAGGAAATCGGCGCGGATGTGCACGTGGACGGGCCGCAGACCTGACAACGCGGCTCCGATGGCCACACCCGTCATGGCATCTTCCGAGAGCGGTGTTCCAAAGCAACGAGCCGTTCCGAACTTTTCAACAAGCCCCTTCGTGCTGCCGAAAATACGCTTGTGATCCGGCACATCGAGGCCGAAGACGAACACGTTGGGATCGACGTCCATCTCCCTCGCAGCGGCCAGAGCCAGCGCATCACGATAGGTCATAGTCTCCGTCATACCCAGAGATCCTCATATAATGCGTCGGGCTCCGGATGTGATGCCTGCCGCGCTCGGTCAAGGCTGCGTCGGATTTGTGCATCAACGCCGGCCGAAATCTCGTTGAGCTCCGTCACTGAACAGCCGAGCGCAAAAAGACAGGAGGTAAATCGTGTAAGGGGGTCGAGTGTGATCCGTTCCTCTGTGCTGGGAGCCTGGCGATAGCCCACGACAAAATCTTCATTGATGCCGACATGCTCGAGAAATCGGAAATAGGTGAGATGTAGGAAACCCGGCCGCCCGGTCAACACCATGTCTTCCCGAATGCGAGTGGTGGCTTCGATGACCGCCGGCAAGTCGCTGCCGTCGGCCGAAGCGGTTGCGCAACGAAAACCCTGCAAGGCCTGGGGCAACGAAGAAAACCCTCTCCGATCGGAAGCCCCTGAGTGGATGGCAAGACCGTTGTCCTCGCAGACAAACAGAATATTGAGCCCTCGCAGGCTGGCAAAATTGAGACTTTCCCAAAAGACGCCTTCTTCCATGGCCCCATCCCCAAAGAACACGGCGACGGGAGTGTTCTCGTTCCGATACGCGTGAGCAAGTGCCGCTCCGACCGCAAGGGGAATGGTCGTCGCAACGACGGCCGAGGTGGCAAGTAGTCCTTGATTCGGCGCACAGAGGTGCATTGAGCCGGCCTTCCCCCGTCCCAACCCCGTCCCTCTCCCGAACAATTCTGCGAAAAATCGGTCGGTCTCTTCCGTCAGGGCGACATACAAGGCATGGTTACGATAGGTGCCAAACGTGACGACGTTTTGGGGCAGACCGTGACAGACGCCGACCGGGATGGCCTCTTGGCCTATTCCCAGATGGACCGGCGTTTTCATGTCGTTTTCGTGATAATGCGCGCGAATCGCTTCTTCTGCCCGGCGGATCAGCACCAGCTTGCGGTAGAGCGCGAGGCCCTCGCTCTTGGTTAACATGGTGCTCCTTTCGCGACATTTTCTTTAGGGAGCCCATGCATGACTAATCGAAACTCTTCCAGCCGCTCAGGCGTGCCAATGTCGTACAGCGGCGCGTCACAGGGATAGCCATACAGACCATGCAACAGCACAGGAAAGATGTCTCGTTCAAGTGAGCAGGGAACGGCTGCAGGAATCCGGTCTACATACTCGGTCTGGACGGCATAGATGCCGGTACTGATGTACGGGCCTGGCCGCTTTTCGTGAAAGGCCAGAAGGCGATAGGTCCCGTCTAAGGCAACCCCTCCCCCATCGATGCGCCCATTGCTCGGGATCACCGCTATGGTGGCCAGGGCTTGTTGACGGTGATGCGCAGCAAGAAGATCATGGAGGTCGATCCGGCAGAGAGAGTCACCATTCAGGATGAGAGTCGTAGCCGTGTTGAATTGAGGGCGGCACGCCCGCAACGCGCCGGCTGTGCCGAGTGGCTGGTCTTCATGGGATATGATGACCTCAATGTCGGTCCGTCCTTGGAGATGGCGTGCAATCCAATCCCCTTGATGGCCGGTGCTGAAAATGATCCGGTGAAATCCCTGCGACGCCACATGATCCACTATCAGATCCAAGAAGGGCCGGCCGTGTATTAATGCCATCGGTTTAGGCCGGTCGCTGACAACGGATCTGAGCCGCGTGCCAAGACCACCACATAGAATTACAACGTCGTATTGGTCCCCTGTCGTCATTAGGCTGCGTTCCGGTTCCATGGTTGAGCAACCTGCGCTTGCACTCCGGCCGGCGCATGTCCATCGGCCCATGCGGAGGCTCGCATGATGGGTGCTTCTTGCTGATAGAAGACGATTTGACTCCCCGATCCTTCGAACTGAAAGGGAACGTGTAGAAGACCCGGCAGGGCGGCATGAATCTGCGCATGCAGCTCCGGCTTGGCGAAGATGAGCATGAAGCCTCCACCACCGGCCCCTAACAGCTTGCCTCCGAGCGCACCGGCGCCTCTCGCTGCTTCATAAATCTGATCAATGAACGGAGTGGTAATTTTGCTCGTCAGTCCTCGTTTGACCATCCAGGCTTCATGAAGCAACTCGCCAAATTCCGTCAGATCATGATCGCCGGTCAGGATGGATATGCCCTCCTGCACCATTTGCAGCATCGCAAAGAGTTCCACCCGACGTTGTTTGGTCCGCTCGATTTGTTCTTTCGCTATTTCTGATGCGGTCCGGGAGAAGCCCGTAAAATACAGGAGCAGATGGTCTTGCAACGCTTTGAGACGGTCCGGCTTCATGATGACCGGTGTATAACCAATCTCTCTCGTCGGTGCGAAGGTCAGCCGGCACAATCCGCCGTGTGCCGCTAGGACCTGATCCTGACAGCCGACAGCTTCCTGCAGGATGTGCTGCTCCACATGAATCGCCGAATTGGCGAGTTCTGATTTCGTCGGCATGCGATGCTGGAGTGCGTACAGGGCATGCAGCAGTCCGACCGTGAACGACGAACTGGACCCCAAGCCGGTGCGCGCCGGCAAGTCGCCGTCATGGTGGATCTCAAGCCCGTCCGTCACATTGAGATACTGGAGCACGCCTTTGACGGCGGGATGTTCGATTTCCGCATTCGTCTTGGCTTGTTCAATGCGGGAATAGGCAATCCTCGTGCGATGCTCGAAGAACGGAGGCAGATAACGGCAGCTGATGTAGCAGTACTTGTCGATCGTCGTGGCCAGCACGGCGCCGCCGTGTTCCTTGAACCACACGGGATAGTCGGTGCCCCCGCCGAAAAAGGAGATCCGGAACGGTGTGCGGCTGATGATCATCGAAGCCCTCCCCGTCTCCTACACATTGCCGTACGCGGTGCTTCGCAGCACGGTGTAGCACTTGATCAATTCCCGGATGCCACGATCCAAGGGCCATTCCGGCCGAAAACCCGTTGCCAGCAAGCGTTCATTCGAGACGATGTAATCGCGTTTGTCCTGATCTTCCCCAATAGGAGCCTCAAAGAACACGAACTGCGGCAGGATGCGCTGGATCTCCCGGCACAGTTCGAGCTTGGATAAATTGGCATCGTCCAACCCGACGTTGTACGGCCGGTCCTTCATCTGCTCAAAATGATCGATGGCATGGAGAAACGCCCGGACGACGTCGCGCACATGGATGTAATTGCGCGTGCAGTGGCCCTCGAAGATCACGACGGCGCGATCCTGGACCGCGCGCCAGACGAAATCGTTGACGAGGAGATCCATGCGCATCCGCGGCGAGGCGCCGAAAACGGTGGCCAGCCGCAAGGTAATCGCGTTGCCGCGATCCAAGACCACCCGTTCCGCCTTGACTTTGGTTTCGCCGTACAGGCTGATGGGCCGCAGCGGCGAATCTTCGGTGCAAGGGATCCCCGATTGTCCGATGCCGTATCCGCTGTTCGTGACCGGGAAAATGATGCGTTGCCGAGGGGAGGACAGCTTGCAGAGCAATTGCACCGCTTCAAAGTTTACGGAATAGGCCCCGATACGGTCCCGGTCGCACAGCGGCGCGCCGACCAGCGCGGCCAGCGGAATGATGATGTCCGCACCGCGGAGGAGATCCGTCAGTATCCGTTCGTCCCGGCAATCGCCTCGCACGACCTGAAACTGCTCATGCGCGCAACAATCCAACAAACTGTTCTGACGATAGAGAAAGGTATCGAGCACCGTCACCCGGCATCCCCGTTCGAGGAGCTGTTTGCTCAAGACGGACCCGATGTAGCCGGCTCCGCCGGTGATCAGGACACGTGCAGCTGTAGTGGCCATTGACGCCGTTCTCCTATGATTGTCGGCAGAGCGAAGGCTGAACCGGCCGTTCAGCTTTCTGTTCTCGATCGCGCACAAACCATCGCATGGTTTCTGTGAGTCCCTCCCGCAAGCCGGTGAACTGAAAACTGGGAAACTGCGACGTGAAGTGCCCGCTGCGCAGGCGTTTGACGAGCACGCCTTCCGGCTGGGTGTGGTCGAACAGAATGGGTCCGCTGTAGGCCATCGTTTGCGCGATCGATTCCGCAAGGGTTTTGATGGTGATCCCTTCATCCGGCGCCACAATCGTGGTGGCCGGTCCCAGCGAACGATCCATGCCGTGTACAATCAGACGTGCCACGTCGCGGACAAAGACGAACTGCCGCACTGCCCGTCCGCTCCCCCACACGGTGTACGGCGTGCCCCCCGTCTTGGCCTCCCAACAGCGACGAATGAGTGAGCCGACGACGTGGCCGCTGTCGGCGTCGAACGAGTCATACGGGCCGTACATGGTGACCGGCGTCAGGGTGCTCCAGTCGAAGCCCTCTTCCGCTGCGACCATACGGATATGCACATCCAACATGCGCTTCGCATAGCCGTATCCCGCATTCCCCTGATACGGCGCCGAGGATTGAAGATCGCTCTCGGTAGTCGGCCGGTCCGTGAAAAGCGGAAAGGCGCAGCTTGAAAGCAGGGCCGTCAGCTTGGGCACGCGGGCTCGCCGCGCGGCGCTGAGAACGGCCGCATTGATCAGCGCGTTGTCTTCAAAGAACGCCGTGTTCTCGGCGGCGTTCTCTTTCACGCCTCCCACCCGAGCCGCGAGGTGGATCACCCGTGACGGGCGCAGCGCTGAAAATATTCGCTGCGCCACGCCGATGTCGCGAAGGTCTCCGTCGGCGCTCGACAGAAACAGCGCCTGGGGCACGGCCTGGCGGAGGGCCGAACCCAATAAGCCTGTTCCTCCGGTAACCAGGAGTGGTCCGGTCATGCGGCCTCCAATACCACGCGGGCGATGTGCGCGATGTCCGCCTCGTCCATCGATGGATGATTCGGCAGAAAGAAGCCGCAATGGTGGATGCGATCGGCGACCGGAAAGCTCGCGACCCCGTAGCGATTGATCCAAAACGGATGCAGCCCGAGATTGCCCGCGGAAAAAATGCGTGTCTCGATACCCTGCCCGGCCAGCGCCTGCACGATGGCCCGTCGTTGCGCCGGCTCGTCGGCGAGCAGTCCAAACGAAATGCTCGCGGCCGTGGCGTCCTTGGGAGGGCGTTGAATGACAAATCGGTCGCCCAGGGCCTGGATGTACCGGTCGTGATGGGCTTGCCGCTGACTGGTCATCCGATCCAGCTTTTCCACCTGCCGCAATCCGATGAAGGCGTTCAGGTCCGTGGAGCGCAGGTTGAAGCCCGGCTCGTAAAAGACGAACGGCGAATGAAAGTCGTCAATCTGGTACTGCTCCACGAGTTGCCGGTGCGAGTCCGGACTCAGATCTTTGCTCCACCCGTGGCTGCGGAGCATGAGCAGGAGATCATGGAAGCGGGCGTTGTCCGTGGACACCATCCCTCCTTCGATCGTCGACATCTGGTGCCCGAAGTAAAAGGAAAAGCTGGCCATGTCGCCGAAGGATCCGACCTTCCGCCCGCCATAGGTCGCGCCGATCGCCGCGCAGGCGTCTTCGAGAAGATAGAACCCATAGCGTTCTTTCAGCGCCAAGACTTCCTTCATCTTGTGCGGAACGCCGAGGACTTGAACCAGCATGACGGTCTGCGCGCCATGGCGGCGAAGGAGATCTTCCAGATGATTGAGGTCGAGGCCGAAGGTGTCCGGGTCCGCCTCGCACATGATCGGCTCGAAACCGAACTGGATGGCCGGCGCGATGGACGTCACCCAGCCGACGCTGGGCACGATGACTTTCTTGTTGCGCAACTGTCCCGACAGCAGCAGCGTGTAATACATCAGCAGATTGGCCGATGAACCGGAGTTGCAATGAACCGATCGGCCGTGGCCGAGCCAGCGGTTCCACTGCTGCTCGAACTCCAGCGTGAGCGTCCCCTTCGTCAGACGCGGATAGGTACGAAGCCAGGCGATGAGTTGATCGATGTCGTGACGGTCGATCGTATCGTGGGCGAGACACCAACGGGGGTTCAGCGGTGCGGAGACAGTCATAGCGCGCTCCTCATAGCCGGACGACAGCACACACTCATCGAGGCAGTCTCTCGGTAATCAAGAGACGTGCCATGCGACCCTAGAGACATGACTGAGAGATTTCTTAGAGAATCGGCAGGAAGCGGAGCTGTCTCTCTCGGAGCAGGCAAAATGTGCCTGGTTGGAACTCGATCCGACCGGGAAAATTCCGACTTGGATCCAGGTCCGCGCGCCGGCTCATGCCGGATGCATGTGAAGAGCCGGGCCATTGACGGTCGGGACCGTCAATTCCTTGTCATCGGCCCAAGGCCGGATCGATGGTCGATTGCTTTTGGAGAATGCATCGTTCAATGGCCTGCTGAACCGATCCGCCCCATCCTCGGTACTCGATGTATTCCATCCCGTCGAATTGAAATTCCACGCCGATGATAGGGGTGCCGTCCCGGGCATCGGTATTCTTCACCAGGCCCGTCAGGTTCGTCACATGCCCCAATCCGGGCAGTTCGAACTCCATCCGGATGGTGGCTCCTGGACGCAGCCACACCGGCGTCTTCGTCAGGGCGATGCTGCATCCCCCCAGACTCAAATCCTTCAACAGCCCGCCGGAATAGTTTTCGGAATCGATGGGGAGATCCGTCCCAGGCGTGGCGTCCGTCCGCATCAACAATAGCGGCTCGCACGACGATACGCGCGTGTGCTTGCGCATGTGCATCTCTTCCACGGTCTTGGGAAAGGCGATAAACAGCAACGGGACAGGCGAGCTGACCAAGTCCCTGATGTCGCTCCGGTATCCGACCAGCTTGCCGTCGTGCAGATAGCTGACGGTGCATGGCGTCCCTTTGGGAATGTCGGCGCCGTGACCGAGCTGCGTCGGCCACTCGCAAACCAGCCATGCATAATCCTTCCAGCCAAGCAATGTCGAGCCGTACATGACCTTCTGCTGCTCGAGCGTCAACGAAATCTTGAGGGACAGACCCACGGTGAGAAAGGACGACGATGGCGGGGTGGAGATAATGAGGTTGCTCATAATGACTCCTTGTCGAGATACACGCTCGGGTTGAGACCGGTGCTCAGCGGGTCTTCGACGGTGGAAATACTACGGTGCGGCGCCTGTGATTGGTGTCGGAGGTCCTGTTCTGTTGGCCGTGACAAGAGCG
Organism: uncultured Nitrospira sp.; assembly: GCA_964398045.1. Classification (GTDB taxonomy): domain Bacteria; phylum Nitrospirota; class Nitrospiria; order Nitrospirales; family Nitrospiraceae; genus Nitrospira_D. The sequence continues at coordinate 16,994 of CAYNLM010000009.1, read as the reverse complement.
TGTTTCCCGGGCCCTTCACAAGGATCACGACAGGTTCGAGGGGCGCATCATGGTTGACGCTCCGAACGATGGCGATTTCGCCGGTGTTGAGCGCCACCACCGAGCCGACGGGATACACGCCGACGACTTGGATGAACCGCTGCACGAGGTCATGGTCCAGATGCCCCTTTTGCGAGATCAGATACAGAAACTGCAAGGCTTCGTGAGCCGGCTTGGCTTTGTGATAACACCGATCGCTGGTAATCGCGTCGTAGATATCCACCACCGCTGCGATCAGGCCGAATTGGCTCAGCTCACTGCGGCGGCGGTGGTGGGGATAGCCCGACCCGTCCACGCGTTCATGGTGTTCGAGGGCAGGTTTGATAGCGGAATCGTCCAAACTCGCTATCTCCGCGAGCACTTCAGCCCCGCGCATCACATGTTGCTTCATCAGTTCGAATTCATCAGGTTCGAACCGTCCTGGTTTGTTGAGAATTTCCAGCGGGATTTTCGTTTTGCCGATGTCGTGAAGGAGGGTGCCGACGCCGAGTTGATGCAAGAGGGTGCCGTCGAGCCCGAGGGCGCGGCCAAGGGACATGGCCAGCAACGAAGTATTCACCGAATGGAAGAAGGTGTATTCGTCGAACCGCTTGAGGCGCGACAGGCTGGTCAGGGCATCGGGGTTGCGGAGGACGCTGTCCGCCATGTCGGCGACGACCTGATTCACCGCCGCCATGTTGATTGCCCGCCCCATGCGCACATCGTGCATGGCGCCTTCGATGATGGTCTTGGCGGCTTGGTAGACCTGTCTGGCCGCCGGCAATTCCTCCTCGAACGGAATCGAGGGAGCCGGATCCGGTTGGGGGTCAGGAACCATTTGCGCGTAGCGCCCTTCGGGTCGTTCCGACAAATGGTTCCTGACCCCCTCGGCCGGCTCGTCGGAAAGGTCGGGCTCCCGGGCGTCGTCGTCCAGCGTGACTTCGAGCGTTCGGACCCCGCAGGCCCGGAGTTGCTCGATTTGTTGCGGCGACGTGACCGCCATCCGGTGGCGGAGAAAGGGCGTCTCCAGCCAGGAGCGATCCATGGTTTCGATGCGCATGCCCGGCCGTAGCTGGTCGATACCGATGCGTTTTGTCATGTGGACGAACTGGTGTCGATGACGATCAGAGCAACGCGTTCTGTGGTCTGGTATCGGTCCTCCGCGACAGATTCTTGAGACGACCATCGCAGACCAGCCGGTCTGGCGGGAGCGGTTTGAAGACAACGGACACTCTTCTCTTGCGGTCAAGTTCTCGTCTCGAATGCCGATACCACACAGGAGTCTCTCTGCGCCCGGCAGTACCGGCCGCGGCTGTTCGCAAACGGAGGGCGACCCCATGAACCCGAAGAATACTCTCAAAGAAATCACGATCGACGACTTGGTCCCCGGTATGTTCGTTGTGGAGATGGACTTGCCGTGGTACCGGACGCCGTTCCTGTTTCATAAACGGCTGATCCAGGAAGACGACACCATCCGGCTGATGAAGCAGCATGGCATTCGGGTGGTCACCATCGACACGAGCAAGGGCAAGGATGTCCCGCATGAAGCGGCCGGATCGGGATCGGCATCGGCATCGGCCAAGGGCCGCCCTCTCGTGCCGGATGCCTCCGGCAGAAAGGGGGAGGACCCTGCCGGACCGGCGCCATCCGGGCAGATGGAGGGGACCGCGCACCAACTCTATGCGGAAGCGCAACAAGCGGTGGAACGGATTTTTGCGGATCTTGAACAAGGCGTCCCGCCTCCGTCGGCAACCACGAAGGCGGTCGTCTCAAAGATTCTTTCCCGTGTCATGGAGGACCGGGCGGGGCTGCTGACGCAACTCGCCGTGCAGAAGATCAAGCAGTTCGACCGATCGTTGGCGGCCCATGGGTTGGATACTTGTGTTCTCTCCTTGATTGTGGCGGTGGAAAGCGGCCTTGATGAGGCGATGCGAGTCCATCTCGGCGCGGGCGCGCTGGCGCATGATGCCGGCTATGTCCGGTTGCCGAGGAATCTCGTGCGCCGGCGGTGGGAGTGCAGCGAACCGGAGCGCATCCTACTGCAGCAACATACCAAGCTGGGGCTTGCGCTGCTGACCGACCACCACGACGTACATGAGGACGTGAAGCGGATTGTGGCGGAGCATCATGAACGGGGCGACGGAAGCGGTTTTCCCGCCGGTCTCACACAGGAGGCGATTTCGCAACTGGCCAAGATCGTGGGCATCGTCGATTTCTATGACGGCATGGTGAGCCGCCGTGGAGGCCGTCCGGCCATGTTGCCGCATGACGCGATCCGTCAATTATTCCTGGCCGGCGAACGAGGGCAGTTCGAGAAATCCCTGGTCGAAGTCGTGATTCGTACTATCGGCGTCTATCCGGTGGGGAGCCTGGTCCGGCTCAACACGGGCGAGCAAGCGGTGGTGGTGGGAGTCAATCCGGACCAGCGCCTGAAGCCGCTCGTCAAGATTACCGGAGGGCCGCAAGGCGAATCCTACACCAATCCCCTGCAGTTGGACCTCGCGACACAAGTCCAGGATCGGGGGGTGCGCAGCGTCCTGCGTGTCTTGGATCCGGCACAGGAGCGGGTCAACATCGCCATGTACTTGGATGATCCTCTCTCACAGGCCGCCTGATGAAACGCCCTCAGCGGAGATCACGTCGCCGGCGCCCTGCCGCTGCTTCCGCCGGCCCTCCTCTTTCTGGCCTGCTGGACGGACTGTCCTTCGCCGTTGTGCTCTTGGACGGCGCCTTCACCATCACCTTCGCCAATGCCGAAGGGCGCCGCCTCCTCGGCCTTTCGTCCGCTCATCCGGTAGGACAAAACTTTCCTGAACTCTGGTCCCGGCTCACCCGTGGCGACGAGGAGGGCGTCGGCAGCCGGCTACGCGAGGTCCTCACGACACGCCGTCCGGCTCACGGGCCGCGGATGCGCGTCCACCACGGCACCGAACGGCCGATGCCGGTGGAATGGATCTGCGCACCGGCCGATCTGGAAGGACGACACGGATTAGTCGTGACCGTGCGCGATCTCTCCCGTGAGGAAGAACTCCAACAGGACCGCGATCGGCTGGCCGCCATCGCCGAAGAAAGTCCCTGTCCCGTGGTCGAGTTGGATCGTCAGGCTCAACTGCTCTACGCCAATCCGGCGATGGCGGCCTGGCTGCTCAAGCTGGGATACGGACCGGACGGCTACCCCAAAGTGCTGCCCCCAGGCCTTTCCGCCTTGGTTGAACGCTGCCTGGAATCCGGCGCGCCGTTGCTCCGCGAAGACGTCTTCCTGCCCGAGGCCAGCTTCTCCTGGATCTTCTGTCCTGTCGCCTCGCACGGCCTCGTACGCGGCTATGCGCTCGACCTGACGCAAATCCATAAGACCGAGCGCGCCTTGCGGCGGTCGGCCGAACAGCTTGCCGACAGCAATCGCCGGCTCGATCAGGCGTTGACCGCCGCCCACGAATCGGCGCGGGCCAAGACCGCGTTTTTCGCCACCGTGAGCCATGAGTTACGGACCCCGATGAACGGGGTGATCGGCATGACGAGTTTATTGATGGACACGAGCTTGTCTCCCGAGCAGCGGTCTTACGCGGAGACGATCCGGCAATGCGGAGAAGCGCTGTTGCAACTGATCAACGACGTGCTGGAGTGCAGCAAGATCGAGGCAGGCAAGCTGGAGCTGGAACAACTGGATTTCAATCTGCGCACGACGGTAGAGCAGGTCCTCGCCCAATTTGCCGAGCGCGCGGAGGTCAAAGGGTTGGAGCTGACCGGATTGGTGCATGCGGCCGTGCCCACCGGCCTGCGCGGTGATCCGGGACGGTTGCGGCAGGTGCTGACGAATCTGGTCGGCAACGCCGTTAAATTTACCGACCGGGGCGAGGTGACGCTGCAAGCCTATTTGGAAGAAGATGCATCGGACTCGGCGGTGATCCGTTTCGAAGTCACCGACAGCGGCATCGGGATATCCTCGGACACGCAGGCCAAACTGTTCATGCCCTTCGTCCAGGCGGACAGCTCAACGACCCGAAAGTACGGAGGCACGGGGCTTGGCCTGTCGATTTCCAAGCAGCTGATCGAGTTGATGGGCGGAGGGATGGGAGTCACCAGCACGCCTGGCAAGGGCAGCACATTCCGGTGTACGGCGCGGTTCCTGAAACAGCCGAGCTCTCCTCGAGCCATCGTGCCGGCCGGAGATCTGAAAGACCGGCGGGTGCTGATCGTTGACGACAATGAATCCAACCGCATGATTCTGCATACGCTGGTCACGGGCTGGGGCATGGCGGACGATGTGGCCGAAGGCGCGGTGGCGGCGCTGGAGTCGGCGGCGAACGCCGCGAGAGAGGGGCGTCCATACGAACTGGCGATCCTCGATGTGATGATGCCGGAGAAGGACGGCCTGCAACTCGCGCGGGAACTGCGGCACCATCCGGGCTGTGCCGGCCTCCGCATTGTCGTCATGACCTCGCTCCTCCAGCGCGGACATGCCGAGCAGGCGCGGCAAGCCGGCGCCATGGGTTATTTGCCGAAACCTGTGCGACATGATGAATTGCGCGACTGTTTGCGGACGGTGCTGGGCATCACGCGAACGGCGCCGGAGGAGCCGATTCCATCCGCCCCTCGCCTCGTGACCCGCCACACCTTGGCCGAGGAAGTACGGCACCCCCATGTGCTGATCGTAGAAGACAACATCGTCAATCAAAAGCTGGCGGTGCGGATGCTGGACAAACTGGGGTACCGACCGGATGTGGTGGGCAATGGACAAGAGGCCTTGGCGGCCCTGGCAGCCGGACAGTATGCGGCGATTCTGATGGATTGTCAGATGCCGGTCATGGACGGGTTTGAAGCGACGCGACTGATTCGGGAACGTGAAGCGCGTGAAGCGCAAGACGAGCCACGAACGGACGACGGCGAACGACGGGTTCCGCACATCCCCATCATCGCCGTGACGGCCAATGCGATGCAGGGCGATCGAGAGCGTTGCCTGGCGGCCGGCATGGACGAGTATCTGGCCAAGCCGGTGAAGCTTGAGGAATTGCGTCTCGTCATGCAGCGATGGATTGAAGCTCCCGCTCCCGGACGTCCGGCAGCCGAAACAGGGCCCGCATCGGCGGACGTCGGCGGCGACCGGAGGATCTTTGACCCCGCCAAGATGTTGCGGAACATCGGCGGCGACAATGAACTGTTCGGACAGTTGGTCGAGCTGTTCCTCGATCGTCATGAGGCGATGCTGGGCGACATCAAGGATGCGTTGGCCGCGGGCAATGCCTTGCACGTTGAACGGGCGGCTCATACGCTCAAAGGGACCGCCGGGAATCTCTGTGCCTCGGACGTAGCCCAGGCCGCCGGCCGCCTGGAAGCCGTCGGACATCTCGGCACACTGCATGACGCGCCACCGGTCTATGCGGAATTGGAGTTGGAAGTGCTGCGTCTGGTTCGTCTGCTGGAGCGCTGCCGGCAAGGCGACGAGCCGACGACGCAGGCCGCGGCGTGATGAAACCGAAGCGTGTCTTTGGGATCGAGTGATCGGCTACGCGGGACAGGCTGCCGTCGGAACGGGCAGGCCGGCGCGGGTAGCGTCGGCTGATGCGACAGGGAAGAGCGGATAGCGTGTCGGAAACTCATCCGAGAGAACCAGTTGCTTGCAGAGCCTCGTGCGCGGATTCACCAAGAGCGGCCCACGCAGATTTGCCGTGACGCGTCCGGGGTCGTCCGATGGAATCGTCAGGATCACCGTGACCGTCATCTCCTCTCCTTCCCCGCCTTCCACTTCCTCCAACGCTTCACGAGTAAACTCCAGGCGATAGCTGGAATGAAAGAGTGCGGGGTCGATAATGACGAAGGCTAATTCCGGTTCGTCCATCGATTGCAACCACTTGAAGGGGGCATCGGTATCGTGATCGAGGATCACGTAGCGATGCTGGTCTGGGAATCCCAAGAGACCGGATGGAAACCGAAGCACGGTCTCTTCTTTGACGTCAAAGGTTCCGAAACGACTCGATATACACTTCATCGTAGGGCTCACTAGGCGATACGGCGTTTCGTCTGGGTAAGATGCCGAAACGCTTCAAGTGGAATGACTCGGGTTTGTGCGGCCAAGTGATTCTCGTTGAGAATTCTGGCATGAACTTCATCGCGGTGGACTTCCACTGTTTTGGGAGCCTCGATCCCAAGGCGAACCTGCCCCCCTTTGGTTCCGAGCACAATGACCCGAATATCGGGTCCTATGGTCACACCTTCTCCCCGTCGGCGTGTGAGGACCAGCATGGCAGCCTTCCTTGGCGTGGTGCATCTAGCGACTACAGATCGATATCGGATGTGAAGGCAATAACTTAAGTCCTCAACCTCTTCAGGCTATCGGAGATAATTGAGAAGCGAATTCTGAAACACACGTGCCAACGTCGCACTGGCGGCCTGTACCGCATATTGTTGCATCGTGAGATCTGTAATCGCTTTCGCCAGGTCCACGTCCTGGTTTTGGGACAGTGTCGTTGTGAGGAAACTCTGGGCATCCTGCAGACTATTTGATGTCGATGTTAAACGGCTCTCCAGCGCTCCCACTTGCCCCTGTGCCGAGCTGATCTGATCGATGGACGTGCTGCTGTCGGTGATGCCTTGCGACATCCCGCCACCATAGTTGCCTCGAAGGGCGACGGTGAGGCTTTTGATCGAGCGGAAAACGTCTACACTGGGACCGGTAAATGCCTGATTCCCTGGAATGTTGGTCTGTACCGTCTGACCGGTGCCAATCGGAATAGTCTGAATCGCACCATCACCCTGATATTGTGTGCCGGTGATGATCGTAAAACGATCACCCGCAGCCGGTGCGCCCGAACTGCTTGTGATGGTGGCGCGAAGTCCGTCGAATCCGATATCGGCTCCTGAACTGTAGGTTTGGTTTGCCAACACTGTTCTGGGCGCCAGAGCAACCGAGAATGTATCGCCGGACTGAGGACCGCCCGCCTGCCCGTTTGCCAAGGTCACTTGTAAGCCGCCGAACGTGATGTTCTGACCTGGTACATACGTGTTGCCGCTCGAGACGGTCGTACTTGCCGTGGTGTCCAGGATCGAATATTGCGTGCTGGACGTGAATTGAATTTGGTAGTTGTGCAGCTTGACTTGGGACGAATCGACGACGCCGGCATCGGTTTTCGTCACGCCGCCGGTATTTCCTGAACCGGCCGTCACCGTGACCGGTGCCGAGATATCGTACACGTCATACGCCGTCGCGGAGCTGAACCGAATGACATAGTCATCCAACGTCACTCGATTGTCGTCGGTCACGCGGCCTTGGGAGATGGTCGCGCCGCCTGTATTGTTCGTGGCAGAGCTCGTGCTCGCCGTGAGGGCAAACGGGACTGCGCCGGTTGTCGTGCTGCCGCCATTCAGCCCCAGGGTAGCACGGCTGGAACCGCCCGTGACCTCAACCGAGGAAGCCGGTCCATGATCGTTAGATGTGATGACCAAATGATCGGTATCAAAAGTCACCGTGACACTTTTTCCCGCGGCGGATAAGGCGGCATCCGCGTTGATTTTGCTCTGGACCAGAGCAGCCAAGGAAGACCCGCTCAACGATCCCGACCCCAAACTGATCGTGCCTGACGCGATGCCATCCACGTTGACGGTGAGCGAATCGTTGGTGCCACCGGTCAACGTCACCGGCGGGGTGATCCTTAAGCCTGTCGACCGGCCATGGGTGCTGGTCCCCGTGAAAATTGCCTGGCCGTTGTATTTCGAATTGGCGATTTGCCGGAGCTGCCCGAAAATTTGCTGGACCTGCTGTGCGCCGGATGCGCGCTGGACGGCGGTGTATGTGTCGCTCCGAAATTGGACCGCGAGTTGCTGAACCTGTGTCAAACTCGAGGTCGTACTGTTCAGAAGCTGGTCTGTAAGGTTCAGGCGCGAGGTGCTGAAGTTCACGTTCCGAAGGTGCTGCGCGATCGCTGCCAAAGACGTTTGACTCAAGGTGATTTGATTGAACGCGCTTGGATCATCTGATGGAAGTTGAACCTTGGTCCCCGTGGATACCTGCTGCTGAATCGTGAGCAGCTTCCCTTGGGCACGCTGCATGTCATTGGCGAGGACGCTGAAAGCCTGTTGTTCCGTCACACGCATCGCATTACGCTCCTGTGTGTTGGGCAAGTCCGAGCAATGTCTGAACCATTTGATCGGTCACATTGATCAACCGGGACGCCGCTTCGAATCCGCGTTGAAACTTGAGCAGGTTCACGAGTTCCTCATCGATCGAGACACCGGAGGTCTGAGACCGAAATGAGCTGATCTGGTCCTGCAGGACGTTTTGTGCCTGGAGTTGCTGATTGGCCGTCTGGGCGGCTAATCCCACGGTCGACGCGATGTTTGAATAGGTACCGTTGAACGTCGTTCCGACTAAGCTGGCAAATTGCTGTTGTTGCAAGTCCGTCATTGCCAGGGCGTTGCTGTTATCGCCGGGGATACCGGCCACACTTGATGAGGCGGCAAACTGGGATCCGCTCGTAATGGCAACGGTAATGGCATTGGCTGCTTTGGTATAGGAGTTGATGGTAAAGACGTCATTCGCGGCCGCCGTCCCGCTTAACGTCACGCTGAGTCCGTCGAAATTCAGTGTCTGTGGACTACTATAGGTCCCCGAAGCGGCTGTGCTCGTTCCGCTTGCCAGACCAAGCGCAGTGCGAGCCGTGCCCCCTGTGACGGTGACGGCTGAATTCGACCCCGTCGAATTAGAGGTAATGATGAAGCGGCTTGTCGTGGCATCATAGGCCACGGTGACTGAACGGCCGGCGGCTTGCAACGTGGCATCAGCATTGATTTTGCTTTGTAGCTCCGATGCGAGGGACGCGCCCGAGGAATAAGCTAAACCGGGCGATGCGGCGCCGGCAAGCGTGATGGTTCCGGACGTTGTCCCATCGACCGTCACCGTCAAGGTGTCGTTGGTGCCGGTGATGATGGAAAGCGGGGCATTGGCTGTCGGAGCGGTGATGGCGGTTCCCGTGTAGTTGCCTTTTATGGTTGAACCGGTCGTCGTATCGACGATTGAATAGGCTGTCGGAGAGGTGAATTGAATTTGGTAATCATGGAGCGTGAGCAAACTGTTCGCCGTAATGGCTGCGTTACTCAGACTTGCGCTGCCTTGATTGGCTTCCTTCGCGTGGGTAGTGACCGTGAGAGGGGTAAAAAAGTTGAGCCCTGTTGAACCGTCTAATCCATACCCCTGCCGATGGATCTGATTGACCTGATTCACAAGCGTCGCCGCCAACCGATCAAGGGACTGCCGGACGTTGGGGATGATGGAGTCCCGCACGTCCAATAAGCCCTTGAGACGGCCGCTGCTGATCAATGACGAGATGCTGAGCGCTTTCGTGCCGCCCGTGTTGTATCCGACATCGAACAATCCTTCGTTATCCAGTGTAGGGACGGCCGCCAAATCCCGAGTGGTGTTTCCTTGCACCAACACCTGTCCGCGGGCGGCAAATACCGAAACCGACCCGTTCGCGGACTCGATCGTGGAGATGTCCACGTCTTGCGCCAATTTGTTGATCGCAAGATCCCGCTGGTCCCGTAAATCATTGGCATTCTGCCCTATCGCCTCGGCAGACACGATTTTGTCGTTCAGGTCGGCAATCTGCTTCGCGTAGCCGTTGATTTCCGTGACCGTTTGCTGAATCTCCTGATTGAGATTGAGTCGTTGGGCTGCAAGATCGCTTGCCGCTTGGTTCAGACTCGAGGTGAACAATACCGCCCGTTGTAAGAGCACCGATCGAGGAGTGGTATCGGCCGGGCTGGTCGCGACGTCCTGCATTCCCGCGAAGAAGTTGTTGAGCAGTGTATTGATGTCCTGACCGCTCGTGCTGTTGAAAATCCGTTGGACTTGCGAGAGTTCGCGGTTGGTGGTGTTCAAATTGCCCAAATTTTGCTGAATACCGGTCAGCTGGCGGTTGATAAACTGATCCACAACGCGCTGGATTTGCGTGGCCTGGACTCCGGTCCCGACCATGCCGGGCTGGCCGTTGAGCGGAGGCCGTTCGGTGAGGATCGCCTGCTGTCGGGAATAGCCTTCCGTATTGACGTTGGCAACGTTGTGCCCCGCGACGGTCAGCTGAAGCTGGGTGGTCGTTAAGGCCGACCGCGCAATTTCAAATAAGGAACTGAGGCCAACCATTGGCTACCCCTGCTGGCGAATGAGCGCTGGCTGAGCCAAGGCACTTGGGGCATGTCCGGTACTGTTGTATGTGTCACGGCTGGGGAGAAGCGCAGTACCTGCAGAGAGGGCTCCATCAACAAACCCTCGAATGTTCTCGATCAGAACAACGTTCTGTTTGACCTGCACTCGGACCATCTTGGCCGTGGCAATAAATCGGTCATACTGTTCACGAAGGCTGCCGGCGTCGTTATCGCTCAATGCGTCGATCACACCATGAAGAGTCGAGGCAGATTGTGACAGCTTATAGGTTTGAGACAATTGGAGGATCAGAAGATCCCGCTCGTTGGCGAGTGTTTGGAGCACCTCGAGAATCGCCAGCCGCCTGCAATTGATGGTATGGAATTCCGTCACGGCCAGGGCTCGAACGGCACGCCGTTCTTCGTACACGGTTTCAAGCAGCGACTGGCAGGCAGTTTCTTCTTGGGAAATGATTTGGCTAAGTTTACGCGTTGCGGAGTGTGTGGATCCCGAAAGCATAAGCGCTCCTTGCTCAATCGCTTGGGATGAGGACCGAGTCTTTTACGCCCTGCGTGCTTCGTGCACGGAGGACGAGCCGATTACAGAACCGCGTCGGTCAATGCTTGCTTGATAATGGCATCTCCGACCTTGCGCCCGCTGATATCGTACGTTCCACTATCGATGGACTGTCGGATGCGGTCGACACGTTCGTTTCGCGCCTCGTCCGGCTCAGTGGCCAGAGCCCGGATGCGCTGAAGCTCCTTGGCCTGTTCGGAGATGTGAACTCGGTCCTTGCCGGCTTCCTGCCGGGCGGCTGCTTGTTTGGCGCTGGCGCCTTCGGTTTCTTGCACGCCGAGCAGCAGCTTCGCCAGGTGATCCGCTTTGCCATGACCTGAAATCTGCATATCCGACTCCTTCTGCTAGCCTCTCATTCATCCGCCTTGTCTTGGACGACAATGGCGGCTCCTCACCCTGTCGAGTCCCTTATCGGTTCTCAACGAGAGGAACTTGAGGGCCGAGCAGGTGGTGGAGCAAAATATTTTTCCGCATGCTCTTGGACCATCTGGGTAATGCCGATCCCTCCGGCTTCCGCAGCCCGCAGTCCGATTTCCTGATCGTAAAAGGAATGGAAGTACGCGCCAAACTTGCCTGACAACGCTCCATCAGGCACGGTTTCTCTCATGACCTTCATGAGATAGGAAATAAAATAGGCTTCAAACTGCTGTCCGGCTTGAACCAGTTGCCGGCGCGCGGCAATGTGGTCTTGTGAAATCAAAGTCTTAGTTTGTGTATTGGCTGGGGTCGGCGGAACCGGCTGATAGTCGGAAATCAGCTGGAGAGGCCCTGTCGCATATAATGGTAGCGTGGATTGACTCACGATCTCGTTATGTAATGGCTTAATCATTATTAGTTATTCGGTTAAATTAGATAATTTCAAGATTAGCTTGAAGTGCACCTGCCGACCGCAAGGCTGAAAGGATGGCGACCAGATCACGCGGTGTCACTCCCACCGCATTGAGTGCCCGGACCACCTCACCCAGGGTGACTGTCTCATCGACCACCATCAACCTCGATTCCTGCTCTTTCACTTCAGTCTGGACGTCCGGTGTGATCACCGTTTGACCAGCCGATGATCCGATAAGCGGAGCCGGAGGTTGAGAGACGTTCAGGGTGTTCTTCACCGAGATCGTCAGGTTGCCATGCGAAATCGCGCAGGTCGAAATCCGCACGTGTTCGCCGAGGACCACGGTGCCGGTGCGTTCGTTGACGACGACTTTCGCGGCGGCATCTACGGAGACATCGAGCCCTTCTATCGAAGCGATGTATTCCACCACCCGGCCTTGAAAGGAGGAGGGAATGGCGGCTTTCACGGAGCCGGCATTCACGGCGGAGGCGCTGCCTTTGCCGAATACGCCGTCAATCGCTTCAGCCGTCCGAATGGCGGTCGTGAAATCGGGTTGCCTCAGAAGAACCGACACGGTTTCCCATGCATCGATGTTCACCGCGACTTCTTTTTCAATGATGGCGCCGCCCGGCACAATGCCCGCTGCCTGGTGGTTCTTGGATACGGTCGCTCCGCCGGCCCCCCCGGTTCCTCCGAGAAAACCGCCGATGGAAATCGGTCCTTGTGCCACCGCGAATACTTGCTGGTTGGCCGCTTTCAAGGGTGTGAAGAGCAGCGTCCCGCCCTGTAAGCTCTTCGCATTGGCCATTGAGGAGACGACCGCATCCAAGGTCATGCCCGGCTTGGAAAATGGCGGCAGCTTGGCCGTGACCATGACCGACGCGATATTCCTCGTGAGCAGCTGGATAGGATCGATGACGAGATTGACGCCCATCTTATTCAACATCGACATCATGGCTTGGATCGTGAACTGTCCACCGATGACCATGTCGCCCGTGCGATCCAACCCCACCACCAGACCATAGCCGATCAGCTGGTTTTCCCGCACGCCTTCGATCACGCCGATGTCCTTGATCCGGACGGCGTCGGCCGTCATGGGGCTGAGGAGGAAACCGGTCAGAACCAGCCAGAGGAGAATGCGCGAAGGTGTTGTCGTCATGCGTCGCATCGTCTTTCTCTTGATTACGATCGATTCGAGGCCGATGCCTGTGTCCTTCGCCCGAGGAACATCCGTGAAAGCCATCCTTGTTCCGAGGCCGATTCCTGCGGAAAGGCGCCCTGCGGATTGTCGGGCGATTGATACCGATGCGGCACCGGAGGCGGGTTGAGATCGGCGCGCCGCACAACTCCGCTCATCAGCATCATCTGGAGCGAATGCGCGCTGAGCGGCCGGCGCCGGCGAGTCATCGTGAGTGTCGGTTTCCGTCTCGCTCCAATCGGCACAGAGCACCCCCTCGTCAGAATGGATAGATCCAATCGAGTATCCGTACCAGCCAGCCGGGCCGCTGCACATCGTCCAGAACACCAAGGCCCGAGTATTCAATCTTCGCATCGGCGATCGCCGACGAGAGCACGGTGTTCTTGGTATCGACATCGACCCGGCGGACGATGCCGGCGATCGTCATGAGTTGCTTTTCGCTGTTCACCGTCACGTCGCGGCGCCCCTCGATGCGAAGGTCGCCGTTGGGCAGTACTTCGGTCACGATCACGGAAATGGTGCCGGTCAACGTGCCTTCGCGGCTGGTGGCCCCTTTGCCCCCGAATTTGTTCTTGGCGCTCGCGTCGATGCCGAATCCGCGCCGCGCTTCGTCGCCAAGACGAAGGCCAGGAATACCGATGTAGCCCATCCCGGTCCCGGCAAGGCTATTCTGCACCGTGGATTCCCGCTGAGCAGCCGTATCCGCCGATTTGGACCCCTTGTGCTTTTCCACGATCTTGATGGTCAGAACGTCGCCGACTCGCATCGCCCGCAGGTCTTCATACAGATACGCCCGTCCGTTCTCCTCCTGCCAGAGAGACCCGATGGTCTTCGGAGGAGGCAGCGGAGGAACCGTGATCCTGCTCGAGACGGTCGGCGTGCTCATGCATCCGTGCAAGAGCACGGTGAGGCTCAGCAGGCCGAGAAGATAGTATCGCGCATTCTTCAACAAGTTTTAAAACTCCACCTGAACCAGCCCCGGCGCCACGACTTTGGCCCGAAGTTCCCTGCCGGAATCGGCATTCGCCACCATGATGGATTGCCCCACTTGACCGCTCGACTTCGTGACGCCCGACGTTTGGATCGACAGCCCGCCCCGTCTCGCCTCGATCATGACGCGGTCGCCTTTCTTGACCATGAAGGGCTTTTTGAGAAAACCCGCGCGGAGCGGCGTATCGGCTTGGAGCGGTCGGGCGGCGCTTTTTCCGATCACCTCTTCCTGATCAGTGATGTACGGATGTTTCAGATCAGGGATCCGGATGCGCGACGTGGTAAGGTCTTCCGCATCAACCAATTCCTCCGATTTGAGAAACCGATTCGGCACCACCACGTCGACCATGGCCGCCACATCGGCCAGCGCATCGATTGTTTTCCAGGATTGGCCGTTGAGGGTCACGGAGAGATGAAACAGGCGGCGGCCCAGTCCTTCGTCGGATCCCGATGGAACGACGCGCAGCCCGACGGCGCCCGACGGAATCTTGGCGGGCTCCGACGGCTCCAAGATCGCCACCTGCACGGATTGGACTTGGGAGCCCCACTGGCCTTCAAGGTACTTCTGAATCGTTTTCTTGATGAGGTCCGGATGGAGTTCCCTGGCCGCGGCACGCTCGATGTTCGGCTTGTCGAGCGGACGCACCTCGCGGCTGTGAACGGCCGGGACCGGTTGAGCGTCGCGCATACCGGCCGTCGCGAACCCGGGCGTCCAGGAGAGGGCGTTCAACCACAACACGACGAGAGCGAGCAGACAGCGGGACATCGGGACTCCTTACCGATTATCGACGGAGATTGTTGGCGATGGCCATCATCTCGTCGGAAGCCTGAATCGTCTTCGAGTTAATCTCGTAGCTCCGTTGCGCGATGATCATGTTGACCATTTCTTCCGCGAGATTGACGTTGGAGCTTTCCAAAAATCCCTGTTGGATCATTCCAAATCCCGTCGTGAATCCGCCGGTTCCCTGGATGGGAGGACCGGATGCAAAACTGTCGATGAACAGGTTGTTGCCCATCGCGACGAGTCCGGAAGGGTTGTCGAATCGCGTGAGTTGGATTTGACCGATTTGCGACGCTTGCGTCACGCCCGGCAGGAGGACGGACACCGTTCCGTCCTGGCCGATGTCGACCTTCAGCGCACCGGACGGGACGGTGATCACGGGATTCAGCAAATCCCCGTCTCCGGTCACCAGATTGCCGACGTTGTCCCTCTTGAACGAGCCGTTTCTCGTATACATGATGGTCCCGTCCGGGCGGTTCACCTGAAAGAACCCCGGCCCGTCGATCGCCAGGTCCAGTTCGTTATTGGTCTGGCGCATGTTTCCCTGAAGCCATTCTTTTGCGACCGTGGTCGGCCGCACCCCGGCGCCGACCTGGATGCCGACCGGAAAGACGCCGACGTTCGACGCGCTCGTGCCCGGCAAGCGCTGGATCTGATAGAGCAGGTCGGCGAATTCCGCACGGCTGCGTTTGAAGGAGTTCGTGTTGACGTTGGCAAGGTTGTGGGCGACCGTATCGACGTTGATCTGCTGCGCCGTCATCCCGGTCGCCGCTGTCCACATGGCACGAATCATTGTTTCCTCCGATTAGCGGCACGAGGCGAGCGGCTAGGGGCTAGAGGTCGTTTCCTCATCTTCACCTCTCGCCCGTCGCCTCTGGCCTCACGCCTTCCTCATTACAGGACGCGCCCCACATCTTGTATGGCCACTTCGGCCATGCGATCCAGGGTCTGAATCAGCTTTTGCGTGGATTCGTAGCTGCGCATTCCCTGAATCATCTTCACCATCTCGCCTATTGAATTGACGTTTGATTCTTCGATGTGCCCGACCTGCACTTGCGGATTCCTGGCCACGGAGCCTTTGCCGGACACAAACAATCCCTCGGCAAACTTCTCCGGCATCTGATTCTCCGGAAAGTCCATGATCTTGATGGCGGCCACCGGTTTGTCGTCGACTTTGATCTCGCCTTGCGGGGAGATTTCGAGCTTGCCGACGGGAATCTTGATCTCACCCTTCATGCCCATCACGGGATAGCCGAGATTCGTGACCAACCGACGCTGATTGTCGAGCGACAACATGCCGTTGCGGCTATAGCGGATCCCTTGCGGCGTCTTCACCTCGAAAAAGCCGCGGCCCTGGATCGCCAAGTCAAGCGGATTGCCCGTCAGTCGGATACGGCCCGGTTCGAATGTGGTTTTCAAAAGATGCGGCGCCACAAAGGCACGTTCCGTCGGTCCCAGAGGCCGGCCGACGATCTGTTGCGCGAGTCCGGCCGCATGGCCGATGGCAGGAAGAGATAATTGTTGGCGCGGAAAGACCGCCTGAAAAGCTTGTTCATCCTGTTTGAACCCGGCGGTATTCACATTCGCCATGTTGTTGGCGAACACCTGCATGCGCCGCTCATGGGCCAATGCACCGGACAGGATGGGATAGATGCCTCTGTTCATGGTGACGCTCTCCTTTTGACTGGCTGCAGAGGGCTGAGCAACCCTCGTGCCAGCCGACAGGCGCAACTGAAGAAGCTGGGGTAGCAACGCCGGCATGAAGAAACGCCCGGTTTCTGAGGGGACAACGTGACAGGAGGCCTGTTGAGCGGCTATGAGGACGGGATGAGGGAACGCTGCGGGGAGATTTCTACCCTGTTGAGGTGAAGAATTTTCCTATCGGTCGGCTGCCGGGATGACGCGCCGTCGATCTTCCGCTGCTGGCTTTGCGTTCGATGCAGCCGGGCCGGCAGAAAACACTGTGGTGGGATCTGACGAAAAAGCGATCGTGGCGTCATCCGTTTGACTATGCACCAGCATCTCGGAGGCTCTCTCGAGGAGGCTCTCTCCGTCAGTGCCGTCGAACGGCGCGATCGCGCCGCCCATCCGGCAGGACAGCAGCAGTTCCTGGCCTTCGATTTGGAATGGAAGCGCCATGGTGCGGTGGACTGTGCGAACGATCGCAAGAATCCGCTCGGCCGAATCCAGATTATCGAGAATCACCGCGAAGCGTCGTTCGTCCAGGCGCGCCACGGCGTCGTGGGTTTGCAGAGCGCTCTTGATCCTGGCGGCTTGCACGCGCACGACGAGCGTCACGTTTGAAATCTTGTCGGATGTCGCCAGTGGGCGGCAGTGCTCCAACTCAATGACCAGTACGGCGACCAGGCGTTTGGTCGTTACGGCCCTTGTGAGCGCTTGCGCCAACAGCACGAGGAACAGTCGACGGGTCGGAAGACCGGTCATGCCGTCATACGTCGAGAGCCGGGTC
>CAYNLM010000008.1:0-45255 GCA_964398045.1 uncultured Nitrospira sp. | reverse complement strand
ATAACATGGATCCGAACGCCGGGCCCATTCTCGGAGTGCCGTGCACGGCCGCGACGGCCAGGCCGATGACGAAGCAGTTGGGATACACTTCGCCGGTCCGGTCCATGACTTCTTCTTCCGAACGCGAGACCCACATGGCCCCGTTGCCCGGTACGGATTTATAGAGATTCCGCTTGTGCAGCAGTTCGACGACAACGGCGTCATGTCCCGTGGCGTCGACGACGATCTTGCTTTCAAGCGCAATCGGATCGACATGGATGACGTCGTGTCCCGCCATCTCGGCCGTGGTGTTATTGACCACGACGCCTTCCAGGATGCCGTCTCGCCTCAGAATTAAGTCCACCACACGGGTCAGGTTCAGAACCTTGGCGCCGCCTCGATAGGCCGCCGCGACCAGGGCGCCGGTGGCGTGGGGAGGATCGACCATATACATGCCCTCGCAGTCCTTGATCTTCTTGCAGGGCACGCCGATCTCTTCCAGGATTTCGTTGGCCGGTTCGCAGATCGTGGCTTTGTTCATCAAATAACCGCCATGCCAGAACCCGCCGCCCAAGGCGAGGCTTTGCTCGACGATGAGCGTGCGGAAGCCCATCTTCGCCAGGTCGTGGGCACAGATGAGGCCGGATGGCCCGGCTCCCACGATGATGACATCGCTCTCGATGAGCTGGTCGAACTCTTTATAGTATTCCCGCGCGATGTGCCGGGTGATGTCCCGCTCTCTTAGCGGGGCCAGTCGAGGTTTACCCATGGTCGGTTCTCCGTTCAACGGATGCTGAAAACGGCCCCCAACTTCGTTCTCGGCTCATCGAAATCCTCAACGTACCCCACGGAGAACAAGCTGTCTTGGCAGCTTGGGGTGGGCGGGTGAGAACAGGTACGCCTCCGGTTTCGATTCTCCTCGGGCCCTGTTGGATGACCGTTTTGAGCATCCTCGCTTTCTAGCGGTAGATTTCTGAACCAGTTGTTCTAAATTCCTCCGCCTTCTCTTTCATCCCGATCTGAATGGCCTGTTGCTCGTCGATCTGTTTCTGAGCGGCGTAGTCACGGACGTCCTGCGTGATCTTCATCGAGCAGAAGTGCGGTCCGCACATGCTGCAGAAGTGGGAGACTTTCGCCGCATTGTCCGGCAAGGTGGCGTCGTGGAATTGCTTGGCGGTATCCGGATCGAGGGAGAGATGGAACTGGTCTTCCCATCGGAATTCAAAGCGAGCTTTCGAGAGGGCATTGTCGCGGATCTGCGCGCCGGGATGACCTTTCGCGAGGTCTGCCGCATGGGCGGCAATTTTATAGGCGATCACGCCGGCCTTCACGTCGTCACGGTCCGGCAAGCCCAAATGTTCCTTCGGCGTGACGTAACAGAGCATCGCACAGCCGTACCAGCCGATCATGGCCGCGCCGATGCCGGAGGTAATGTGGTCATAGCCGGGAGCGATGTCGGTCGTCAGAGGCCCGAGCGTGTAGAACGGCGCCTCGTGGCAGGCCTTGAGCTGCTTTTCCATGTTGACCTGAATCATATGCATCGGGACGTGGCCGGGGCCTTCGATCATGACCTGCACATCATGGCGCCAGGCGGTCTTGGTGAGTTCCCCGAGGGTTTCCAGTTCGGCGAACTGCGCTTCGTCGTTGGCATCGGCAATTGAACCAGGCCGAAGGCCGTCGCCGAGACTGAACGACACGTCATAGGCCTTCATGATCTCGCAGATCTCTTCAAAGTGGGTATAGGCGAAGTTTTCTTGATGGTGCGCCAGGCACCATTTGGCGTGGATGGATCCGCCGCGCGAGACGATGCCGGTCATCCGCTTGGCTGTCATGGGAACATAGGCGAGCTTCACGCCGGCGTGGATGGTGAAGTAGTCCACGCCTTGCTCGGCCTGTTCGATCAACGTGTCGCGGAAAATTTCCCAGGTCAGTTCTTCCGCTTTGCCTCCGACCTTCTCGAGCGCCTGATAGATCGGCACCGTGCCGATGGGCACCGGCGCATTGCGGATGATCCACTCACGCGTCTCGTGGATGTTCTTGCCGGTCGAAAGATCCATCACGGTGTCCGACCCCCAGCGGATGGACCAGATCATCTTCTCGACTTCTTCTTCGATCGACGAGGCGACGGCCGAGTTGCCGATGTTGGCGTTGATCTTCACCAGGAAGTTGCGGCCGATGATCATCGGCTCGCTCTCGGGATGGTTGATGTTCGAGGGAATGATTGCGCGGCCGCGGGCGACTTCGTCGCGGACGAATTCTGGCGTGATGACAGAAGGAATGTTGGCGCCCCACGAAAATCCAGGATGTTGCGCCACGCCCCCGCCATGGCCGTTGCGCGAGGCCAGTTCGCGGGCGACCTCACGCGATTGATTCTCGCGGATGGCGATGAATTCCATCTCCGGCGTGATGATCCCTTTGCGGGCATAATGGATCTGCGTGACGTTCATGCCGGGCTTGGCCCGCAACGGTTTGCGGATATGTCGAAACCGGAGTTCGGCCAGCTTGGGATCACTTGCTCGCAAGCGGCCATAGGCCGATGTCACGGTCGGGAGTTCCTCGACGTCCTGGCGGCTGAGCACCCAGTGGCGCCGCAAGGGAGGCAGTCCGGCGCGCACGTCGATGGTGACGGAGGGGTCGGTGTAGGGTCCTGACGTATCGTAGACGGTAATCGGTGCATTGGGGGTGGGATCGCCCCCGTTCATGGACCTCGTCGGCGTCAGGCTGATTTCCCGCATCGGCACGCGCACGCCCGCGTGAGCGCCCTCGACATAGACTTTGCGTGAAGCGGGAAACGGTGTCGTGGAGAGCGGCGAGGTCGGGACACCCGCTCCCTTTCCGTTCGCTGATCCGTCGGTGGTCATATCGTCACCCATGTGCGTGGGTCCTTTCGCTCGGATGGTTGTGGGCGGCACAAAAAAACCGCACCACTTACACATGAAAGGGGTGCGGCTGAGCGCTCACAAGAACCGCGATTTCCGGCTTCCCTACGCTGGTATTACCCAGGTCAGGTTGTGAGGGTCGTCCGATCGTTCGGACTCTCAGCCTCAAGGCTCCCCTAGCTATATGAGCCAAATCGTAAGCTTCATAACGGAGCGAAGTCAATCGGCTATTAGGCCTACGTTGGAGGCGGCGAATGGGCCTGCGATAGGACTTCTTTCCCCACGCCGTTCGTTGATTGTGCATGGTGGCTATCGTAGAATCATTCACTTGCAGAGAGGATCTGAGGACGTGAAAACTGTTGCGACAGCACCGACACCGATCACCGACTATCAAACATTGTCCGAGAAGGAATTGTTTGAGCGGACCGTAGCCGCCAAGCAGTCGCTCGGCGACCGGGTGATGGTCCTCGGCCACAACTATCAACGGGACGAAGTGATTCAGCATGCGGACTTCCGCGGCGATTCGCTGCTGCTCGCCAAGCTGGCGGCCGAACGATCCGAACGGCCGTACATCGTTTTTTGTGGCGTGCATTTCATGGCGGAAACGGCGGATATCCTGAGCCGCTCAAACCAAACCGTGATTTTGCCAGACATGGCCGCCGGCTGCTCCATGGCCGACATGGCGGCGATCGAACAGGTCGATCAATGTTGGGAATCGCTCGGCCGCGTGATCCCGGTTGAAGAGACCGTCATGCCGGCGGTATACGTGAATTCTGCAGCAGTCCTGAAAGCCTTTTGTGGTGAGCACGGCGGGATCACCTGTACGTCGTCCAATGCGAAGGCCGTCATCGAATGGGCGTGGGCGCGCCGCGAGAAGATCCTGTTCTTTCCGGACGAACACCTCGGTCGCAACACGGCGAACAGGATGGGTATCCCCCGCGAACAGATGATCGTCTGGGATCCCTATCAACCCAACGGCGGCAATACCAGAGAGGCGATCCAGCGGGCCAAGCTGATTTTGTGGAAGGGTCACTGCAGCGTGCACCAAATGTTTCAGCCTGTGCACGTGGATAATTTCCGCAAGCAGTACCCGGACGGCAAGGTCATCGTCCATCCCGAATGCCATGAAGATGTCGTGAACAAGGCCGATCTTGTCGGCTCGACCGAGTTCATCATCCGCACGGTCACGGCCGCGCCCGCGGGGACGGCCTGGGCAGTCGGGACTGAATTGAACTTGGTCAATCGTCTGAAGCATGAGCTGACCGATAAGAAGGTGTTCTTCCTCTCCTCGACGATTTGCCAGTGCGCCACGATGTTCCGCATCGATGCGCCGCATCTCTGCTGGGCCATGGAAAACCTTGCCGACGGCCACGTCGTGAACCACATCGTCGTCCCGGACGACGACAAGCGCTGGGCTAAAATCGCCCTCGATCGCATGATGGCCGTTAGTTGACCCAATGGCGAGCGGCGTGAGGCTAGTGGCGAGAGGAAAAATTTAAACGACTGCAAAATTGGATTGCTACCGGTCCATCCCTCCTGTAGATTCCCCTCGCCCCTTGCCTCTGGCCTCTAGCCAGGGTTAGATCAATCACATGGACTATAAGGCCACACTGAATCTTCCTAAGACCGATTTCCCGATGAAGGCCAATTTGCCGCAGCGGGAGCCGGAGATGCTCGCCTGGTGGGAGCAGCAGAAGCTGTACGAGCAAATCCAAGAAGCGGGCAAGGGACGGCCTCGCTATGTCCTGCACGACGGTCCCCCCTACGCCAACGGGCGGATCCACATCGGCCACGCGCTGAACAAGATCCTCAAAGACATCATCGTGAAGTCCAAGACCATGGCGGGGTTTCATGCGCCCTACGTGCCGGGGTGGGACTGTCATGGTCTGCCGATCGAGCATCAGGTGATGAAGGAGCTGGGCGACAAGAAAAAAGACTTGGATGCGTCGGCGATCCGGCGTCTGTGCCGCGAGTATGCGGAGAAGTACGTCACCATTCAACGCGAGGAATTCAAGCGGTTAGGCGTGTTGGGCGAGTGGCAGCACCCGTACCTGACGATGACGCCGTCGTATGAAGCCGCGATCATTCGGGAGTTCGGGAAATTTGTCGAGCGCGGCGGAGTCTATAAGGGACTCAAGCCGGTGTTGTGGTGCACGCAGGACCAGACCGCGCTCGCGGAAGCCGAAGTGGAATACGAGGATCACACCTCTCCCTCGATCTATGTGAAGTTCCCGGTGGTCACATCCCCGGCGGTCCTTAGCGCCAGGTTTCCCGGCATCTCCTTTCCCGACGGCATCAAGTTGGTCTCCGTCGTGATCTGGACAACCACACCCTGGACGCTGCCGGCCAATCAAGCGGTCTGTCTCCATGCGGATATCGACTACGCGTTTGTCCAAGTGGGCGAGGAGGTGCTGATCGTCGCCAAACAACTTCTTGAGAGCGTAGCGAAGGCCTGCAAGCTGGAAGGTTACCGAGTGGTGGGAGTGACAAAAGGGGACGAAGGTTTCGAGGGACTGGAAACGCAGCGTCCGCTGACGACCGGTTTGTCACCGATTTTGCTGGGCGACTTTGTGACGCTCGATCAAGGAACGGGCTGTGTCCACATCGCGCCCGGGCACGGCATGGAGGACTACATCCTCGTGCTGAATCATAACGCGCAGGCGTCAGCGGGAGAGAAACTGGAGATCCTCGCGCCGGTGGACAACAGCGGGCGGTTTACGGACGTGGTGAAAGAATTTGCCGGCCAGCATGTGTTCAAGGCGAATCCGAAGATCGTTGAATTCTTGCAGGCCAACGGACGGTTGCTGGGCCATGGTTCCCTGAACCACTCCTATCCGCACTGCTGGCGCTGCAAGAGCCCGGTCATCTTTCGCGCGACGGAGCAGTGGTTCGTGTCGATGGAGACGAACGATCTGCGCAAGGAGGCCTTGGCTGAAATCGAACGGGTCCGGTGGATTCCTGCCTACGG
The DNA here is from genome assembly GCA_964398045.1 of uncultured Nitrospira sp. Lineage (GTDB taxonomy): Bacteria > Nitrospirota > Nitrospiria > Nitrospirales > Nitrospiraceae > Nitrospira_D. Next base: position 39,429 of record CAYNLM010000008.1, on the reverse strand, counting down.
GCGCGACCGGATCAACGGCATGATCGAAAACCGCCCGGACTGGTGTCTTTCACGCCAGCGTGTGTGGGGCGTGCCGATTCCCGGCTTTACCTGCGCCACCTGTCGCACGGTCGTAGCAGATCCGAAGATCATCGAACACATCGCCGGTCTTGTGGAATCGAAGGGCGCGGACGTCTGGTTCGAGCGCTCAGCGGCGGAGTTGCTTCCTCCTGGAACCGCTTGTGCAAAGTGTGGCGGAGCGTCGTTTGAAAAAGAGCGGGACATTCTCGATGTCTGGTTCGAGTCCGGGGTGAGCTATGCCGCGGTGCTGAAACCCAGGAAGTGGTGGCCGGCTGATCTCTATCTGGAAGGGTCCGATCAGCATCGCGGCTGGTTCCATAGCGCGCTGCTGGCGGGAGTCACGACGGATCGGCGCGCGCCGTACAAAGCCGTGCTGACCCATGGATTCGTGGTGGATGGGCAAGGCAAGAAGATGTCCAAATCGGCCGGCAACGTCGTGGCCCCGCAGGATGTGATCAAGCAATCCGGCGCCGAGATTCTCAGGCTCTGGGTTGCGGCACAGGACTATCGGGAAGATCTGCGCATCTCGCAGGAAATTCTGAATCATCTCATTGAAGCCTATCGCAAGATCCGGAACACGAGCCGGTTCTTGCTGAGCAATCTGTATGATTTCGATCCATCGGAACATCGAGTGCCGTATGAGCAGTTGCCTGAATTGGACCGCTGGGCTTTGATGCGATTGGGCGAACTGATTACACGGGTGCGAAAGGCCTACGAGGATTGCGAATTCCACACGATCTTTCATGCGCTCAACAATTTCTGCTCGGTCGACCTGAGCGCTGTCTATCTCGATATCCTCAAAGATCGGCTCTATACCTTTCGCGCGGACTCATCCTTGCGCCGCGGATCGCAGACGGTGCTCTTCGACATTGTGAGGACGATGACCAAGCTCATGGCGCCGATTTTGAGCTTTACGGCGGAAGAAATCTGGCGCGTGCTCGCAGCGCAGATTCCCGGAGGCCTGGCTCATACCAGCGTGCATTTAGCGTCGCTTCCCGACGTGGACCGCTTATGGCAAGACGCAGAGCTGGCCAAACGATGGGAGAAGCTCCTCACCTATCGGAGCCAGGTGCAGGGCGTGCTGGAAGCCAGCCGGCGCGACAAGGTGATCGGGTCCTCGCTGGAGGCGCATGTTCAACTGGAAGCCGGTGCCGACACGTATCAGTTTTTGAAACGGTACGAGAAGGATCTCGGCACGATTTTCATCGTTTCCAAGGTGACGCTGACGCAAGGACCGGGGAGCGAAGGACCGCTCACTGTGTCCGTGGAAAAATCGCAGGCCGGGAAATGCGAACGCTGCTGGAATTACCGGGAGGCCGTGGGCACGGATGCGAGCCATCCGACGCTGTGCGACCGGTGCGTGGAGGCCATTCGGTGAGCGGTCCGGCGTTACGCAACCTCCTCCTCGCGTCCGTCACCGGCGTGGTGATCTTCTTCGATCAGCTGACCAAGCTGCACATCATGCAGACCATGCGCCTGCACGAGTCGATTCCCATCGTGCCGAATCTCTTCAGCCTCACCTACATCCGCAACCCCGGCGCGGCCTTCGGTCTCTTGGCCGGCAGCAGCAACGCCTTCCGCATGGTTTTCTTTGGCCTGACATCGATCTTTGCCTTGGTCCTGCTCTGCACGATTCTGTTCCGCATGCCGGAACGGGACTGGGTGGGTCGGCTGAGCGTCGCCGGCATTCTCGGCGGGGCGATCGGAAACTTGATCGATCGTTTGAGATATGGAGAAGTGATCGACTTTCTGGATGTCTATGTCGAGAACTACCACTGGCCTGCGTTCAACGTGGCGGATTCCGCCATCACCGTCGGCGTGATCTTTCTGATCATCCACTTTGCATTTGAGAAAAAAGACCCGGCCGCTCCTGAAAGCACCTCCTCATCCGCCTCTGCCGCATAGTCCGCCGCCATCTCCTGCTGCCGTCCCGGAAGTCCTTAGCGAACGACCATGAGCACGGCGATGCCGAGCACGATCCGGTAATAGGCAAAGACCCGCAACGTATGTCGCTGGACATAGGTGAGGAACGCGGCGATCACGGCCCAGGCCACGAGGAACGACACGATCATTCCGATGCCGAGCGCGACGAAATCCTGATTGGTGAACGTCGCCTGGGCTTTGTAGGTCTCATAGACGGTGGCCGCGATGATGGTGGGGAGGGCCAGGAAGAAGGAATACTCCGTCGCCACTTTGCGGTCGAGCCCCGCGAGCAAGCCGCCGATGATCGTGGAGCCCGATCGAGACATGCCGGGAATGAGGGACGCGCATTGCGCAACGCCGACCCAGAAGGCATTGGTGACCGACACTTGATCGAGACTCATCGTCCGGCTGGGCCGCTTCATGGCCTCGACCAGGAGGATGATGAAGCCCCCGAGAATCGATGTGGCGGCGACCGTCTGAGGAGTGAACAGATGGGATTTAATCCAGCCATGGGCGAGGAGGCCGATGACGGCAGCAGGCAAGAACGCAATGCCTAAGCCGAGCAGAAACCAAAGATTGGGATGGGCTTTCATCGAGGTTCGCAGTAGTGCCGACGGTTGTTCTGCGCTTCGGAGCAGATGACGGAAGTCGGCCTGTTCCTGCCAGGTTCCGGATAGGAGCCGCCCGAGTTTTTCGCGCTCAAATACGATCACAGCGAGAATGGCGCCCAACTGGATGGAAATCTCCGCGTTCGCGGCGATGTCGCCGGTGAAGCCGAGTGCATGGCCTACGAGAATCAGGTGGCCGGTCGACGACACGGGTAAAAACTCCGTCAGTCCCTCGACGATGCCCAGTATGACGGCGAGCGCCGCTCCCCATTCGTTCATGTGTGCCTTTCCGTGTGACGGTCGATGAGAGTTGCCGAGCGATGATCACAGAGAGGCAATGATCCGTCAAGCGCCGGCTCGAAATGGTGCAGTCAGTCCGACGTAGGGAGAGCTACGTGTGGGGCTCGAGCAAATGTATTGACAAAGAGTAGGGGTTGGCATACACAGAATTGAGAAATACGAGAAGTCTGGCAGACGCTCGAGTGCCGGAGTAGAATCAAAACATTGTTCATCACGACGGCTCGACATTCATCATTCGCAACCGGACCAACGGGGAGGATCGCATGAGACGGGAGTGGATCGCAGTGATCATGGTCGGCGCTTTCTTAACGACCGGATGTGTCTCCACCAAGAAGTATGAAGAGGCGATGAGTGAAGCCGAGAACGCCAAGATGGAATTGGAGAAGACGCGTCAGCAGAAAACCGCCATGGAGCAGCAAGTGCGCACCTTGAAGGAGCTGAACGTGAAATTCGGCAACGAAGCGCAGGCGGCGCGCGACGAGCTGCAGCGCATTGAGCATGGCCGCGACAAGGAACGCAGTACAATCGAAAGCCGTACCAAGGAATTGGAGGACAAGGTCAAGGCGCTGTCCGCCCAGAACCGCAATGTCCGCCAGGAATTTGAGGACGTGAAGCGGCACAATGAGACGCTGAAGTCGCTGGTGGCGCGCTATCAAAAGGAACTCAAAGATCGGTCCCATTCGACCGGCGGAGGCTTGACACCGCCCGCGACGCTCACGCCGAGCCATGTCCCTGCCGTGCCGGCTCCCTCGGCACCGGCAGCCGCCTCGGCCGCCATGAACATCAATAAAGTATCGGCGAGCGACCTGGTGCTCTTTTTAGGTCTGAAGAAGGACGAAGCCGACCGGATTGTGAGCAATCGTCCCTATAAGGTGAAGGGCGAGTTGGTGGCGAAGAACGTCGTGCCGAAGGAAACCTTCGACATGATCAAGGATCGGATCTCCGTCAGCCCCTAACACCACCTCCCAGACTCTACCGCGTTGCGAAGGGCCGTTCTCCAGCCAGGAGAACGACCCTTCGTGTTCCTGGAGCCGTGACGGCTGAGGTGGGGATGATTCGGCTGGTGCTTCCTGATAGAATGCCCCGCACCAAAACCACTTGTCAGGCAGGTTATGCGACGTCTTGGATTGATTCTTGCGGTCGCCGCGATCGGGTTGGCCATTGGCGGCTATGTGTTCTTCAATGGGGAACGCAAGGCGCCGATCCGGTATCGAACTGCCCCCGTGGATCGCGGCCCGGTCGTGTCGATCGTGAGCGCCACCGGTACCATCAATCCCGTCGTGTCCGTGCAGGTAGGCACCCAAGTGTCGGGCATGATCAAGAGCCTGCACGCCGACTTTAATTCACGGGTCAAGGCGGGAGATACCGTCGCCGTCATCGACCCGGAGCCATTCAGGGCCCGGCGCGATCAGGCGGCCAGCAATCTTGAAATGGCGCGGTCCAACGTGGCGCGAGCCAAAGTGGATCTGGCTCAGCGCAAACGAGAGTTGGACCGGGTGCAATCTCTCATTGCGCAACAATTCGTGTCGCAGAACGATGTCGACGTGGCTCTCACGAATTATCAGAGCGCGGAGGCGCAGGTGAAGGTGGCCGAGGCGCAGGTCAAGCAGGCCGAGGCGGCGTTGAATTCCGCCGACCTGGATTTGAAGTATACGACCATCAAATCCCCCGTGGACGGGATTGTGGTGGCGCGCAACGTGGAAGTGGGGCAGACCGTGGCGGCCAGTTTTGCGACCCCCAATTTGTTTCTCATCGCGCTCGATCTGACCAAAATGCAGGTCGATACGAACGTGAGTGAATCGGATATCGGCGGCGTCACCGAAGGCAAGGAAGCGAGCTTTACGGTGGATGCCTACCCCGGCGTGCGGTTTGACGGCGCGATTCGCCAGATCAGACTGGCGCCGATCAATGTCCAGAATGTCGTCACCTACAATGTGGTGGTTGCAGTGGACAATCAGGATCTTCGGCTGAAGCCGGGGATGACGGCCAATGTGTCGATCATCGTGGCGCAGAAGGATCACGTCCTCAAAGTACCCAGCGCGGCATTGCGCTTTACGCCGCCTCAGGGTGATCGAGCGGAGGCCTCCAGCGGCGATGGGAAAACCGTTAAGGCCGATGCAAGCGCCGGCGGAGGGCGCACAGCCGACTCCAACGGGCAGGCGAGAAAAATATGGAAGTTGGGAGCGGCGGGTGAACTGGAGCCGATGTTGATCCAGACCGGTATCTCCGACGGGGTCTCCACCGAAGTGATTGCCGGCCCGGTGGCCGAAGGTGATCAGGTGGTCGTGGGCATCGAAACACAGAGAGGCGAGCGGCGCTCCAGCGATCTGCCTCCGGGATTCGGCGGCGGCCAACGCCGCTCCCGCGATCGTGGCTTGTAACGCGGTGCCTTTTCATCCCGGCCTGTTCTTATGTGGATGACCATGCGTTCTCCACGGAGGCCCCTCTAAATGGCGCCGCTCATTCGCTGTGAAGAACTCTGGAAAATTTATCGTCTGGGCGATGTCGAGGTGCAGGCTCTCCGTGGACTGGATCTCTCGATCGAGCAGGGCGAGTTCGTCGCCGTCATGGGGTCGTCCGGATCCGGTAAGTCCACGCTCATGAACATCCTGGGCTGTCTGGACCAGCCGACGCGAGGGCGCTATTGGCTGAACGGCACCGATGTGGCGGCGTTGAGGCCGGACCAATTGGCCGACATCAGAAATCAGCAAATCGGTTTCGTGTTTCAAAGCTTCAATCTGATTCCCCGGACCAGCGCGCTCGAAAATGCCCAGTTGCCGCTCTTCTATCGGGGCCTGCCTTTGCGTGAGCAGCGTGCGCTCGCCGCAGCCGCCTTGGCTCGCGTGGGATTGCAAGGGCGTGAGCAACACTATCCCACGCAATTATCCGGCGGACAACAACAACGAGTGGCGATCGCACGGGCGTTGGTGACCTCGCCGAGGTTGCTCCTGGCCGACGAGCCCACCGGGAATCTGGATACGGAATCGAGTCGTGAAATCATGACGATCCTCGACCGATTAAATAAAGAACAAGGCATTACAGTAATCCTGGTGACGCACGAGCCCGATATCGCCGCCTATGCCGCGCGCGAAATTTTCATCAAGGACGGCCGAGTCCTGACCGATCATCGCACAAAGATCGACGCCGGCCTTCTGCCGGCGGAGGCCTGATGCCCGCGTTTATTCTCCTGACCATCCTGACCGCGATTAGAATTCTTGGCCGCAATCGGCTGAGAGCCGGACTGACCATGCTCGGCATCGTCATTGGCGTCGGAGCCGTGATCGCCATGGTCAGCATTGGAGAAGGCGCCAAGGCGGCGGTGTCCCGGCGCGTCGCCAGCATGGGCACCAACGTCATCATCATCCTGCCCGGCGCCACGACGGCCGGCGGCGTGCGTGGCGGGCAGGGCGGCGCCGTCACGCTCACCGTCTCGGACGGCATGGAGCTGAAAAAACGGATTCCGTTGCTGCGCGATACGGGGTGGGCGAAACGGGACGTCATGCAAATCGTGAACGGGAATCGCAACTGGAACGGGCCGGTGAACGGCATCTCGCCCAGCTATTTGACGATTCGAGATTGGTCGTTTGTCAGCGGCGGCCCGTTCACGCAATTGGACGTGGATGCGGCGGCGCGGGTGGCGCTGGTCGGGCAGACCGTGGTGGAGAATCTTTTCGATGTCGGCGAGGAACCGGTCGGGGCGGTCATCCGCATCAAGAACGTTCCGTTCCGTGTCATCGGCGTCCTGGCTCCCAAGGGTCAGTCGGCACAGGGCTCGGACCAGGACGACATCATCTTCATTCCGTTCAGCACGGCCGAGCGCAAAGTGTTCGGCACGCAGTTTCTGGGCTCGGTCGGCGCGATCTTCGCCTCCACCGAGCGGTTGGAGGATCTCAGTCCTGCCGTGACACAGATCCGGGAGGTGCTTCGGCTGCGCCATCGGCTGCAACCGGACCAAGACGATGATTTTACGATCCGCACGCAGGTCGATATCGGCAAGGTTCAGGAGGGCACCAGCGAAACGCTGACGGTCATGTTGTTCGCCATCGCCTCCGTGTCCCTGTTGGTGGGCGGCATCGGCATCATGAATATTCTGCTGGTGTCGGTCACGGAGCGGACGCGGGAGATCGGCGTGCGCATGGCGGTGGGCGCCAAGCGGCGGCACATTCTCGCGCAGTTTCTCATCGAGGCGATGACGCTGAGTCTGGTCGGCGGCTGCATCGGCATTCTGTTGGGGATACTCGGGGCGCGTCTGACGACCGTCATCGCCGGCTGGCCCACCATCATTTCCGGCAATACGGTGGCGGCGGCGTTCGTCTTTTCCATGGCCGTCGGGCTGTTTTTCGGATTGTATCCGGCGAACAAAGCTTCCCGCCTGAATCCCATCGACGCTCTGCGGTACGAATAGACCTGTGAAATCAAGCGGGATCCTTCCCGCCGAAGGAAGAAATCACGGATGCCACGGTTTCTTCTTCAAAGTCTTCGCGAAGCGCTCGCCCTGATCGGTCGGAACCGGCTTCCGAGCGCGCTCAGCACACTCGGCATTACCGTCAGCGTGGCTGCCATCGTTGCCTTAATCAGTATCGGTCAAGGGGCTCAAAAGATGGTCGAACAGCAGGTGGCGACCATGGGCGATAATGTGGCCGTCGTCATGCCGGCACCACAACGAGTGGGATCAGTGCGCAGTTCCCAGGGCAGTGGGGTGACGCTCACGACCGCGGATGCACGAGAGCTGCAACGGCGCATCCCGCTCGTTCGTGAGGTGTGTTGGGGACGCAGAGATCCCACGCAAGTCGTGCATGGGAACCAGAATTGGCGGTTGCCGGTGATTGGAGTCAATCCGGGATGCTTTTCAGTTCGAGGGTGGGAGATCGCCAAGGGCGAACCCTTTACCCAAGTGGACATGGAGAGGAATACGACGGTGGCGGTCTTAGGACAGACTGCCGCGGAGCGGCTATTTCACGAGGGCCAGGATCCGGTTGGAGCCACGCTGACCATCAAACAGGTTCCGTTTCGTGTCATCGGTGTCTTGAGCCCCAAAGGGCAGTCTCCCGCCGGGAACGATCAGGACGACATCATCTTTATTCCATTCTCCACGGCCCAACGAAAAGTTCATGGAGCCAAATTTTACGATTCGGTTGAAGCGATCTCAGTGTCCACCTTTCGGAGAGAAGATCTCCCAGTGGTTGCGTACGATATGAGAGAAGTGCTGCGTGAGCGCCATCGACTTTTCGGTGAACAGGCGGACGATTTCACCATTCGGACGCAGCTTGATCTCGCGTCGGTGTATGAGGGAGCCAGCCGAACTCTCGTCCAGTTTCTCATCGTGATCGCTCTGATAGCCCTGCTGGTGGGCGGCATCGGCATCATGAATATTCTGCTGGTGTCGGTCACGGAGCGGACGCGGGAGATCGGCGTGCGCATGGCGGTGGGCGCCAAGCGGCGGCACATTCTCGCGCAGTTTCTCATCGAGGCGATGACGCTGAGTCTGGTCGGCGGCTGCATCGGCATTCTGTTGGGGATACTCGGGGCGCGTCTGACGACCGTCATCGCCGGCTGGCCCACCATCATTTCCGGCAATACGGTGGCGGCGGCGTTCGTCTTTTCCATGGCCGTCGGGCTGTTTTTCGGGTTGTATCCGGCGAACAAAGCTTCCCGCCTGAATCCCCTCGACGCCCTGCGGTACGAATAGCAGGGCCGTCTTAGTGTTCCCTATCCTGAACAGCGTACTCTGTCGATACTACGCCGCGGAATGTGCGGGAAAGGTATGCGGTATCGTATCAAGGACCGTATCGATCGCCCGTTCTCGCTGTTGATGGTCCTGGTGTGCCAGATCAACGACCAGTGGGATCGGATATCCCGTTCCTTCCGGGTCATGTGTGATGGTCACGATTGGTTGATGCAGCGCGGTCGGATTGAGGCCGGTGACGACCGCACGTTCTTTGGTATTCAACTGCACACAACTGTGGACGGGATAGATACCGACGATCTTAATGAACCGTGACAGAATCTCATGGCCGAGTGTTCCTTCTTGTGCCTCCTGGTAGAGCCGTTGGAGCGCCTGATGAGGTGCGAGGGGCGAGGCGCCTCCAAATCCGGTGATCAACTCGTCGTACTTGTCGGTCAGCATCAGAATGCGTGTTCGGTCCGAGGTGAACTCGCCTCGTGTTTCCGGCGGATAGCCGCTGCCGTCGAGGTAGGCATGATGGTTCCCGATCAGGTGCAGCACAGCGGTGTCGAACCCGCCTTGCCGCTCTAACGTGAGAATGCTGAGACGAGGGTGGGCTTGAAACTGCAGTTGCTCGTTCGGGGATAGTGGCGGCGAGGTCGTGTGGGACCGTTGGACAATGTCGGGAGGAATCTGCAGCAGCCCGATGTCGTGCAGGAGTGCAGCCGTGGCCAGCTCCTGGAGCTCAAGGGGGTTAAACTGGAAGGCCTGTCCCAGGACCAACGAGAGCGTACAGGTGGTGAGGGCGTGTCGGCTGAGAGTGGAATCGCCGGCCCGGTTTTGACTCAGAGCCATGAAGATGGCGGAGCTGGCGAGCGTTCTGGTGACAATCGTGATTTCTTGAACGGCTTCGGCGGCTTTGCCGCTCTCAATGGTCCCATTTTTTGAAAAACCGGAGAAGACGGAGCGCACGGCCTGTGCCAATTGCGTTCTCGCCAATTTCGCTTGGGCATACTCTTCATTGAGTTGGGCTAATGACTTGTTCTGGCGCACCGGTATCATCGAAAGCGGGGATAACGTTGAATCGGTCTTGTGTGTGAGTTCGGTTGCATGGTGGACTTGCTGAACCTCCGTCCCTCGGTCCGGGTCGATCTCAACCATTTTGACCTCGGCCCGGACCAACTTGGCAATTTGCGACTTCTGTTCAATGAGGAACGAATGGCGGAGGAAGGGGGAGCGAAACCAGGACAGATCTAGCTTCGCCACCAACATGCCGACTTCAAGTTCGTATACGGGTACGCGTCTGGTTGCCATACGCTGACAGGGCTGCGCTGTTTTTGTATCGGCAGAAAGAGTGCCGGACTGTAGGGGGCTAGCTGGACGGCGCGGGAGAGAGCGACACTTCGATACGGGGGTTTGTTTTGTCAAGATCCTTGTACAGATGGGTTTCGGTGATGCGATTGTCGTTAAGCCCAAGCCCTTCGCAAAGAGCGTCCTGAGCGATTTTAAGTCCTCCGTCCACATCCCGGCGGAGGGCGGAGGTGAAGAAAAATCGAATGGACAGTACCAATGGTCCGGACTGAAGCCGATGCATGAGATCCGCGCGGGCCGGAGATTGGGCCAGCGCGATCCAGATCTGCTGGCTCACCTGGCTTTTGTAGGTCCGTCCGATGGACGACAGCAGCCGCCGGCCGTTTACTGTGGCATATTGGTGATTGATGCTCGGAGGGACGGGGAGCGTGATGCGCAGGCCGTCGCAATTGACAGTCGGGGGGGGCAGCGGTCCCTGTAGGCCGGAGCTTCTCTTGGAATATTTCAGTTGCGTCAAGATCCCGGCGCGATCTTGAGGCTCTGTGACAGGGGACGCCCGCTCCTGCTTCTGGTTCATGGAAGGACGATAGGACGTCACGCGGACGGGAAGTTTGGATGGTCGGGAGGTGCTGCGACGTCGGCCAGAGGGCATGGACCGGACTACAAGAGATTCAGAATCTTGGCCATGTTCTGTTCGTAGCGGTCTTCCGTGCGGGCGAGATAGCGACGCCACTCGCTGGGATTCCAGATTTCCATGCGGTGATACAAGCCGACCAGAATGATTTCCTGATCCTCATCGACCGGCACCATTTTCCGCAACCGGCCGGGAATCAGAATGCGCCCGGTCTTATCGATATCCGAGGTGCCGGCTTCGGACACCACATGATGCATGAACAGGCGGCTTTGATCTTCGTCCAACGACGTTCTGGTACGGTCGAGCACCTTTTCCCACTCTTTCGTCGAATAGATGAGCAACGATTGCTCAGGCCCCTTAAGAAACACGACGGCCTGGCCATCCGCTTCGATCTGCTCCCGAATCGGCGATGGCACGATGAACCGTCCCTTTTCGTCGACCTTGCAGAGGTATTCGCCAGCGAACATGGACAGTCCTAGTTTAGGAGTTCACGGCGGTTCTGGTGCGGTCGCGGATCCACTGTTCCAGATCCGAACGTACGAATCGCCATTCTTTGCCAAGCTTGAAGGCGGGAATCTGCCGGCTCCGTAAATAGCGATAGAGCGTGCGCGGGGTGATCTTGAGGTAGCGGCAAGTCTCCGTCACCGTCATTAATTCGCTCTTCGGGGCTGTCCCCATCGCGCCACCTGTGATCGTCATGGTGAAGGATCATAGGACTCCCAGCTCTGAGCGTATTCTAGGGATCGTCCGGGGAATGTCAAGCGAAAATATATGACAATGCCTGTCACAGACTGTCAGTGCTGTCTATTTTGTCCTCGCCGTCTCCTGCCTGTTCCATCATCGATTCCACATCATCCCCCAGATCTTCGCCCATCTCCTCGCCCATCTTTTTCATGAAGCGGGCGACGCTCCGCGGATCGTTCTCATCCAACCCGCCCAAGCTGCTCGGGTCGGCCCAGGATTCCAGCCGGGCTTCTTCCGATTTGGGAGCGGCAAATCGTGATAGGAGCCGCTCGAGCTTCGCGCTTCCACAATGTCGGCAATTGGCCGGCGGCGGATGACGCAGATTGAGCACCAACATGGAGCTGCGTTTGCGGCAGTCTTGGCAGAGGTATTCATAGATCGGCATGGATCAACCTCCAAGAAGTCCAAGCGCAGGCCCTGCTCGTTGAGCCATGATGCGATCAGGGACGAGGCCGGCATCCATCGTTCGGGCGAGCGTCAATGCGAACACGTCGCCCGACCCGGCTTTGCGCAAAGTTTTCGCACATTCATTCACCGTGGCGCCCGTGGTGAAGACATCATCGATGAGGAGGATGCGTTTGCCGGCTATCGATTGAGAATCGCGCAGGGCGAAGGCGCCACGGAGATTCTTTAAGCGGCCTTTTCGGGAGAGCGTGGTTTGCGCCGGTGAGGCGGCGATGCGGATGAGATTCGTAAAGCACATGGGGATCTTGACGTGCTGTGCAATCCGATCGGCCAAGAGCAGCGACTGATTGAACTCCCGTTCACGGAGGCGCCGAGCATGTAGCGGCACGGGCACGATGAGGTCCACGGAGTCGAGCGGTGGCAGCCTGTCGATCATGAGACGCGCCAATGCCGAAGCCAATGCGACTTTCCCTCTGTATTTGAGCAGGCAGATGGCGTCTTGGAGCGGAGGAAGATAGGGATACAAGGTCCAGGCTCTGGTGTAAGAGGGCGGATGTTCCGTGCAGGCCTGGCACACATGGCCGGGGCTATAGGCCATTGCGACCGGCGAGGCAAAGGGACGGTCGCAGCGCGCGCAGCGAGATGGTATAAGCGGTGAAATGGTCGCCCAGCAACTCGCGCAAAACAGCGGGATCGGGTCGTCGCTCAGCGAGGCTCCGCAGGTAGCACAATCAACCGGCAACAGAAACCGGACCGCCTGGCGCATGAGCCTTGGAACAGACGTAGACAGGAGGATGGCCATAGAGAGCCTCTGCGCGAGTGGCACGTTCGCTGCTGTCTTTATGGCGAATAGCCCGGCTGTGTCAAGGTTGTCGGCTTGTAAATGGTTGTGTTATACGAGGATGGGTGCATGAACGATTTGACGACGGGCAGTACGATCCCTCCATGGTGACGCTGACACAGCTTTCAAAGACATATACGCGTGGCGAGGCAATGGTCGTGGCCTTGCAAGACGTGAATTTGGAGGTCGGACGCGGAGAATTTTGCGCCTTCGTGGGACCCAGCGGGTGCGGGAAGAGTACGCTGCTGAATCTGATCGCCGGTCTGGATCTGCCCACCTCAGGAGATATTGTGCTGGACGGACGGTCCACCAGGAACCTGTCCAGTGCAGAATGGACGACCATTAGGCGGGTAACCATCGGTATTGTCTTTCAGGCCTTCCATCTTGTCCATGGGCTCACGGCAGAGGAGAACATCGCCCTTCCGCTCATGCTGCGGGGCGATGAAAGATGTGCTGTGACGAGGCGTGTGGATGAAGTATTGGACCTGGTCGGGATGCGCGCCCGGCGCCATCATCGGCCCGGAGAATTATCCGGCGGCGAACAACAGCGAGTGGCCATTGCGAGGGCGTTGGCCCATCGACCGCGCGTCTTGCTGGCGGACGAACCGACAGGCAATCTCGACTCGCATCAGGGAGCAGACATCATGACGTTGATCCGGACTTTGGCGAAGGCCGGGCAGCAAACGGTGCTGCTGGTCACTCACAGCGTCCAGGCGGCGCAGAATGCCGACTACACGTGGACGATGCAGGATGGCCGGCTGATCACAAGAACAGAACGGGTCTCGGAACCGGTGACCTCATGACGGATCTGTCGACGACCATCGCCGGCGTGAGGTTTCCCGGTTGCTTGATGAACGCGGCTGGAGCGCTCTGTGTGACCCGTGAAGAACTGCTGGCGCTTGGGAACTCGCGGGCCGGGGCGATCGTGACCAAGTCCATGACGGTTGAACCTCGTCAAGGGAATCCCGAGCCCCGCTACTATGGATTTCCGGGCGGTTCGATCAACTCCATGGGGCTGCCCAATCTGGGCTACAAGGCCTACGCCGAGCTGATTCCCGAGTTGAAGAAGTTCGGGAAACCGGTGATCGCGAGCGTCGCGGGACTGTGCGAAGACGACTTTCCGACCATCGCCACTGTGATCAATGCCGCACATCCCGATTTGATCGAAGTGAATCTGTCCTGCCCCAATATTCCCGGCAAGCCGCAGATCGGCTACGACCCGGAGGCGTCCGAACGACTGCTGAAGCGAGTGCGCAAGGTGATTACTGTCCCAATGGGCGTGAAGCTGCCGCCCTACTTCGATCCGGCGCATCATGAGGTAATGGGCAAGGTCATCGGGCGCTGCGAGGTCGATTTCCTCAATCTGATCAACTCGGTGGGCAACGGCCTCGTCGTCGATCCGGAGCGCGAAGCCGTCGTCATCAAACCCAAAGGAGGATTCGGGGGATTAGGCGGCACGATCATCAAGCCGGTCGCGCTGGCGAACGTCCGCGCGTTCTACAAACTCTTTCAGGGGAAGATTCCGATCATCGGCACAGGCGGCGTACTAGATGGAGTAGACGCGTTCGAGCACTTCCTGTGCGGGGCCTCCGCCGTCCAGATCGGCACGGCGCTCGTTGAGGAAGGGTTGGAGGTCTTCAGCCGATTGGAGAGGGAGCTGGCCGCGCTCTTTACGAAGAAGGGCTATCAGTCGATTGCGGAATGTCGGGGAAAGGTGAAAGAGTTGTGAGGCTACTTGGCGCCGAAGTTGCGAGGCAACAGCCCCTGTTGCAGGGCTTGTCGCAGAAGCTGCGCCACGTTACGGACATTGAGCCGGCGCATGAGATTAAAGCGGTGAACTTCGACCGTGCGGACGCTGATGTCCAGTGATTCGCCGATCTCCCGGTTCGTATGCCCCATCGCGACCATCTTGAGGATTTCCCGTTGCCGGGGAGTAAGGGGCGCCGGTTTGAGGTTCCGATCGGGCCGTTCCATCTGAAGCGCGGTATTGCCTCTGCTTCTCGCCATCCTGTGCTCCTCTTCGACGTTCGCACGTGAGTCTAGCAAAGGAAGGAAAGTGTGTAAACGAAACTACCGATATGTGCAGGGGCTTCTCGGGCTTTCTGAGCGCGTCGCCCCGCATCGCGCCTCATCCTTCTGACCGCCGATGCCGTCTTTCATCAAAATCTTTGCTCTGATTCTGGCCGCGCATGTCACGCAGCGGCCGTTCCGCACCCTGTTGACCGTGATCGGCGTGGCCTTAGGCGTCTCGGCCTCCGTCGCGGTGCGGACGGCAAATCTTGATGTGCTGCGCTCGTTTGAACAAGCCGTGCTGACGGTGGCTGGTCCGACCACGCTTGAAATCTCCGGCGGTGAACTGGGATTGGATGAGCGGCTCATCACCGCGGTTCGACAGGTGCCTGGTGTGATATCGGCTTCGCCGGTGATTCTTCAAACGGCGGTCAAGACGGGCGAAGGCCGACCTAGTCAGGCCGTGCAAGTGCTGGGGCTGGATCTGCTGGCCGAGTTCGACCGGCGAGGGTTTCGGCTGACTCAACAGCAGTCGGACAATCAGCTTCGATCAATACTCGATCTGGAAAGCCTGTTTCTTGGACGGACACTTGCCGCCGAGTGGAACCTCTCGGCGGGTGACAAGGTTGATTTGCAACTCGGGATGAGGCGCGCGACCTTTCGCGTGGCCGGCATTCTACAAGATTCTTCTCATCGATCCTCTTCCTGGGATCGCTTGGCGATCATGGACATTGCCGCCGCACAGGTCATATTCGACATGGTCGGCCGATTGGATCGGATTGATCTCATCACGCGTGCAGACAGATCTGTGGAGGAAGTCGCACAGGCAGTCCGTGCCGTGCTGCCTCCTCATCTGGCAGTTGAGAGACCATCAAGTCGCACGAGGCAGGTGGAACAAATGGTCCGGGCGTTTCGCCTGAACCTCACGGTACTCAGTTGGGTGGGACTCTTGGTCGGGATGTTCTTGATCTACAACACGATGGCCTTTGCCGTCGCACAAAGGCGGAGGGAGATCGGCATCTATCGGGCGATCGGCATGACACAAGGACGGGTGGCTGTTCTCTTTCTCGCCGAGGCGGCGTTACTCGGCGTGCTGGGAGGCATTGTCGGGAGCTTGGCCGGGACGCTGCTCGCGCAGAAACTCATGGTGCTGGTGAGTCGAACGATTTCTGACTTGTACCTGCCGGTCGGCTCCGCAAAGGGCAATCTATTCGGAACAAGTCAGTTCTGGGAAATCTCGTGTGAAGGTGTATTGATTGGTTGCCTCGTGGCCATGGTCGGCGCGATGGGACCGAGCCTGGATGCAAGCCGTACTGCAACCGTGAGGGCGTTGGCTCCCGGCGACTATGAGGCGAGCAGACAAGTACGCGTGGGGATTCTCGGCGCGATTGGGCTGGGGCTTCTCGTGGTCGCAGGATTATTAAGTCTGACTGGTCCCATCGGCGGCGTGCCGGTGCTCGGTTATTTGGCGACATTCTGTTTGTTGGCCGGCCTCTCCTGTCTCGCGCCGATGTGCGTCACGGGATGGAATAAGGAGAGACAGACCAGGCAAGCCGGTCATATCCCGGGCATCCAGGGAGTTATAAGAGAAATTGCCGTCGATCACGCCGCGCGGAATCCAGGCCGCAATGGTGTGACGGTGTCTGCCTTGATGGTCGGCCTTGCCATCATGATCGGCGTGGTCATCATGGTGCGGAGTTTCCGACATACGGTGGAACTCTGGATCAACGACACGGTCATCGCCGACATCGTGGTGGCTCCATCAACATGGTTGCGCGGCAGCGAAGCGGGCAGTGTCGGGCGAAGTCTTCCACCAGCCTGGTTGCCGATTCTCACCTCAATCCAGGAAGTGGCGGCGGTCGATTCCTATCGCGATGTGCGGGTGGAGGTAAACGGTCAGCGTGTCGCCATCGTGTCGCGCGATCTGCGGCTGCATGCGCACCGGAGCCGCTATCTAGTTCGCCAGGGCGACTCGTCCGAGCAGCTCAATCGTGCAGCCGAGACTGGAGGCATTCTTGTCTCGGAAGTGCTGGCGAATCGGCTCGGTGTGCATGAGGGACAATCGCTGGAGATCAAGACGCCGGAAGGGGTGCGAGCCTTTCCGATCGTGGCGGTGTTCTACGACTATGCGACCGACGGTGGAAAGCTCGTGATGGATCGCACTCTGTATCAGTCACTTTGGCATGACGAACTTGTTACGGTCTTTCCCATCTATCTGGTGGCGGGAGCTGATGTCGATCAGGCGAGACGCGCCATTACGAGCAAGCTCCAGCCGATCATCGGGCAAGGAGTTCCCCCTCTGATGATCAGCAACGCGGAACTGCGCAGAGAAATCCTCGCGATCTTCGATCGCACGTTTCTGTTGACCTACGTGCTCGAAGCGATTGCCGTTATCATTGCCATGCTCGGTATTGTGAATACATTGATCACGTCGGTTTTAGAACGACGGCGCGAGTTTGCGACGCTGCGCGCTGTCGGCGGCAGCGCGGGTCAGATCAGCCAACTCGTGCTCTGGGAAGCAGCCTATCTCGGCGTGGTCGGCATCGCGCTGGGTCTGGTCGGCGGCGGCTTGCTGTCCCTGCTGCTCATCAACGTGATCAATAAACAGTCCTTCGGCTGGACCATTCAGATGATCCTGCCGGTGGGCGCGCTTCTTCAAGCCGTCGAATTGGCTGCGGCCGCCACGCTGATCGCAGGGTACTTCCCCGCCCGCTGGGCTGCGCGGCAACCGGTCGTGGAGGGGTTAAGAGAGGAGTAGAAAGCATAAAGGGCAAGATTGCTACTGCTGCACCATTGTTGTATCGCTCTCTGATCGCGCAACTTTAAGCCTTGCTCTTCCAAGAAGTCAGAGCGCTATTCTGAGTGTGAAGTCAAAGTATAAGTCCATCAGTCGGAATTACATCGCTCCGTCATTTTTCAGGCGCTCTATATCTGCTCTGTTGTACCGGTAGGCATTCTGAACATTCTGATACCGCAACTTCCCAGCCTCGCGGATATGTGAGAGGTCACAGGCGGAAACTTCAAGTTCCATGCGCGCCTGTTTCGAATCGAGCCACTGACCTTTCTTTTCATCCTTTCCCATTGATTCACTCCTCTTGTTCTCTATCTTGCATAGGTATCGGTCGTCTGAAGCGGGAGAACCTTGCACTCCTATATGTAGGTCATTAGGATAAGCGCCACATCATGATCTATCTCGACCACAATGCAACGACGCCGGTATTGCCGGAGGTGCTGGAGGCGATGATGCCTTACCTCACTTCTGAATGGGGTAATCCGTCAAGTACATACAAGTTCGGCTCGAAGCTGAAGAGTGTGATCCAGAAAGCGCGAGAACAGGTGGCGGAGTTAATTGGGGCACAGTCTCGGGAGATTATTTTCACTTCGTGCGGCACAGAGAGCAACAACACGGCGATTCATGCGGCATTGCAGGCCAACCCAGGCAAGCATCACATCGTCACGTCGGCGGTGGAACATTCATCAGTGCTCAACTACTGCATGGCGCTGGAGAAGGAAGGCTACCGGGTAACTTATCTGCCCGTTGACCGCGAGGGCCTGTTGAAGTTTGCCGACTTGGAGGGAGCCATTACAGACGAAACAGCACTCGTTTCGCTGATGTGGGCCAACAATGAGACAGGCGTCTTGTTTCCCGTCACGGAAATCGCCCAACTGTGTCGCGCACGCGGCGTCCTGTTTCACTGTGATGCTGTGCAAATCGCCGGTAAAGTCCCCATCAATGTCCGCACGCTGCCGGTTGATTACCTGTCGCTGACGGGCCATAAGTTTCATGCGCCCAAAGGAATCGGGGCCCTCTACGTTCGCCGGCAAGCACCCTTCAAACCTTATTTGCACGGCGGACATCAAGAGCACAACCTGCGGGGTGGCACGGAGAACGTTGCGTTGATTGTCGGTATGGGCAACGCCGCCGAGTTAGCCACTAATCATCTATCCGACTACGACAAGCAGGTGCGACCGCTGCGGGATTCGCTAGAGGACGGCATCCTGAAGACGATTCCGAACACTGAACTGAACGGCCACAAGACCCAGCGTCTGGCCAACACCACCAACATTACCTTCCACGGCATCGAATCAGAAGCTCTCCTGATCCTACTCGATCAGGAAGGTGTCTGTGCCTCATCCGGCTCGGCCTGCCTTGCCGACTCCGATGAGCCCTCGCATGTCATCAAAGCGATGAAACCAGAGTCGGCAGCGTCACGGCAGATGATCCGGTTTTCGTTGGGCACAAGCACACGGAAAGAGGACATTACAGCGGCACTGTCAGCGGTGAAACAAGCAACCGCAACGCTCTGGGCTTGAGTATACCTCGATTGTGCGATATAAGGCTGGTGGAGCATCTGATGAAAACGCTGCAAGAAATTGAAAAGGCGATTGAAACCTTGCCGTTGCCCGATCGGCTTCGGCTCTACAAGGACATGCCGGAATTGATTGGCCGAGAGGTCGAAGACCTCGATTGGCAACGCCTGGCTCTCGAGAGTTTCTTCCAGGACGACTCCCCGGACGATCAAGTCTATGACCAGGTTTAGGGTCGGCGACATCGTCTCGGAGAAGTTTTCCTTCTCCGACCTGCACACCCATAAACGCCGACCTGGCCTGGTGCTTGTCAGCGACGATCCGCGAGCATCCTGTGCTCCGCTGGAAGGCCCTGAATGTTCGACAGCATCGCGATGGGCAGGAAGACGCGTAGACGAAGATGCGAGAACACCGAAAGGTCCCGGTCCGTTTTCAGCCTCATGAAATTCAGCGGACTTTGAGGAGAGGCCTGCAAAAGCGTTCACGAGTCAGCCCGCGAAGGAGACCTCCAACCTTGACACGTAGCGGGCAAAGCTCTACGCTCCAAGCCGGACGAGAGGAGGGACCTGTGGAAAATATCCGTGAGCAACCGATCATCGAGGAATTCAAGCGGAGAGTCGAACAACGGTTCCCCGGTGAGCTGATCCGGCTCGTTCTCTTTGGGTCGAAAGCGCGCGGTGACGCGACACCTGAATCGGATGTTGATCTACTCGTGGTGATTCGGTCGGAAAATTGGCGGCTCGGCGACGAGATTCGCGGCGTGGGATACGCTCTCGAATTAGAGCATGGAGTGGTGCTCTCGATTCAGGTGATAAGCCGGGATCATTATGAACGGCTTCGAGCCAGTGGGACGCAGTTTTTCCAAGTGTTGGAGCAGGAAGGCGTCATCGTATGACGGGGACGCCCCCGCGCGAGGAAATCAAGAAAGAATTTCTTCGCGGAGAACAAGCCCTCCGGGCCGCTCAGCTTCTTCTGCAACAGCTCCTCCTCCAAGACGCGCTCTCCCGGTCGTACTACGCCATTCTCCATGCTGCGCGCGCCGCTCTGCTGGCAGAGGGGGCCACAGTGACCTCTCATCGGGGAGTACGAAGGTTATTCGGCCAGCACTTGATCAAATCAGGCAAGCTGCCGGCGCATCTGGCCGAAATCCTCGCCGACGAACAAGACGATCGGGTGCTCGCCGACTATGACGTGCTGTTTGAGCCCGAACTAGACCGGGTCCAGAAGCGCGTGACCGATGCCGGCGATTTTCTCGCAGCGATCAAAGCCTTCTTGAAACGCGAGGACGTGCTTCTCTGACCGAGCCCAGCCGACGCGGTGCGTTCGGAGGGCATGATGAAGGTTGAGCTTTCCACTGATGTGGCATTGACGTGCGATGTGTCGGAACATCGCCTCAAAGGCCGTCAAGCTGGTGGACCATCACGTTGCCCCTGACGGCACAGAGGGCTACTCCATCGAGGTCTTCAACGCCGTCGGCGACACCATTGCCGTCACCTCTGTCCCGGCCTCCGCCCTCGAAACCCTCCGCGAAGACGAAGTGCTCTGCGCCCGCCCGCTGGCTAGATAGAGGGTAAGCCGACACCGCGAATATCCCGTTCCACAGCATCGAATCAGAAGCCTTGTTGACCCTCCTCGACCAGGAAGGCGTCTGCGCCTCTTCAGGTCAGCTTGTCTTGCCGATTCCGACGAACCGTCGCATGTCGTAAAGGCGATGAAGCCCGACTCCCCCGCCTCAAGGCAGATGATACGGTTTTCGTTGGGTGTAGCTAACACCAATTCGCAAATCACCACAGCACTTGCGGCCACTGAGTATGCCGCGCGGATGCTGCGGATCTCGGGTTAAAAGCATGCAGAAAGGGGCCGGTTTTTTGGGTCCATCTCCGGGCAGACAGGTCTCACTTCAAACCAGAGATTCGTTTGTAGGTAGGTCTGTCAGCCTCATTTATCTCAGGCAAGGTCTTCAGTCCTAGTTTCAACTCCAGTGCGTTGCGTATCCGCTGTCGGCCCGTGCCAGAGGCTTGAAAGAAGTCGTCGGCGAAGTTTATCGATTTGCAAGGTGCAAGCTTTCGTGCGAAGAACTGCTGGCTAACGTCCTTGGCCGCGATTGCTTCCGGGCAAATCAGCCTGAGGATGTCAAAGAGGGCCTGAATGCCCACGGTCTTGCGGATATAGGAGCGCTGGTCCGTTTGCCACAGAATGTCAGAGACTGCATTGAAATAGTTCTTCGTGAGCGTGAAAAGCAGCAGGTCGTTGCTCTCCAAATACCATCCGCGCAGGGGTGTTTTGTCCTGTGCGGCTTCCGTAGCGAGCAGCTTGCGCTCCCGCCCCTTGCCGGCTTCCTTGCGATGCATCAGATCCCGGTCGCGTTTGGGATTGCCGGAAAACAAGCGCAGTAAACCCTCGACCACCGTGGCAGTGGAGACAGCCCAACCCTTCTTTTGCGCTTTGGCTGCGACTTCGACGGCGGCATCAGATTGCGCCGCAACAAGGACGTGGTCTTTAAGTGGCGATGCTGGGTCGGTATTCAGCTTCCGGCAAAGAAACACGGCCGTTTTCTCGGGAGACCACGCTTCTGGAGGTTCTTCCTCCAAGTTGAACCCATAAAGTTCATAAGTTTGACTCTTGTCTACCGGCTTCTGGTTGGCGTTGATCGTGGCGAACAAGTACGCCTGAAACGGGTTTGGGAGATCGAGGTAGATTGCGGTGAGAAGAGGCATCGCCCGGCGCTCCTCTAAAGACGCCTCCTTGAAGCCGTAAAGCCGATGCTGGCCATCCACGATCGCGGCAAGCTTTGCCGCCGTTGGAATAATCAGCGTCCCGACAGCTTCGTTTTCTTGATTTAACACCACTGACCAGCGGACGGCCTCGTCCTCCACGAGTTCTCCGCTCTCATTGTAGTTTGCCGCCAGGATGATGCTATTCGGGAATGCGGCCTCAACGGTGTCGATGAACCTCCCGATGGCCTTGAGACGATCCTTGACGAGTTTACGTTGGTGTCCCTTGAGTTCATAATCGCCGGATTCTGAGAAGCCCAGAATCCTGAGAGGGTCGCTGTAGGTGACTTGAAGCAGCAACTCAGCCGGCAGCACCGCTGCAAAGCACTCCCCAAGCGGTTGGACCACTTTGAGGACTGGTGTGCGAACGGGAAATTCTATGGGCATCGGTCCTTCAGACAGTGAAACCGCTCAGATCGCCGGCTGGGTTCGCGTGTACGTCACCGCCAGTTGGGGCATCAGGCTTCACGGGCTCCAGCAAATTGGGATTATTGGCGTTTCCCACCTACCAAAGGAAAAGCGCCAGTGCGTAACCGAGCACAGACGGGAATGCCGCCGCCGTCGCATTCCCTCGGAATGTCCCCAAAATGGCAGCAAAGATGGCACAGAGAACGACGGCCAAACAACACAGCAGAAAGAACATAAGCAGGAACTTCCTCTGATTTAGGGAAAGAATGAGGTCCACTGCTGCAGTTGCAGCGATGGCAACAAAGTACGTGTAGCACGCGCTTATCAGACGAACCCATTCAATCTCTGGCCACTTCCCAAACATCACAGAACTTACCACCGGTTCGAGCAAGCCAAAGCCACCAAGGATGATGATGATTCCCACGAAATACATCACAAAGGTCGGGTGCTTGCGGGGTGCGCGAACGCGTTCCTTCAGTGTCTCCCAAAACTCCTGCCAGTGGTTCGGTTGAGCCGGGACATTGTCTGAGGCGTTATTCATAGATGTGTCACTTCCCTCCGTCTCTCCAAAATTGCCGTGCTACACCGGTCAGTAGCTTGCCCTGCAAACGCAAAGCAGCTTCGGCCTTTTTGAGCTTCTGATGAACGACACTGCCGAGAATCAGCTTTTGATCGGCGGGAGTCAGCGTGTGCGGGGAGAAGTGGACGCCGCACTCGGCCAACTCGGCAAAGTTCGTTTCGTTGGTGCCGGTGGTCAGGAACTTGTCTGCGTCCTGCGATGCCATCCAAACTGGGAAGCCCCATGACCGACCTTGCCGAGCCAGTGAACTCAGCAGCCCGGCCTTGTTCTCCTTTGGTAACAGCAGGTGCGCTTCGTCCACGAATAACACCATCTTGAGCGGCTGGATATCGTTCTTCACGGCCAGTTGCTGATTCAACTTCTTGATCAGGAAGTTCAGGATAAGGGCAACGGCCAATGCCTTGGTGTCACTGTCGGTTCCAAAATCTTTGAAATCGATCACCATGGAGCTGCTGAGCCACTCCTCCGGTGGTATGGCGGTATGGGCACTGGCAAACAAATTGAATCTTTCGATTTTCTGAACGATAGAAAGGTCCACTCCGTGTGCCCCACTGTTCTCCAGTTCAACAGCGAGCGAAGAGAAACTGGGTTCCGTCAATCGCTGATAGGCATCGCAGATATTGCGTTCCTGAATTGCACCGAGTTGAGGTGCAAAGCACCGAATCAAATTCGCAATCTCATACGCGACCTGCGCGTTCTGTGTCGGGTTCGGATGACGGTACAGCGGATTAATCGGTAAGTCTTGCCGGATGAGGCGCACATAGCGTGCACCAGTCTGTGTCAAAAACCGAGTGCGGTTCTTCCGTTGGTGAGAGTCATTCGGGTCATCTTCCAGTTCGCCCTTCATGTCGAAGAACACGAAGCGGACACCGTGATTGGCAAGTTGGGCCAAGAGGTCGAGCGCAAGCTGACTCTTGCCAGTTCCTGGTTGGCCTGAAATCACTAGCAGACCGTTGGAAGTTCCTGGGCCGTTTAAGGACCATTCTGGGGCGGTAGCGTCTGCCAGCACCTTGAGTTTCACTTCGGCTTCAACCACCGGCATGGACGGCACGACTGGTTTTACGCCGCCAGGAAGTCCAATGTCGCCGCCCGTCAGCTTCAGCAGGATTGAGACAAATCGGGCTTGGTCGTTGCCGGACTCCGCCCACATCTGCCGCAATCGCTGGCACCCGTACTCAAAATGCCGGCGAAACTCTTGCCGGTAGCCACCTTCATCGAGGCTGCGACCAGCGCGGTGACTCAACGCGGCACGCACTAAGTCACGCAGGTCGTCATCAACAACCTGCTCGTCGTTCAACGTCACGCCCTTGGCATCCTTGGGTTTGAACTCTGTTGGAACACCTTCACCCAACGCCAAGAAAAGGGCTGCGCGACCGAGAACTGCCTGGTTGCGCGCGCCGACCCGTGGGAAGACGTTCTCAATGAACTCGTGTGCTTCGCTGCTGGTATCGAATTTCATGACTCAACTCTTTGTGCTTTCTGCACTCCGCTTTCCTTCTTCGAACATGGCCCGCGTGCGGGCGAAATGCTCCTCAAACAGCGGCCGGTCTTCGGCAAGGATTTTCACAGCCTGACGAGCCGCACGGCGAAGCTGGGCCCGGTTCTGCCAATCCAACGTGCTGTGAAAAATATGATCGCGCATGATGTATTCGATCATCACCGCATCGTCAGGGTTGCAGCCGGTATCTTCAATAATCGCTTCTCGGTAGCCGGGCATACATTGCTCCTTTTTTGCCTACAAGTCCTTTCCAAAGTAGTCGCTCGTGATGCGCACTTCGTAGTTCTGGCTGTCAGCTCGCCCGTGCGGGTGCAACGTGTACACACGGGCGAGCCGGTCACGAACTTCGTCAAACAGCGGGCCTTCAGGATCAAGCTCAGCGTTCGTGCTGAGGATGATGGACTGATGCCCGCTCAGGTACAGCTGATCGAGCACGTTGGCACGCACCTCTTTGTCGAGACGGGCCAACGGCGTGTCCACGACCAGCGGCGGCACGAGCTTGGCAAGTCGCCGCAAGGCTTCGTAGAACGCCAGCATCCGCACCTGTCGCTGTCCGGCGGACGTGTTGGTTTCTTCCCAAGTCACCTTCTTGCCGTCCCGGCGAATAAGCCAGCATTGCCAGTGACTATCAAAGTCCATGCCCTCGAACTCACGTTTCCGCTCGGTGATTTCTACCCACAACCTGCCGACCTCTTCGGAGATTTGGCGTCGCATCTGGATTGCGGCACGGTTGCGGATTTCACCAGCTGCTTCCCTGTAGCGCGTCGCCAAGGCCGCCAGGCTTTCGCCCCGTTCAGCACGGCCGGCAATCTCGCGCTGAGTGGTTTCTTGGCGTTTCAAGTCCGCGAGATCAACCTCCGGGTGAGTGAGGAGTTCTCACCGCTTAAGGGTGCAGGTTTCAGCTATTCAACTGGAGGGATTGACCGTGGCCTGCGAGAGAACTGACAGATGCGTAGTTTCGTGCCGATGACCTGTGGACGCGCTTGCTTTGAGGAATGAGACTTCTTCTCAGCTGTTCTCAAACTTATGATGACGGCGATGCCATTCCAAACATTGCGGATCGGGTAGGAAGTGTGGGTTTAAAGGCCGCAACAATTCACGGCCCGCCATCTTTTTGAGCAGATAGGCGCCGTCACCAGCTTCATCAAATCGATGTTCCGCAACCAGAACTCGGAAGTCTTTGCTGATCGACCAAAGGCCTTGGTCGAAAAGCCAGTGGGCGTTCTTGCAAAGGGCGATACCGTTTTGGGGGTGATTGTTTCGGCTATTGGCAAATTGGTGGATGTGTGCGGCGTCCACGATGCTGCCGGCATCCATGGTTACGCACCGATAGCCGGATAACGCACAGGTGTAGTTGTAGGCAGGAACAACAATCAGACGAAAGCGTGCTTCGCGACCGCGCTCCCGATCAGCTTCGTAAAGCTTGGCGTCGGCTTTCACAACATCGTCTGGGGGGACAGGCAACTGGACCAAGCCATACAATGCGGCGCGCTCGCCGGGATCAGTAAAGTACCGGGCGATGAGGACGCGACGCAGTTGCTTCCGGAATCCGGCATCGCGAAGACAGGCAAGAAAGCTCTCGTCAAGTCGAGCGGCAACGGCGCGGCGACGTTCCTGTGCGGGCTTGCCTTCCTCGTCGAACGGCACCCAGCAGCCGTCGCTGTGCATGTGGTAAAAGGGCAGGTGGATGTCAGGCCTCTGGGAGCGTCGTTCGGCCACGACGGTCCAGAAGGCGAGGAAGCGGAAGACAAGTTCGCCGGTCAGGAGCAGCTCAGTGCCCGTAAGGGCTCCTTCTTCGGCAAGATCGGCGAGGACCAGCAGGAGCAAGGGCTTGTGCGGAGCGATGTTTTGTTTGCGGTCAACTCTCAGATTCGCGGCGGTCTTGAGCCATCGTTCGTGTTGGGTCAGCGCGTTCATGCGTAGACACGGTCAGTTGCGAGAGGTAGCGGATCGACAATAGCGGTGGGCTTCCAGGTCATCCTTCAATATGTTGAGGAGGTCATCTGGCAGGCCGTGAGCGCGGTGGCTTTCGCTGTATTCCTCCACCTTGGCAAGCATGCGACGCATAATGTCGGCATTGATGTGCTTCTCGCGGGCGACTGCTTCTTCCATCTCGCGCAAGCGATTCAGTTCCTTGAGATCACCGCTCATGGTCACACCTCGCTGTGTGTTGAGGATGCGGGCGACGCCTCGGCCATCATCTGGGTCACGCGCTGTTTTCCATAGTTGTTGGATTAGTAGTAGCTCTTCCGGAGTAACGAGCGTAAGGCCGGTTTCCTCCTGCAGTTTGAGCAGGCGCTTGAGAAGTTCGCGACGGCCTTCGATGGTGAGCGGACCGGGGCCTTCGTTGCCGTTCATGCGGCGGTCGTCGCGCCGACCATTGGCAGGGTCGCGGAATTCGAGGAGCGTCTCTCGAAACGTGAGCAGGTGTTCCATGCGTTCGTCACCAGCAGCAAGCAAGCCCTCGCTGGCTTTGTCGCGCTCGACGACGGTGCAGGTCCAGCAGCCGAAACGGGAATTGCCGCAACTAGGTGTGCTGGTGTCAATCTGGATGGGGCATTCGCCGTTAGAGGCGTTAGCATAGAGCTTGTATAGTGCGCGGTTGTCGCCGCCCCATGGGTTGGGTTTTTGAAGTAGATACGCCCACACTTCCTCGGTGCTGAGGAACTCGATTGGGTTGGAGACCCACACGCGTGGGAGGTCGGGGTGACGGCGTAAGCCTTTGCGAGTCTCACGCCCCGCCATGGTTTGGGCGCGGGTCGAACTTTCTGCCCGACGCGCTCCCAGATGCAGAATCGCTTCTCCCCAATGACCAAGCCGCTGATTGACGAACACGTTGACAGGATCAATCTTCATCCGCTGGGTGCACCAGCGGAACGTACGATTGGGAGGCGGATAGCCGCGACCGATGATGTTCACCCAGAACGACTGCTCTGGAGGCGGCTTGAGCAGATTGACTTCGACGTTCAGATCATTCTGTTGGGAACACTTGCGCATCCGCGCCAGCGCGCTTTCGACCATTTCGACGATCGCGGGGATTTCCACGCGAGTGTCCGTGCAGAGGACCGTGATAGGTTTCTTCCGTTGATCAACTGGCAGAGACAGCACGGCGTCGAACACCAGCGATGCTAACATCGTGCTGTCTTTTCCGCCGCTAAAGCCGACCAGCCAGGGGCGGGTATCCTCTAGATAGAGGCTGCGAAGATTCTCTTTAATATTTTTGTACGCAGTGTCAATCATAGGCAGAAGGGGTTCTAGGAGAAAGCTGGGTTATCGATACAGCTCGCTTTCAGAAATTATATGATGAAAAATGACTGGCTCGATAGCTGGTGGTGACAGTTCTCTTGATGAACTCGGGCTCCGTCCGGAGTCAATTATCTCGTTGAGCAGTTTTCTCGTTTGATCATCCATTTTGACTGATAGAGTGATGTCTTGCGCCAATAAATCGTGACCGACGTACGGTTATGGTTTTTTCGCCACGACCTTGCCGTTTTCCCACACATAGATCGGCGTGCCATGCATCCTAGCGGTCTTGCGCGCTATCTTGGCGGCTCTGCGCAGTGCGCGACCCACGGCCTCTGAAAACCGCTTGCTGCCCGCTGATGCTTTCTTTTTCATGGACTTCTCTCCAATAACCTCGGAGAAGTTTCAGAATTATCATATGCCGACCATATGTTCGCCAATGGTTTATACAGCGTTTGAAAGTTGTTCCAGCTACGGCGAAACCGTCTGATGACATCGGCGCGTGGTACGTCATGGCCACCTTGACGAACACGGTTTGCTATTCGTTGAAGTGCCAGCTGCGCTGATGGCAGTGATAAGAAGACTATCTCGATCTGATAGCCAGATGATTTCCACCGATTCAAAAGCCGTAAGTAGGTACGGCCGCTCAAGGTGCTCTCAAATGCAAAGTCCTTCCGGGCTTTGACCAGTCGGGAGAGCTCGATTAGGACTAGTCGGCCTGCTCGTCGAGCTGCCAGGTCTGGACGAAGCGGCGACAGGCCGCCGGCGATCAGGTCGGCATTCACAAAGTGTATTATTCCAACCTCTCGAAGAAGGAATTCCCTCGCGAACGTGGTCTTTCCAGCGCCATTCGGCCCAGCGATAATAATGCAACGAGGGTGTCGGACCGTTCCGTCGCCCACTGTAATGATCAGCCTGCTACTGGCTGCTGGTAGTTCACTTCAATCTTGAATCCCAGATCTTCAATCATGCCCCAGACTTCGGGGGCCGGCGCTCCTGGAGTCGTCAGGTAGCCGTTGACGAAGACCGAGTCGGCCGGATAGAGGGCCAACGGTTGGAGGCTTCGGAGGTTGTGTTCTCGGCCGCCGGCGATGCGGATTTCGGTGCGTGGATGGAGGAAGCGGAAGAGGCACAATACTTTCAGGCAGCGCTGTGGCGTGAGCGTATCGCAATGCTCCAACGGCGTCCCGGCGACGGGATGCAGGGTGTTCAGCGGAATGGAATCCGGCTTCACATCGCGCAACGCTGTCGCGAGGTCGATGACGTCGTCGTCTTTCTCGCCCATGCCGACGATGCCGCCGGAGCAAATTTCCAATCCCGCTGCCCGGGCATTCTTGATGGTTGCGAGGCGATCTTGGAATGTGTGGGTCGTGCAGATCGACACGTGGTAGGCCTCACTGGTATTCAAGTTGTGGTTCACGCGATCGACTCCAGCCGCTTTCAGCCGCTTGGCTTGCTCACCGCTCATCAAGCCGAGTGAGCAGCAAATCTGAATGGGAATCTCCTGCTTGATGGCGCGCACGGCTCCGGCGATCTCGTCGATCTCCCGATCCAACGGACTTCGCCCGCTGATGACGATGCAATAGCGCTGCGCCTTCGAGGCGGCAGCCTGGCGCGCGCCTTCGATCATTTGCTTCTGCGGCAGCAGGTTGTAGCGTTCAATCGGTGCGGTCGAGACGGCCGATTGCGAACAGTAGTGGCAGTCTTCCTGACAAGCGCCGCTCTTGGCGTTCTGAAGCATCTGTAGCCGGACCGTGCGGCCAAAGTATTTGGATCTGACCTGAAAGGCGGCGTGCAGCAGCGCGAGGAGTTCGTCGTCCGGCGTATCGAGCACGGACTGAGACTCCGCTCTGGTGAGCGGTTCATCGTGGAGCGCTTTTTCTGCCAGAGCCATGTAGTCGGTCATCAGAGCTGCCTCTCATGAGAGTGGTCGGTGGTTCGTCGGTCGTGAAGCGGTTTGTCGCTGGCAAGACAAACTTTCAGCGCTTCACGAGATACGCTTCACGAAGAACGATGTGAGAGAGAAAACCTACACGGTTTCAAACGGAGAAGCAATGCCCTGGTAGGGGACGGCGCGGACTGAAGACGGACTGCCGTCTGCGCTGGGTACAGCTTGCCCGGCTTCGAGCCAGGGGAGAGCCGTCAACGTATTCCACCGGGAGCACCGGCGGCAACGGCCCGACCATTCGAGAGATTCCTGCTGGCATTGGGTGCAGATATAGGGCACGACCACACGCTTCTTGAAGCTGAGCGCTTTCTTGAGTTCGACGATGGCCTGCTCGAAGTGCTGTTTCCGCAGGAACAGATTCGCCATGATCTTGTGGTAATCAAGCAGATGGTCTTGCGGCCCTTCGATCGTCGAGAGCACGTCGAAGGCTTCATCCACCATTTCGAGCCGATAGTAGAGCTTGCCCAGATAGAATTGCAGGACAGGGTTTTGCGGGTCCTGCTGCAGTGCTTCCTGATAGACGCGGATGATTTCACTCGGCTCCCCCTGATCGAGGAAGAGTTCCTCCAGGCGGTGGAGGATGATCACGCTGCGGGTTCGCGTGTAGACCTTCTTGAGAATTTCGACGGCTTCTTTCGTCTTGCCCTCGTGGATGAGGATTTCGCCCAATCCAATGTACGCAGGCAGGAAGCTGCGATCCTTCTTGATCGCGCCCCTGAAGTAGCGCCGCGCTTTGTCAGGGTGTCCGCGCTCCAGGAGTTGCCGTCCGACTTCGTACATGCAGCCGACGAGAAGAGCCGCTTCCGCCTGCTTCTCCGGTTCAGGCAGATCGGCTTTGAGCAGGCGATGCTGGATTTCGAGGGCGTCGCTCCACTTTTCCAAACGGATATTGAGGTCTCGCTTGCGGATCAGGGCCGTCAAATTATCCGGTTCAATTTTCAGAATCTTTTGGAGCGTCTGGAGCGCTTCTTCGTAACGCTTCGCTCCTTCGAGATCCTTGCCGAGTTCCAGCAACACCTCGATATCCCGGTCATCGACGCGGTGGGCATGCTGATGCAGCCGGATGGCTTCCGCATAATTCTGCTCGGACCGATAGATATTGCCCAGCCAGAGGAGGGAATCCACGCGATTGGGATCGATGGCGAGAGCCTTTTCGAACAGACCGATGGCCTCGAGCGTGCGCTTCGACATGAACGCATGGGTGCCGTCGCGGTGCAGGGCATCGACCTTTTCCCTGCGCCGCACGAGACGGTTGCTGCGCCAGTTGAGGATCACGTGCGCGGTCTGTTGCAAGCCGACCACGAAGGTCACGATCACGGCGCCGATGGCCATGGAAATCAGGACGAGGGTGACGGGGCTCAGTTCGAATTCAACCGCCGAACTGGTCCGGATCTTGACCATGCCGGGGTTGAGCTCGCGGAAGTAGCTGTAGATGAAGACGCCTGCGCTGACGAGGAAGATGGTGATGAGCAGTCTGAGCATGGCCTAGACCGTCTTGCGTGCTTTGGCTCTCCGCACAATGATGCGTTTCTTGGGAGTCACCGTCGGAGCAGGTACTTCGTCAGGAATTTTCACCTGCCTGGCGTCGCTCCACAGCCGCTCGAGCGCATAGTGTGCGCGGGCGTCTTGTCGAAAAATGTGAGCCACAACGTCGCCGAAGTCGAGCAGGACCCATTGTCCCGATGTCGTGCCTTCGATGCTCAGCGGCCGTTCGCCGCTTCGAGACAGCACTCCATCGACATGATCTGCAATGGCGCGAGTTTGTCGATCGGATTCCGCCGACCCGAGTACCAGATAATCGGCCACAGACGTGAGGGGGGCGACGTGGAGGACCTGGACATCGAGGGCTTTCTTGTCGAGCATGGCCCTACCGATGGCAAGGGCGGTCGCCTTAGATGTGCGCGTGATCGGGGTCCTCCTGATACAGACGATGCTGAAGTATATAAGATTCAACGGGGGGCGGCAACAAGTTTGCCAGCGACATCCCCTTCTTGATTCGTTGTCGGATGTCGGAGGCGGAAGTTGAGCAGGGCGGGAGAGGAAGCAGGAGGATGCCCGGACCTGATGGTATGGCGATCTCCAGCCGGTTCATCTCTCCTGAATCAAGCTGCGCGAGCGCGCGAGGATCGAGCGGTGGGAGCATCGAGAGCTTTACCAACGATCGGTACGATTGCCCCGGCCGTGAGATGACGACGAAGCGGCACGCCTTCAGCAGCGCCTGGGGTTCCCTCCAACTGGTGAAATCCAGAAAGGCATCGAGGCCGATGAGGAAGTACAGGTCGGTGGAAGGGCCATACTGCTGTCGAAGTTCCTGGACGGTATCAATCGAGTAGGATTTCCCTCTGCGCCGCACTTCAATGTCCGACAGGGTAAAAGTTGGGTCTCCGGCGATGGCCAGCCGGACCATTTCGTAGCGGTCCTTGGCCGGCGCCAGCGCTCCATCTCGTTTGTGAGGAGGATCACCGGTGGGAATGAACAGGACCTGATCCAGAGGGAGACTCTCACGGGCGTGGCGTGCGATCCCCAGGTGGCCATAGTGTATGGGATTGAAACTGCCGCCGAGGAGTCCAAGCTTCATAGCGGGTCTGCCGATGACGACGTGGAGGAGCTAGCGGTGATCCAGGACGACCAGGTTATCCCTATGGATGACTTCCTCATATTCCTGCGGTCCGATCTGCCGTTGAATGTCCTGCGTCTTGAGGCCCTTGATCCGGTTCAGCAGGTCGGATGAAAAATTGACGAGCCCCTTGGCGAATTCTTTGCCGTCGGCGTCCAGACAACTCACGGGATCGCCGGCCTCGAATTGCCCGGTGACGTCGGTGATGCCGGATGCGAGCAAACTCTTGCCGCGCTTCGTCAAGGCTTCGACGGCGCCCTGGTCGAGGCGTATGTGCCCGCGTGGACGAAGGGTAAAGGCAATCCAATGCTTGCGGCTGTTCAGACGCCGTTCCCGCGCCAGAAAGAGGCTCCCGCCCGGCCTGCCGGCGAGCACGCTTGGAAGAAGTCCGGCTCGCTCGCCGTTCACGATGAGCGTGGGGACTCCATACTCACCGACTTTCTTTGCAGCTCGCACCTTTGTCGCCATCCCGCCGGTGCCCTCAAAGGTGCTGGACGTGCCGGCTCGCCGTTCGATGTCTTCGGTGATTTCTGGAATCAAGGAAATGAGTGTGGCCGATGGATTCTTGCGCGGATCTTCCGTGTAGAGGCCATCGACGTCGGATAAAATCACGAGGAGGTCCGCATCGACGAGATGAGCGACCTCACTGGCGAGGGTGTCGTTGTCGCCGACCCGGATTTCTTCCACGGCCACGGTGTCGTTTTCGTTAATGATCGGCAGGATGCCGAATCCGATCAGCGCGGTCAGTGTATAGCGGGCATTCAAGAATCGGCGGCGATCTGCAAGATCCTGGTGCGTCAATAAGATTTGCGCGACCTGGATGCCGAGTCGCTCAAAGGCTTTCTCGTAGGCCCACATCAGCCGGCTCTGCCCGACGGCGGCCGCGGCTTGCTTTACCGGCAAACTTTTTGGGTACTCTTTGAGTTGGAGTTTCTTGATGCCGGACACGATCGCGCCAGAGGAGACGAGGAGGACTTCTCGGCCGCCGGTCCTGAGCGCCGCCATCTCGTCGGCAAGGCGCTCGATTTGCTCGGGGCGTAGTCCCGTCGCGCGAGAGGCGATCAGGCTGCTCCCGATTTTGACGACGATCCGTTTGGCGTGTGCTAGGAGCTCGTCCCGCATGGCGTCTTCCGGAGGCTGTCCACTTGCTTCCCGACGAAGGCCACTAACTCGTCGAGCCCTTCTCGCGTGGCTGCCGATACAGGAAAACACTTGTACTTGCGGCGCCGGCAATAGGTTTGAAGTTGCTTGAGGCGGTCGCTCTTTCCACTGATATCCACTTTTGTGGCAACCACGGCAAAGGGACGATTGCTCAACGTATCGTCGTAGGCGGCCAGTTCCTGTCGCATGATGTCGAAACTCACCACCGGTTCATCGGGAGCCCATTCCGAGACGTCGATCAGATGTAGGAGGAACGCCGTGCGTTCGATGTGGCGGAGAAACTGAAAGCCGAGCCCCTTGCCCTCATGGGCGCCTTCGATCAGACCGGGAATATCGGCGACGACGAAGCTGCGGTCAGATCCCCACCGAACCACGCCGAGATTCGGAATCAAGGTGGTGAACGGATAATCGGCGATCTTGGGACGGGCGGCTGAAATGGCGGCGATCAGAGTCGATTTGCCGGCGTTGGGAAATCCCACCAGGCCGACATCCGCCAGCAGCTTCAGCTCCAGTCGCAGTTGACGCTCCTCGCCTTCGGTCCCATGCTCGAATCGAGTGGGGACCCGATTGGTCGAGGTCGCGAAGTGGCTGTTGCCTCGCCCGCCGCGGCCTCCGTGAGCAATGACGGCTGTTTCGCCGTCGGCCACGAGATCGGCAAGCACCTCTCCGGTCGTGTCATCGTAGACGACGGTGCCCACGGGCAGGGTGACGATCACATCTTTCCCTGTTCGCCCGGTGCAGTTGGATCCGCCGCCATGCCGGCCGTCTTCCGCTTCATAATGTTTCTGATAGCGCAGGTCGAGCAGGGTCGTGAGTCGGTGTGACGCGGCGAATACGACATCGCCTCCGTTTCCACCGTCTCCTCCATCCGGGCCGCCGCGCGGCACGAACATCTCGCGCCGGAAACTGCAGATGCCGTCTCCCCCTCGGCCGGCCTTCACCGTGATGCGTACTTCGTCGACAAACACGTCATGCTCTTAAATGAACTTGGAGTGCGATCAACGGGTTTACGTCGATGCAGTATATCCTACCCACCCTCCGGAGAGGGAGGGTAGAAATATGCCGGGTTATGGCTTGGAACGAAAGCCGAATGAACGAGGATCAGGATTTGGCAGGGGCAGGATACACGCTGACTTTTCTTCTCGCTTGCCCACCCTCAAACTTCACCACGCCGGTCACGCGGGCGAACAAGGTATGATCTCTGACGAGATCCACATTGAACCCGGGCAAGAATTTCGTGCCGCGCTGCCGAACGATAATACTGCCGGCTTTCACGGTTTCTCCGCCATAGGCCTTCACGCCCAAATATTGTGGGTTACTGTCCCGCCCGTTTCGTGACGATCCGCCGCCTTTGTTTGTTGCCATGGTAAGTCCTT
Source organism: uncultured Nitrospira sp. (assembly GCA_964398045.1). Classification (GTDB taxonomy): domain Bacteria; phylum Nitrospirota; class Nitrospiria; order Nitrospirales; family Nitrospiraceae; genus Nitrospira_D. The sequence continues at coordinate 5,015 of CAYNLM010000008.1, read as the reverse complement.
CTTCCTGCTATGCCGTTGCAATGCCGGTCACGCGGAGCTTCGTGAAGCCCTGACGATGGCCGCGCGTTCGGCGGTAGTTCTTGCGGCGTTTCTTCTTGAAGACGGTGATTGATCTGGTGCGTCCATGGCGGACGATTTCAGCCGTGACCTTGGCGCCTGTCACGAGAGGCTGTCCCACGACAAGGCCGGCATCCCCATGAATGAGCCGCACGTGGTCCAATTCGACCGTCGACCCAACGTCGCCGGGCAAGCTTTCCACCTGAATGGTCGAGCCGTTCTCGACCCGATACTGTTTTCCACCTGTCTCGATGATCGCGTACATGTGTATCTCCTCCACAGCGGAACGGCTCATTTAACATGCGGGTTCGAGGGGTGTCAAGAGAGCCGGTGAAATCCAGGATGATCGGACTGAGCAGACCAGGTGGGAAAAAGCTCGAAGTCCCCCTCTTTCGAGGGCTAGGAGGAAACATTGAATGCACGTATTCTAGGCCCGCAGCCGGCGAAATGAGTCAGGTAGCCGTTCTCTCATGATATTCAAAAGAGGTTCGACCGATGCCCACGGCGAGTAAGTTTGTGATCCGCACGTACCATCGTATTCCCGTCCGGTGTCTATTGTATTACATGGGTGGGGAATTTCTCGGGAAGGGGACGGTGATGAACCTGTCTCGCAACGGTTTCCGGGTGCTTGGCGATCATCAGGTCGTCCCGGGAATGGAGCTTGTCGTGCGGCTGTCGCTTCCCGACAAGGATGAGCCGGTGGAAATTCAGCGAGTGGTCGTCAGATGGGTGCGCGGTTTGCTGTTCGGCGCTAAAGTCGTGACCATGAGTCCGAACGGTGAAGAGCGGGTTGGACATTTCTTAAGTTCCCGTCTGCGAGCCTACTGCGCATCTTCCTAACCCTCATCTCTCTGCTTCACGCTGGGTGTGGCATCCCGCCGACTCGTTGCTTGACCCTCCTCCACCCTCACGTTATAGTTCAAAAAATATTTGAGGCCTGTGGGTTCTGTACAGAGAGGTGGTCTGCAATGCTGGAACCGGTCGACAAAATTTGGATGGACGGCAAATTTGTCGCCTGGGGCGATGCCAATGTTCATATCCTGACCCACTCGCTGCATTACGGCTTGGCCGCGTTTGAGGGTATTCGCTGTTACAAAGGCAAGTCCGGCTCCGCGATTTTCCGCCTTCGGGAGCACGTCGAGCGTCTCTTCGAGTCGGCCCATATCGGCATGATGGAGATGCCGTATGACCGGAAGCACATCGCGGATGCCATTGTCGACACTGTCCGGGTCAATCGGCTCGACGCCTGTTATATCCGACCCCTGGTGTACATTGGCTACGGTGCCATGGGCGTGCATCCCGGCGACAATCCGATCCGGGTCGCGATCGCGGCCTGGAAGTGGGGCGCCTATCTCGGTGACGATGCTCTGGCCAACGGGATACGCGCGCGCGTGTCGTCATTTACAAGGCATCACGTGAACGTTTCTATGACCAGGGGAAAAATTTCCGGCTACTATGTGAACTCGATCTTCGCCAAGCGGGAAGCCAAGGCGGACGGATATGACGAAGCAATCCTCCTCGATCCCGAAGGCTATGTGTCGGAAGGGACAGGTGAGAATATCTTCATCGTGCGTCGTGGAGTGCTCAAGACCACGCCGCTGACGTCGATCCTCGAAGGCATCACCAGGAACTCCGTGATCGAATTAGCCCGCGAGCGCAACATCGTGGTGGTTGAAGAGCGGTTCACGCGTGATGAAATGTATGTGGCCGATGAAGTGTTCGTGACTGGAACGGCCGCCGAGTTGACCCCGGTCCGGGAAATCGATAATCGACGTATCGGAACCGGCAAACCAGGGCCCGTGACGCACGCCCTTCAAAAGGCTTTTTTTTCGATCGTGCATGGAGAAGATCCGGCGCACGAGGCCTGGCTGACCCGCATTTAGCCGACTCAATCTCACACGATCGGGATAGTGGAGCGGCGGCTCAGTGGCCGGCCGGAGCATCGCCTGATGGGTGCGATTCCGTCGACGGTTGAGCCGGTGGGGCTGGCGCCGCGGGCGCGCTCTTCTGCTTGAGGTCGATGACGGTTGAGGAGAAGTTCCGTTCCTTGGCCAGGATGGCGAGGCTGAACGAGGTCAACATGAAGACGGCCGCAACGATGACGGTGAACTTGCTCAAAAAGTTGGCCGGGCCGCGGCTGCCGAAGACGGTCTGACTGGATCCGCCGAAGGCCGCTCCGATTTCTGCTCCCTTTCCTGATTGAAGCAGAATTGCTCCGATCATCAAGAAGCAGACGAACACGTGCAGGATAACGACCAAGGTATACAGCATCAGCAGTTCACTCCAATCGATTCAGCAATGGCGGCGATTGTAGCAAAGGAGTCGATCTGGAGACAAGCCCCGCCGATCAATGCGCCGTCAATGTGATCCGACTTCAAAAATGGTTCGATGTTCTGGGATGTCACGCTGCCGCCATAGAGAATTCTCGTGCTGTCGGCAATCGCAGGTGACCATGTGGCTGTCAGGAAATTCCGAATAGTGCGGTGGGCGGCGCCGGCTTGGTCGGGCGTCGCCGCCCGTCCTGTCCCTATGGCCCAGACAGGTTCATAGGCAATCGAGACGGCGGCCATATCTTGGGGCGGCAGTTTTGCCAGGCCGCCTTTCAGTTGCTGGGTGAGCACTTCGCCTGTCTTACCACTTTCCCGCTGGGCCAACGACTCACCGACGCACAGAATAGGTCGGAGTTCGTGTCTTAAAGCGGCGCGGATCTTCTTATGAATCCCGCCATCCTGCTCGCCGAACAGGCTGCGCCGCTCCGAGTGTCCGAGAATGACATAGCGGCAGCCGAGATCGCGCAGCATCGGGGCCGAGATTTCTCCGGTATAGGCTCCCTGATCTTCCCAGAACAGATTTTGCGCTCCGAGTTGCATATGCGACGAGGACCCCAGCGCAATGCGGACCGCTTCCAGAGCCGTGAACGGCGGAGCGATGACCAGATCGATGGAGGAGACGGCAGGCAGCTTCTTGGTCAACTCGCGAACGAAGGCGGACGCCTCCGACGCGGTCTTGTTCATCTTCCAATTGCCGACGATGAGGATTTTACGCACGGTGTCTTTCGCCCGGTCTCGCGTGGAGGAGGACAGCTATGCGGCGCGATCGGGCAGCGCGGCGAGGCCGGGAAGCTGTTTGCCTTCGAGTAATTCCAAGGCGGCTCCACCGCCCGTCGAAATGAAGGAGATACTATCCGATTCTCCCGCCCGATGGACGGCGAGCGCCGTTTCGCCACCGCCGACGATCGTGAGCGCATAGGCATTCGCGACGGCATGGGCCACAGACAGCGTGCCGCGCGCAAACGCATCCACTTCGAACATCCCCATCGGTCCGTTCCAGAGAATGGTTTTCGCATCCTGCAATGCCTCGCTGAACAACTTCGTGGAGGCCGGACCGATATCCAGGCCGTACCAGCCTTTGGGAATTTCTTGGACGGGCACAATCTTGGTTTCCGCGCCGGGCTCGCGGCTTGCCGCCACCACGCAATCGACGGGCAGGTAGAATTTCACCCCTCGTGAAAGGGCATGTTCTTCGATCCCCCTGGCGAAGTCCAACATGTCTGTCTCGACCAGGGAGTTGCCGATCTCCAGACCCTTGGCCTTGAGAAAGGTGAAGGCCATGCCGCCCCCGATGATGACTTTGTCGACGCGCTTGCCGAGGTTTTCAATCACGCCGATTTTCCCGGAGACTTTCGCCCCGCCCAGGACCGCCACAAACGGTCGGACAGGATTTTCCACGGCACCTTCGAGGTACTCGATTTCTTTTTTGAGGAGTGCGCCGGCAGCCGCATCCTTGATGAATTTGGTAATGCCGACGGTCGAGGCATGCGCGCGATGGGCCGCGCCGAACGCATCGTTGATAAACACATCGCCGAGTGAGGCGAGGGCCTTTGAGAAGGCGTCGTCGTTTTTCTCCTCGCCCGGATGGAACCGGAGATTTTCCAGCAGCATGACATCGCCGGGGTTCATCTTGGCGACCAGCTTTTCGACGGCCGGGCCGATGCAATCGGGGGCGAAGATGACTTCCTTCCCCAGGAGGCGTCCCAGCCGCTTCGCCACCGGCGCAAGGCTGTACCTGGCGTCGAAGGCGCCTTTCGGCCGGCCCAGGTGAGAGCAGAGAATGACTTTGGCCCCTTCGTCCACGACGCGGTTGATGGTCGGCAGCGTGGAGCGGATGCGCGTATCGTCGGTAATTTGGAGGGACTCGTCGAGCGGGACGTTGAAATCGGCGCGGATGATCACGCGCTTGCCACGGAGTGGCACATCGTCGATGGTTTTCTTGCGCAAGTTCATGGACGCTCCTTCACAGGATGCCGACCGACCGGCGACGAGCGACATCGATTCATGCGGAGTGGCGCAGGAGGCTCACTGTCCCGCAGCTTTCTTCGCCAGCAGCTTGATGAGGTCGCGCACTCGACAGGAATACCCCCACTCGTTGTCGTACCAGGCAGTGACTTTGACCATCCGCTTGTCCACGACGTTGGTCAGGGGCGCATCGACGGTCGCGGAGTGATCGTCGCCTTTCTGATCGATGGACACGATGGGATCTTCGGAGTACTGGAGGATCCCTTTGAGCGGACCCTCCGCGGCTTTCTTAAAGGCCGCATTGACGCCGGCGACATCACAGTCTTTTTCCGTCTCGACCGTGAGGTCGACCAACGACACGTTGGGAGTGGGGACGCGGATCGCAAGCCCGTCCAGCTTGCCTTTGAGTTGCGGGATCACGAGGTGTAACGCCTTCGCCGCGCCGGTGCTGGTCGGAATCATGGACATGGCGGCTGCGCGGGCGCGCCGAAGATCTTTGTGCGGAAGGTCCAACAGTTGTTGATCGTTCGTATAGGAATGAATCGTCGTCATGACTCCGTGTTTGATCCCAAAATTCTCGAGCAGCACTTTCGCGACCGGAGCCAGACAGTTGGTCGTGCAGGAGGCATTGGAGACGATGTGGTGGGATTTGGGATCGAACGT
>CAYNLM010000007.1:0-47574 GCA_964398045.1 uncultured Nitrospira sp. | reverse complement strand
TGGCCGACAAATGCTTCATGGCCTCTCTCGCCGCGGCACGGGCTTTGGTGGCGGGGTTCAAGCTGGCGCCGGGGTCGACCTTGTCGCCCATGTCGGCCACCCGCTTGCAGTGGGTGATGACGTCTTGAAGGTGCGGCGCCGCCGCCTGGCCCTGCTCATCGCCCTTGGGCAAGGCGCCGAGAATCGCCGTCGCATGTTTGGCCACTTCGGCGCAATGGTGCAGAATGGCTTTTCCATCCCCCATGCCTCCGTGCATGACCATCTCTTCGGCGTCGCGCAGCATCGCCTTCCCGTGCTCTTGAATCGCCTGAGGCGGCCCGGCCAGGACCGACGCCGCGCCGATGCCGATCGCCAGCAAGAGGACCACGCATATCTGCTTCCTCATCAGAACACCCGACCTTTCTGCGCAGGCGGCCGATCGGCCGGCGTAAGCCGACGGTACAACTCATGGAATTGCTCCGTCGTGAGCGCGGGATTTTCCAGTTCGTTCAGTTGCTCCGCCGTGACCGGATACTCCATGGTGTCGTCGAAGCTGGAGGACGCGATCGCCACATAATGATCCGGAAAGAGCCGCTCCGGCAACAGGATCGTGACCTCCCGGTTGTACTTCTTGGCCATCCGAATGGCGGCGCGGGCCCGCTCCGCCGTGACCGATGGACCAAATCCGATGTTGGTCGGCGGTTTGCCCGCCTTCATGAATTGCACATGGAGGTTCGTAAGACCCGCCTCGGCGAACTCCTTCTTAATAGCCTCGAGATCCTTACGATGCTCGTTCGCCAGGACCGCTTCAACCCGTCCCGGCGAAACTGCATCCTCCGGCTGCGCGGCACGCGTACCGGCCGACAGCCAGACAAGAACGACCGCGAGACAGACAAGGTGGAGACGTTTCGTCACTCGACGGCTCGCTTCGCGTCGAACTGCCACTCAAGCGTGACGGTGTCGTTCGGCTTCACCGTCACCTCCCGCTCTTGGACGCCCAACGTCGGATGCCAGGCTTTGATCCAGTAGGTGCCGGGCGGCAGGTCGCCGATCGCGAAGGCGCCGTCCAAATCAGTCACGGCGTAATAGGGGTTGTCGATCGCATAGCCCCAGTTCTGCATGTAGGGATGCATGCCGCACTGCATGGTGAACACTTTGCGTCCCTTGACCAGATTCAACGTGTCCGTGGTGCCGGTCGCTTTCAACGACGACCGATGGAGGACGATATCCACGCCTGCCTGATCGTACGCATAGCCTTGGATGTCGTGCGACACGGGATCTCGATTGGTGACGGTCAATTGCCGCCTGTCGCCCACCACGGTGACGTACGGCAAAAACTGACAGACATTGGCTTCGACCTGGGCATCGGCCGCGGCGAACGGCTTGCCCTTCTGCACGCCTTCCACCACGATCACCACGTCCTTGAGGCCGCCGTCCGAGCCGACATTGACTTCCTTGAAGAGCCGATACCCGTCGCCGTTGGAGAGCGCGCCGCAGAACGTGCGGTCAGGATAGCGGCGCAACTCGAATTCTTTTGGATCCGGCGCCGCGCCCTTGAACGACACCGTGCCCCGCACCGTCGCCCCGTCCGTCACGACGGCGGTTTCGTACGCCGTCGCGGCGGCGTCAGCGGCTATCGCCGCCTGTGCCGGTATGAGCGCGCTGAAACACAGCCCCATGAACATGCCCGACTTTTTCATGCCTTGGCCTCCTTGATGACTAATTGCGCTGGTTCGGCGGATTCGCCCGATCCAACCGTTGCGGCAGCTCGAAGAGAAACGGCGACTGCTCGGTAAAGATGAGATGCCGGTATTCCTCCGACCAGCTGCCCTCCTTACTGACCGTCTTGACGGGAAACCGCTCGACCTTCGTGAGCCAGCGATAATAGCGCCGCAGTTGGCCGTTCTCCGTCACGGTGACCTCAAAGAGTTCTGTCGGGTACCCGTTCAGGGTCTCGTCCCCGACAAACTCTCTGGACTCTTCCCCCTCCATCTTCTCATGGACCGCCAACCGATGCTCCTGGGCGATCGGCACCTCCAGATATTGACGCCGCTTGGACAACACCAGCCACGCCATCTCGCGGTCCGCCCGCACGATGATGACGCTGGCCCCCCGCTGCGGCTGCGCAAATTCGAACCGCCACCGATCGTCCTTCGCGTTGACGTGTGCCGTCACGATCGCCTTGCCGCTCTTGACGATGCGCTCCGCGGAGAAGTCGCGAGCCGCCGAAGGCTCGACCGCAGCGGCCAGGAATGCGGCCGCCGCTACGCCGTTCACGCAAGCCCGAATAAGACGCCGTCTGATTCCCATACGCCGGTTGTACTCCACCGCTCGCATCGGCTTCAAGACTCGGGAACCCTTGCTGAGAAGAAAAACGGGGGAACCCGGAGAGTGACGACCGGATTCCCCCGCTCTCGCCTATGGTTTCCGATGAACGCCTATTTGGCCTTCATGGACACCGGCATGGACTGCGCTGGAGCCTGCTGTTCGGCCTGCTGCGTGGCCGGCGCCTGTCCGTTCAACGGCAGGATCGCGCGGCTGTCGCGGTCCAGGACCTTCAAGGTTCCCCATTGTCCGGCATCCAGATAACCGGGCCTCTGGTTGAGCCACAGATAATCGCCGGGAATCCCGTTCGGACCTCCGGCGCCGCCGTGCAGCCAGGCATTGATGATCTCGGCCCCTCCGAACTCCATCGTGCTGACGAGATCGGCGCCGCTCATGTAGGGCTCATGCTTCCATTCGTGGCCCGACACGCTGAACAACTGCACCTGTTCGCTGAAGGCGCCCAGCACGTGAATCACGACCGGGTCGCCGACGTGCGCCGCGATGGTCGGCGTCACCGGCTGGTCGCCCGTCTTCACGCAGGCAAACACTTCGCTGTAGGCACAGCCCTTCTCTGTCCGGTAATCGGTCGGCTCCGACCGATAGTTGACCGCCGTCACGCCGGCCACCTTTTGGATGTACGGCATGAAGCTCGTGCCGATGATGTTGTCTTCATCCTGGAAGAGCAGCGCAAAGGAACGATAGTTTTGCCGTGTCTCGTTCCCCGGCACGCTGCGATCCACCAGCACGTCGGCACGCCAGGAGCTCTTCTGGGCGAGATCCTCGCCGGTCGCCGGATCCCGGTATTGCGATCCCTTCGGGCCGATCACGATGGCGCCGAAGAGCCCGTTCCGCGGATTCTCGATCACGTTGCCCCAGTCCTGAATCAGGGCCGCGTTCTCGCCGAACTCCGGATGGGCGTAGTACGTGTACGTCCGGCTCTGGCCCGGCGCGACCGTCTGGTCGCCCGGATTGTTGCCGGCGTTGATGCCCATGGACTCTTTAGGATCGTACGCCAGGTTATCCACGTGGAATCCGGCGCGCTCCTTGGCCATCTCGTTCTTCAGATTGACCTTGATGCAATCACCGACGTTCACGTGCAAGGTCAACGGGCTCGGTTCGAGACTGCCCGAGGCGACTTTCGTCTTCTCGCCTTCGAGCACGTACATCTTGCCGGTCTCGTTGCCCAGCACCATCTTACGCTCCAAGTCCACCTCCATCACCCCGGGCGTTCCCTTGTTGTAGCGGATCGCCTTGTCGATGGCGGCGACGTTGAAGGTCTTCACCGGCGCGTCGGCCGGGCAGACGGACTTGGCCGGCTGCGGAATCTCGCTCCGGCCCGGCAGCGGCTGCAAGGTGGCATCCGCTTTATCCAAGACCCGGAAGAGACCCCAGCTGCCTTCCGCGAAATGCGACGCGCGACCGCTGTAGTACATGTAGTCGCCCGCCATTTGCTGCGGCCCGCCGGCGGCCGGAATGGCCGCGTCGTACCGCTCGCCGATCACCACATGCAGCGTGCTCCGGGGGATGGAGTTCTTGCTGTACCGCTCCATCGGGAACCAGTGCCCGCTGATGTGCCAGCTATGCACTTCGTTGGCCGAGCCTTCGATCAGCCGGACGACCACAGGATCGCCCAGATACGCCCGCAACATCGGGGTCTCGGGATCGCCGTGGATCCGGCTGCTGAAGATCTGCGACGGATCGGGATTGTTCGCCAACCGCACCGACAGCGGCTCCACGCGCATGTTGTAGCCGCCTCCGGTGGTCGCTTCGCCGCCGTTCAAGAACTTCATCGGCGACAGGTTGAGCTTGGCCGGATAGACCGCGGACGGGGTGCCGTCCACGGAGATCGCGCCGACCTTCGCTTGCGGATTGTCGGCCGTGATCAATTCCGACGTCCGGGGATTGGAATCCATGACCTGCGTCACGATTTCACGGAACGAGCCCCGGATGTGCGCAGACACCGGCTCGGTGGTGTGAATGTCGGCCACCGGCCCGCTGCGCAATTCCTTGCCGGTCACCGGATCGTGGTAGGTCGATCGCGGCGGTTCGGCGATGAAGGTGGAATAGAATCCGTGGCCCCAGCCGTCCAATCCGAACACATGGTCGTGCCAGAACGTGGTGCCGAAATCGGCGTCCACGTACCAGCGCTCCCGGATCCATTCGACGGACGCGATCTCGCCCTTCTTGTGGTCGTGCCTCAGCGGCCGTTCGAAGGTAATCGTGTTGCCGTCGATCTTGCTGATGCGGGCGGATTCAAATCCGTCCACTTCATCCATGCCCACGCCCAGTTCGGTCTTGACATGGAACCGCGAGGCATCCTTCACCTTGATGCTGGTGGAGCCCTTCGCGGCATCCGCCTCGATGGTCGTGTTCATCGGCACCGGCATCCCCTTGCTCGGATGCTCGTCCTTCAGGATCGTGAACGGACGGAGCGACATCTCGTACGAGAAGCCGATGATCGGGCCGTCGGAGGCCTGCGTGTCGAACTGGAACATGTGCGGATGCAGGTTCGTCTTGCTGGAGAACCCTTGCCGCTCATCGTCTTTCAGCTCGCTCTTGTAGACCACGTCGATGCAGTCCTGCACGTTGCCGCGAATCACGAGTGGAAACTGCTTCGCGGAATTCTTGCGGACTTCCGCTTCCTCCTCGTGCAGCACATAGAGCAATCCCTGCGGGTCCACGATGGCCGGCGTCTTGGCCGTCGCCTTCTTCAACGTGATCGGCAACGTGATCGCATGGATGTTGAACTTCTTGATCGGCGCCCCTTCCGGACAGAGGCTCCACGGCCCGTTTTCGCCCGGTTTCGCCGGCTCGGTCGAATTGCTGCCGTCGTCGCGGCGATGGATCGGTTCCAACCAGGGCGCGCCGCTGTGGCTCGGCGAGAACGGCACGCGTCGTCCGAGATGCGGTCGCAGCCACGGCCAGGACAATTTCCCGCTGCGCGGGTCGAACAGGATGTCCTGCCGCTTGCCCGGCGTGGTCGATTTGTAGTTCACCCATTCATACGACGTCTCAGGTTCGCTGAGCGCTTTGTTGCCGTCCCACGACCAGTCGTTCACCGTTGAATCGTATGCCAGGGTCTGTTCCTTTTCCGTGTTCTTGTGGCCCGGTTTGCCTTGCGGCGGCAACTGCATTTCCACCCAATCCTTGATCGACACCTTGACCGGATTCGCTTTCCAATCCGTCTTGTCCTTGGTGATTTCAAACTTCTTGCCGCCGTACCAATCGACCGTCGTCCCGACCAGCTTGTCGCTTGCCAGGCCCGCCTTCATGCGGCCGACGCGGTCCGGCAATTCCACCAGCGGCTTCATCACGTCGGTCTGAAAGCCCGGCGCCTGCAGCGTGTTGTACACGCGCCAGAATCCCCACATGCCCGTCACATAATGCTGCGGGATGTGGCAATGGAACACGAACTCGCCGGCCAAGGCCTGCAAACCGCCCGAGCCGCCTTCGATCACCTGATCGTAGATTTCCGTCGGACCGATGGACTGCACGTCGAGACGGTCCGAGTTGTCGCTGATGAGCGGGAACTTCACAGGCCCGTTGCTGGAGGCCGCGAAGTCGAGATTGCTGTTGCCCGGCTGGCGCGCCCAGCGGATAGACCCGCCGTGCAGATGGTGCGAGTGGACGATTTCCGATCCGCCCGCCATCCGGAACTTGGCCGGATCGCCGAGGTAGGATCGTGGAATCGTCGTCGCCGGATCGCCGAACGTATAGGACCCGTAGGCCATCGACTCGTCGCCGTAGAAGCCCATGTGGGCTTGGAGTTCGATGCGCGTCCCGTGCGGCTCGCTGCGATAGTTCAGCAATCGCGCGCCGGGACGGTAGGAATCCGTGTGGGGATCGCGCTGCGGCAGCATTTCGCCTTTCTTGTTCAAGAGGCGGAACGCTTCGTCGCCGGCCTCATGATAGAAAATCGCGAACTCGCGGAAGTCCGCTCCGTTCGGATCTTCGATCATCGCTTCCCAGCCGCTCGGCATCGGCTTGCCGTCGAAGGGGCTCAAGTAGCGCGAGCCGCGCGGCTCCACGACGAGCATGCCGATCAAGCCCTGGTTGAACTGGTCGCGCGAGGCGTGCGATCGGAAGAACCGCGCGCCTTCCTGGGTGTCGGGCTTGATATACCATTCAAAACTCTGCTGCTTGCCGGATGCGACGGTCGCGTCCGGATTCGACGGCGTGGCCGGCTTCCCGGTTGACGCCACGACCATCGACGAGCCGTTGATGATCAGATTGGTCGCTTCTTCGGCGATGTCGTTGTGCAGCGTCATCTTGAGACAATCGCCCTGATTGGCCCGGATCACGAGCGGCTGAATGATGTCGCCCTGCAACCCGTTCGACACGGCGCCCGGATCATTCTCCTTATCCCGCGCCGCCTTGTTCGCGGCTTCTTCGCCGCGGGCCTTCTCGACGTTCTCCGTCAGCACGTACATGTAGCCGGGGAAATAATCGAGGAACCGGCTCAGCGTGATTTCGATGTTGATCGCCGAAACGTGATACTCCTTGACCGGCGCGTTCGCCGGGCACCGCTGTCCATTGGCCACGGCGACTTTAGTCGGGTCCTCCGCCACCAAGAGCACGCCCTGCTGCAACATGTGGCTGTTGGCGCCGGTGCTGTAGCCGCCTTTCTGACCGATGAACTCCTGCTGCCGTTTCACCTCCTCCATCATGCGGTCATGCAGCACCGATCCGCCTTCGCGATAAATGACCTTCTCCGCCGACTCCGCCCCCGCGTCGCCGTGGTGGCTGTGCTGGTCTGCGGCCAGCCCCAACGGCGTTGTCAGCAGGCTGCTCGCGAGCAGCGCTGCCGGCAACCCTGCCGCGACGCCGCGCATGCGGCGCCTCTTCAAACCGGATCTCTCTCTCATACGATGGCCTCCTTTTTCCGCCGCCGCCCTGGTTGTGGGCGGCGGGCTGAGATTGACTTTGACCTTCTCTCTATCGTCCACTGCTCTCTGCGGATGCCGTTTCTCGCCGGCGGCGGACTTTTTCAACGGCCTGTTAAAGCCGGTGAAGGTGCATCTCCTCGAGATGCCGGTCTTCGGAGGCCGGTCCAAATACCCGTTCCTTCACCAGCGGTTTCTCCTATGGCAATATCAGTGCCCCCTAGTTCTCGCGCGCAGAATCCCCAATATGGATACTTCCTTTTCCTTGTTCATGATCGAGCCGGTCGTGCGGAGTTCTCCGGGCGCGATGGGATTCAGCGGTCCCATCGCCGGAAGAAGAATCGGGCCATGATGAAACAAATCAACAGGATCGATCTGTCTATAGTTTTAAACAGCACGATGCTCGAATGTGGCAGGGTGGAACAACGCGGCACTGCGCAAGACTACGCGGAGCCGGCAAACGCGCGGTTACAAAGGTTGAATGTGATCGGGAAGAACGGAGCTATCGATGATCGGCCCATCGGCCAACACGGCGGCGCGCTCCACCACCAGCTGGAGTTCCTGCATATTACCCGGCCAGGTATAGCGGCACAATTTCTCCAGCGCGTCCGGCGTGAATCCGAAGGAGGTCGGCAGTCGGCGGTGTTTGCGCAGCAAGAAGGGTTCGAGGTACAGGCGCGTCAGGAGTCCGATATCCTCCCGGCGTCGGCGGAGCGGCGGAATCTCGATCGGCACGACGCTCACATACTGATAGAGATCGTCGCGAAAGTCCCCCACACGACAGGCGCGAAGAAGATCCTGCGTCGAAGCGGCGACCACGCGGGTATCGAGGTGGTAAAAGCCCGCGCCGTTCGCGCGGCGCCACCGCCGTTCCTTCAACACCCGTAGGACTTTCGCTTGGAGACGGAGGCTCAGCCCTCCCACTTCGTCCAAGTACAAGGTGCCCCCATGCGCGGATTCCAGCAGCCCCCTCAGGACGCCGCTTCCCCCGCGCGACTGCGACGGATCGGCGCCGAACAGTTCCGCTTCCACCAGCGCCTCGTCGGAGGCCAGACAATCGACCGGCACGAAGCGCTGGGCGCGGCGCGGACTCCCGGCATGGATGACACGGGCGATGGATTCTTTGCCGGTGCCGCTTTCACCGAAGAGCAGTACGTTGGCTTCGGTGTCCGCCACCCGCTCGATCACGGCGCGCACCGCTCGGATCATCGAACTCTGCCCCGACAACGCCGGTTCGGCATCCGACGTCTCTCGCGTCAGGGACGATCGCCGCGGCGGGCGAGGCTCTGGCGTGACCGTGTCCCCCGATTTTTCCCCGAGCGCGCGTCGGATGACGCTGCGCAGTTCCTTGCCCGTAAACGGTTTGGCGAGATAATCGAACGCCCCGTGCCGCATGGAGGCCACCGCCGTTTGAATCGATGCGTAGGCAGTCAACAGAACGACTTTGATGGCCGGATCAATTCGCTTGGCCGCCTTCAGCAACTCGATCCCGTCGAGGCCCGGCATCCGAAGATCGGTCACCAGCACCTTGGGATGTTCCCGTTCGATGGCGTCGAGCGCGCGCTGCGGGTCGGGCTCGATCAGGCACTCGTACTGCGGGCCCGCCAAGATCCGACGGCAGTTCTCCAGGGCCTCCGGCTCATCGTCCACAATGAGGATTTTGTCGTGAGACATCGCGCGCGCCAAGACCACCCAGACACCAGGCCGGTCCTACCCGGTGAGCGGATTTAGATAGCAATTAGGATGCCGAGGCGGCGGTGTCGGCCACGACAGAGGATGCAGCCGCAGGCCCAGATGGCGCCGGAAACTTACTGAGGCTCGCGCAGACCGTGGCGCTTCACCATCCGCTCGATCGTCTTCCGATCGACGCCGGCTTCCTTCGCCGCGTTGCCCATATGCCAATCATGCCGCTTGAGTAAATCCAGCAGGAAGGTTCGTTCGAACGAGCGCACCGTTTCTTGCTTCGCTTCTTTGTAGGACGCTCCTTCCTGAGCACACGACTGATCCCCGCCCGCGGCCCGGACATGCTCAGGCAGATGCCCGGCGCAAATGACGGGACCGTCTGCCAGGGCACAGACTCGTTCAATCACATTTTGCAGTTCACGCACATTGCCGGGCCAGCCATAGGCCTTCAGCAGCGTGCGCGCTTCCGCGTTGAACTGAGGCGCGCCGGCGGTCTTGGCGCGGCTCATGAACCGCCGTAAAAATGTGTCGGCCAACAACATCACATCGTCTTCGCGCTCACGCAACGGCGGAAGGACAATCGGGATGACGTTCAAGCGATAGTACAGATCTTCCCGGAATCCGCCTTTTCGACTCAACTCTTCAAGGTCACGGTTTGAAGCGGCGATCACCCGGACGTCGATGTCCGTGTAACGGGTGCCGCCCACCCTGCGCACATGGCGCTCTTGCAGCACCCGCAACAATCGCGATTGCAACACCTGGCTCATTCCGCTGACTTCGTCCAAGAAGACCGTGCCATGGTCGGCCGCCTCGAATAAGCCTTCCTTCGCCGCATGCGCGCCGGTAAACGAGCCTTTTTCATGTCCGAACAATTCCGATTCGAGCAAGGCGTCGGGCAACGCCACACAGTCCACCGGCACGAACGCCTGCGCGGCCCGCTCGCTTTGCTCATGGATTGCACGGGCCACCATTTCCTTTCCCGTCCCGCTTTCCCCGTAGATCAAAATATTCGCATCGGTGCGCGCGACTTTCTTAATGAGATCCTTGACCTCCATTATGGCGCGGCTGCGCCCCACGATGAGATCGATGGCGGAAGAGGGAGCTGCACCGCCTGATTCCTCGATCCCCTCGGAGGACTGTCGGACGTCTTCATCGAAGGCCCGGCGGGTGACGTCCTCCAGCTCCTTGCTGGTGTAGGGCTTCAACACATAGTCCAGCGCGCCCTGCCGAAGACATTCGACGGCGGTTTGCACGGTCGCATAGGCGGTGAGGAGGACCACTTTGATATGGGGATCCACCTGCTTCGCGTGGGCCAGCAGGCCGATGCCGTCCAGCCCCGGCATGCGCAGATCGGTCAGGATGAGATCGGGGTGTTCGGACTCAATGCGCGCCACCGCGCGGAGCGGATCGCTTTCCGTCGCACACTCGTGGCCGAGCCGGCTGAGGATGCGCCGGCAGTTCTCCAACGCGTCGGCTTCATCGTCGACGATCAATATCTTGCCTGTCCCCATCGGACCTCCTGTTGTCCTCCGGCGCTGACGAAAGGGCAGGAAGAGACACCGAGGCCTGCGCCCCCCGCTGTCCGTTCTTGATTTCCAGGCGACCGCGGTGGTCCGCCACGATTCCATAGCTCAGGAACAATCCCATGCCGGTCCCGTGTCCTTCCTCCTTCGTCGTGAAAAACGGATCGAAAATTCGGCCGAGAATCTCCTCCGGAATCCCGGGTCCGGTGTCATCGACTGTGATCACCGCCATCGGATCGTCATTGCTGAAATCCTTTCCCGACCGCACCGTCACCCGCCCGGGCTGATCGCCCTCTTCCGCGGCATCCACTGCGTTATTGATCAGGTTCAGAATGACGGTTTCCAGGCGATCGCGATCACCCATGATGGGCGGCACATCCGCCCCCAAATGGACATCCAGCTCGACTCCTTTGGCCGCGGCCCGGTGCTTCGACGACTCAACACATGACTGTATCACGGTATTGAGATCGATGGGCTTCAACGTCGTGGCCGCGCCGCGAGACAAGGCCAGCATGCTTTTCGTGACGCGAGAGATCCGGTCCGCTTGCGACCGAATCGCCACCAGATCGCGGCGCATCTCCTCCGGCAGGTCGAGATAACCCGACTCGGCTTCCATGCACTCGATGCGGTTCAGGATGATCCCCAACGGGTTGTTGATTTCATGGGCAATGCCGCTGGCGACTTTCCCGAGCGTCGCCAGACGCTCGGCCAGTTCCAAGCTCTGCATGTGCTTGGTGATCTCTTGCGTCTTTTCTTCCACGCGGCGGGCCAGATCCTCATTGAGCCCTTCGAGTTCCACCCGAGACGCCTTCAGTCGATCGGCCATCCGATGGACCGCGACCGCCAGTTCTTCAAATTCATCACCGGTGCGAATGTCGAGCGGCTGATCGTAGGTCCCTTGGCTGATGGCCTCCACCCCTTCCCGGAGAGTTTGGATGGGCTTGGCAATGCGGGCCGCGACATAGCGGCCCATGGCCCAGAGCAGGCCCAACATCACGAGCCCAATGGCGGCCAGGTTTCTCAGCTGGTCACGAATCGGCGCATAACTCTCCACCGGCTGCTGCCTGACAAACACGTGCCA
This sequence comes from uncultured Nitrospira sp., assembly GCA_964398045.1. Taxonomy (GTDB): domain Bacteria; phylum Nitrospirota; class Nitrospiria; order Nitrospirales; family Nitrospiraceae; genus Nitrospira_D. Next base: position 36,100 of record CAYNLM010000007.1, on the reverse strand, counting down.
CGAATTATCCGGCAGCTTCAGGCCGCGCACGGGCGCATAGCCGACGACGGTATCGGTCCCGCCATGTCCATCATCGTCAGCAATGCCCCAGCCCGGATCTGACGACACGATCATCGCCATGAGTTGAGCCGGAATGCGATGCGCTTGACGAGGCAGAATCGGACAGACGAGCGGATGGCCGGCCGCGTCGAACAACATGGCATGGCCGGTTTGTCCGATCCGGATCTGGTTGATCATCGCGAAGAGGCTGTCGAATCGATAGGACGCCTTCACCGCCCCGATCACGGCATGTTGCCGGTCATCGAGAATCGGCACGGCGATATCGATCGTTTCTTCGGAGGTCCTGAACGATCCCTCCTGGGCAGGAATGAGCCCGCTGACATAGACCTGATCCACACCGCCGGCTTGCATGGCTTTCCACCAGGGCTCATTCCCGAAATAGTAGTGGTCCGGCTCGGAACTCGCTGCGACCAGCGCCCCATATTGATCGGCAATCAACAAGCCGACGACTTTATCGCCATCACGGACTTTTGTTTCCAAGAGGAAGCGGGAGAGCTCCGCGTTCAATAAGGGCGCTGCGCTGGCCGGAGCTTGTTCCCAGACCTGCATCCGTTCATTGATAAGGAGCTGCGCTTTCTCGCGATCGGTGGGATAGGAACGATTGGCGGCCTCGACCGGTTGACGCACACGGAGCGGCGCGGAGCCAAGCAGCCGAACGCCCTGCACCTCGCTCTGCACCAACATCGTGACTCGATCGGCGGCTTGGATTGCCACGGCTTGCAGATTGCCGCCGATGACATCCCGAAGGGACCGCATGCCCGAGACGTAGGCCAAGACAAGGCTGATCAGGAGCGGAATACAGCCGACCAACACGATGGCCAAGACAATGCGCCCGCGAATCGTTTGAATTCTCATGCCCCCTCGTTCAGCGTGCGGCATTGTAAGCAACGTAAATAGGAAAACTCTAGCCCTTCCAAATGCTCCCGAGTCAAAGGGAAATCCAGACTCGACTTGATGGACGATATCCGTTCCCTTCCGGGCTTCGGACCGCAAGCAGGTTGAATCAATCAGTGAGTTATTTTGCAGGTCAGTCGGCTACCGGGCGATCACGCGGCCGCTCTTGCTCCAATAGAAGTAAATCGAAAAGTTGGGGTAAATGGCCGCGATGTCGTTCTGGCCGGCGACGGTAAAGAGCACACCGGCCGAGGCCACGATTTGATCGGTGAACTTGTATTCGATCGTGGGTTGTACGCCCACAAGACCCAAGGAAGACGGCTTCGTATTCACCGCTTGTCCATCGAGTCGGAACGGCATCCCATGAAGCCCCAACACTTCGATGGCATAGGCGAAGCCCTTCGTGTCATCCAGGAAGTGCTCGAACGCCAGCCGGTATTGAAAGATATCTCCGAAATATTGCGGCACGCCACTATTCGAGCTGGGCGGGCCATAGGAATAGAAGACGCCACCGGAAATCCGAAAGGGGCGGATGTTCTTCCGGAAGAGAATGGATTCCGTGAACATTGGTGCTCCGAAGTGCGTGGAGGGCAGCCGTCCCAAGGGTGCGAATCCGCCGGGAATGGACGGCGTGCCGGCCCAATCGCTGGTAGGCAGCGTTACGTAAAAGGCATTCGTCAACGTCGGCCACCAGGTATCGTCGCGCTGGACAAATGCCCGGTACTTAAGAAACATGGTTGTATCGCCCATCCCATGTCCGTTCTGCGCCGGCTGGCCGTTTCCGGAGGACTGCCACCATGACACCTCCGAGACGTACATCTCGAATTCGACGGAGTTTGTGATGCCGTAGGAAAACTCAACTTGTGGATTGATGGCCGAGAGCCGTTGAGGCAGTGAGCGAGCGGTGCTCGACCATGTGTTGCCGAACTGACCGTATCCGATTTCGCTGTAGACATACGGGCGGAAAAAGTATTGGCCCTTCGGTTGGAGGTCCGCCGAGCTGACCAACTGGGGGCCGGCGGAAAAGGGATTCCAGATTTTGCGATATTGCGCGATTTCTTCTTCAGTCGCCGCGTTCGCGACGGTGCTTGCAACAACGAGGGCACAGCTGACGATGACGACGAAGTACCGTACAAGAGGCACAATATGGAGCGTGCGCATAGTCGTAGCCCTTTCAAATCGATAAGGAGAGTGCTCGCGCCAAGGAGTGAACTGTTCATGACCGTGGGTTGGCCGATGGATCAGATCCCTTGAGAGAGCGAACACTCCCCACGAAATCCAAATGAAATGAGCGCGGTTCAGGCGTTAGGTCGCCCGCTGTGCAAGACGACCTGCCCGGCGAGAACTCAAATGCGGTAGACCGAGAGGAATTGATGGAGGCGGAGAGAGGAGAGATCCTGCACGGTGCGGTTGGCATCCCGAAAAATCGTGTGTGTGGGAATGAGCGGCGAGGATTCGACGGCTTCTGGAGTCCGGGACACAACGGACCGGTTCTCAATCGTGGGGACATCAGGCTTAAGGCCGGAAGCAAGCTGCAACAACGCTTCCATATCAAGATCGTGGGCAGAGGGCTGGTTTTTAACCACTAGTTTCAGTTCCTCGGCCAGCTCAAGGCCGCCATAGAGCAGCCAGGCCGACAGAAGACACCACGCGACCAGAAGGAAGACAGAGCCTCGACGATTCATCACCATATTATTCAGCTCTCTCGTTAGTACCAAAGATTATCCGGCTGCTGCCTATGAATCAATAAGCAATTTACGAGCCGAATCCCTCCACAAGACTGATGACCGGTTTCGCACAGCATGCACTCTGCGCATCAGCCGGCAAAGCCGGCACGTCTCGTTCACTGCCTACTCTCCCGGGTATCTGCCCAATTTCTCCATCAGGGTTGCCGCCACGATGGCCATGAGTCTGTGCCGATCTGACACGCCACGTCAGTATGACACAGATCGGTGACAACCCTGTTACAGAACCTGATCGTGCTGGAGTCAATAATCTGGAGAACCACCCGATGAGACCTGTTGTCCATTCGTTGCAAGATATAGCCATCCTCAGTTGGCTTCGCGAAGCAGCGTCTCTTGCATGAGTCGCTCAAGATCGTGGCTCATGAGATCCACCTCGGCTTCGAGCAAATCCATCATCGCGGCACGGACCCGGAGATCCTCAATCCCATAGGAACCGCCGCTGCCGAAAAACAGTGCCATGCGCCGCCGCTCGCTGTCCGAGCCGGCTTCGCCAAGCCGGCCATCCTGGCGCCAGCGGGCGATCAGCGTCTCACGCAACGAGCGCTGCGCTGCATCATCGCGCAAGGGCCGGTTCAAAAATCGCCACACCGAGACGGGAAAGAGCGAAGGCTGGTCTGGCCCCTCCCAGACCTCCCACAAGAGATTCCGGCCATGCTGAAATTCATATCGTGGGTCATCGAACAGCGCGGCAGCACCGAATGCAGATGCCACGACACCTGCCGCAATGGCTGCAAGGCCCCCAGCCATCGATGAGGGATCAGCCGCAGCCAACCCGCCCGAGAGGATTCCAATCACTCCGCCCCCAAGAACACCGAAGATGGTAAGACGTCTTGCCCGGGCATCTCGTTTTTCTTGCAGCTGATCTGCCAGCTGGTCAGCTCGCTTTTCCTCACAGTTCGCCTCGGCTGCGGCACTCTTCACGTCGAGCAGTGCCAGCAAGATGCGGTCCGAGAGTTGCTGTCGCACCAGGAGGAGCCGGATGGTAGAGTCGGGCACATTTCGCGACGCTTCGGCCTCAAGGGCGGCTATCTGTGTGGGGAGATCCTTGGCACCGATGGTGTCTGCGATGTCTTGGCTTTGCAGGGAAAAACGACCAGCAGATAAATCAGCAGCGTCGAAGTCGGTCTTCTCCTGAAAGGATTTCTGAGCTAAAGACATGCGCAGGCCGGTTTGCTGGACGGCCGACTCGGGCCCGCACCGTCGTTCAATGGCCCCGGAACGCAAGAGCGTGTCCGGTCGTCGCGATTCGGTTGCACATCCTGCGACGAAGACCATCAGGAACAAGATCGTTATCTTGCCGCAAGTCACTCGAAACCACCCACGATACTTCCGATCATTCTTCGTTTAGTGTTGGAATAGCGCGTCGCTTTCTTCGGCGCGGACATTGCTTAACTGCGAGCATGGGTGCTTACGTATCCCCAGAACGTCCGGTCCATCGCCGCCGTCGAGTTCCAGAAGAAGGGAAGATGACCGTACCACATGGATAGCTCACCGGCGGCTTCCTCAGCACTCCTTCTTCCTTGCGCGTATTGATAGAGCGCGGCGATCAGCACGCTTAAGGCGAGCACGGCCGGGATCGCCAGCACAGCAAAGCCGGCTTGATAGCTTCCGTTGAAATACAACACGGTAGCGACAATCAGCGGCCCGAGCATGGCCCCGACTTGATCCAATGCTTCGTGCAAGCCGAATCCCCAGCCTCGTCCCATTTCTGCGGTGGCATGCGACAACATCGCATCACGGGCCGGCGTCCGGATCGCTTTGCCCAAGCGTTCGGCAACGATGAAGAAGGCGGCGAGTTCCCAACGTCCCGCCAGGGCCAAAAGAGGGACCGCGATCATGTTGATGGCATAGCCGACAACAGTAATGCTCCAGTACTTCCCGGTCTTGTCCGCCACAATGCCCGAAACTAATCGGAGTGCATACCCGACCAGTTCCCCGAACCCCGCGACGATTCCTACGATGGTCCCGCTCGCCCCCAGCAGCGCCAGATATGGTCCGGTAATGCTCCGAGCCGCTTCATAGGTCATGTCCGCAAATAAACTGACTACCCCCAGCAGCACGACAAACTTCAAAGCGGTGGTCTTAGTTATGTGCGGCTTAGACTTCGTTATGTGACCGTTATGTTTGTGCATTGTCATTCGGTGAATGGATGAGGCGACGACTCGCAAACACCATCCTTTGCTCTCAGTGGCGTGAAAATCACTACACCACCAGGACGCTGCAGGATGAGAACTCTGCCAGTTTCTGCGAGGAGCTTCCCTAGTTGGGGCCGGCGGCGCTGCAAGGACACAGGCCTACGCCAGCGGGTTCTGAAACCGAGCGGCGGATCCGAGTTCCGCCTCGATCTCCAGCAGGCGGTTATACTTCGCGATCCGCTCGGAGCGGCAGGCCGATCCCGCCTTGATCTGGCCACCTCCCATGGCCACGGCGAAGTCGGCCATGAACGGATCCTCGGTCTCGCCTGATCGGTGGGATACCACGAAGTTCCATCCGGCCGTTCGACAGAGGGCAACCGCTTCGATCGCCTCCGTCACGGTGCCGATTTGATTCAGCTTGATAAGCGCCGCGTTGGTTGTTCGCTCCTGAATCCCCCGCAAGAGGAACCGGGGGTTGGTCACATAGATGTCATCACCGACGATCTGCACACGGCTCCCAAGCGCTGCCGTCTGGACGCGGAAGCCGTCCCAGTCGGTCTCGGCCAAGCCATCCTCGATGGAGACGATCGGATAGCGTTCGATCCACTGTTCATAGAGGGCCGTCATCTCGGCGCTGGTTTTCACCCCGCCCCCGGACTTCGCCAGGTCATACATCGTACCGTTGAAAAATGAGGTAGCCGCTGGATCCAGCGCAATCTCCACATCCCGTCCCGGCCTGTAGCCCGCGGCCTCGATCGCCTCGACGATCAACTCGCAGGCCTCTTCATTGCTCTTGAGGGCCGGCGCAAAGCCGCCCTCGTCGCCCACTGCGGTTGAATACCCTTTGATCTTCAACATGTGCTTGAGGACGTGAAAGGTCTCGGCGCCGTACCGTAAAGCCTCGGCGAAAGTCGGCGCCCCGACCGGCATGACCATGAACTCCTGGAAGTCGAGGGTGTTGTCGGCATGCCGCCCGCCGTTCACAATATTCATCATTGGAACCGGAAGCCTTCCACCATCAGGACCAGCAAGATAGACGTGAAGGGGAAGTCCGGTGGCTTCTGCGCCTGCTCTGGCGACCGCCATCGACACGCCGAGGATCGCGTTGGCTCCCAGATTGGCTTTCATCGGTGTTCCATCTAAGTCCTTCAGCAAACGGTCAATGTCGGCTTGACCGGTCGGGTCGCGGCCAATGAGATGAGGCGCGATCCGCTCATTGACGTGCACGACCGCCTTGAGCATGCCCTTGCCTCCGTACCGTTTCATGTCCCCATCTCTCACCTCGACGGCTTCATGCATGCCTGTAGACGCACCGGAGGGGACCGAGGCGGCAAGCACTCTGCCGCTATCCAGCCCGATGAAGACTCGAATCGTCGGATGCCCTCGGGAATCCAGGATCTCCAGAGCCCGGGCGCTTTTAATGCGGTTTCTCATGATCACTCCTTACTTCACCACCAGCACGCTACAAGGTGCGAGTCGCGTGAGGTTTTGAGAGGTACTGCCCCACTCCTGACCGAAGATCTTCGAGTGACCCATAAAGCCGACAACGAGCAGGTCGAACCGGTGTTCGGCGATGAACGTCACGATCGTTTGGACTTCATGACCCGTGAGCACATGCGGCGTCAGTCGCACCCGGGACGCCGCAGCCATCAAGCCGGTTTGGATCATCGCTCGTTGTAAGTACTCGTCCGCCTGCGCCTTGGGTCGCAATTCACCGCCGATGACCGAGCCTTGGTGCTGAGGCAGATGTTCTTCTACGGTCACAACATGCAGCTCGGCTTCATAGATCTGCGCCCATTCGATGGCCGCTGCGAGCGCTCTGTGGGCTCCTTCCGAGCCATCATTCGCGACCAGAATCTTGCGGAAGTCGGGCATTGCACTTTTCGCCGTCACTTCACGACCAACACCGAACAGGGAGCGAGCCGGGTCAGATTCTGGGAAGTCCCGCCCCAGATCCGTTCATAGATGCGGGAATGGCCCATGAATCCGATGATCAGCAGATCGAATCCACGGTCTTTAACGAACTGCACGATGGCTTCCACCTCGTGCCCCGGCATCACATGCGCGGTGAGCCGCACGCCATACGCGACGGCAGCCGATTCGGCCTCTCTGATCACGCGCCGAAAATAATCGGCCGCTTCCTGCTTCGCCTCGACCACTTCTCCCACAGTCGCGGCGTAATGCGGCAGATGTTCCTCGATCGAAATCGAGTGCAAATCCCCTTCATAGTGCTTCGCCACATCAATCGCCGCGCGGAGCGCTTTGTTCGCTCCTTCTGATCCATCGATCGCCACCAGGATCTTACGAAACATGGGGTGTTCCTCCTTGAACGGAGCCGAATGAGATCTGAGTGCTCTCTGGTTCGCCGCGCCGCACACGATCGGTCGAACGCCTTTCGAACGTTTCCTCTTTCGGCGCACCGGCCGGATCGAACCAGCGTTCAGCAATCAGCGTCGGCACGATGGCGCTGAGAATGACGGCAGTCACCAGGACCGCATATTGATCCTGGCTGATCAGCTCGTGACTGAGCCCGTACAGGGCGGAGATGGTTCCGAAGGTCAGCCCCGTGGACATCAACAAGGTGGTATAGGTCGCTTCACGGCGGCCGAACCGGAACGCGTGGGCCAGCGGCCAGACGCCGAGGAACTTGGTGGCCATCTTGACGCCGTGAAAGAAGGCGATTAAGGTGGCGCTGGCCAGCACCGCACGGAGACTCACCAGTGAGCCGGCCTTCAGAAAATAGAACGGCGTCAGCACCGAAAAGGCGATCACGCGCATGCGCTGGGCGAGTGTGTGATTCGCCAAAAACACAGGCGCGAGGACCATGCCGACGAGATAAGCGGGCAGCACCGCTTCGCTTTGCGCGGCCGTCGCGAGTGCGCCCAGTGCACATAAGATGACGAGAATGAACTTGGTTTCCGGCTCGCTGATCCGGGGACCGATCCAGGCAAAGAACCAGGCGGTGAGAGGAGAAAGTTTCCAGAGTGTGGCCGCCATGACGACCGCAAAGGTCAAGAGCCACCAGTCATACCGGGCGAAAATCAAACCGAGCGCCAGCACGGTGCCGAGATCCGTGATGAAGCACGCGGCCAGGATCACCTTGCCCAGGATCGTGGCATTGTAGCCGCGCTCGAGCATGACGGCATACACGACTGCGACGGAGGTGGTGGAGAGCGCAATGCCGGCGATCTGGGAAGCAGGCAGAGACCAACCGGCGACCCAATAGGCATAGGCCATCGCGCCGAGGAACGGGGCCAAGAATGACGTCAGTCCGATGCCGACCGTTTCTTTCCATCGGACCCGGAGTACTGCAAGGTCGATCTCCGCTCCGGCCAGGAAAGTGAGCAGCACACTGCCAACAGCCGCCAGGAAGTCGATCCACGCGGTCGCGTGCAGATCCAGCAGATTGCCGCCGGCGAATCCGACGCAAATTTCGACCAGCGCCACCGACATTCCCAACCGGACTGAGAGCAGCGACGCCAGAAGGGCCATCCCGATCCACAGTGCCGCAACCTGCCACGTTAATTCCATCAGTGTCCTCCTCCTGGTTGCTGCGAAGCTTCAGTCACGCTCGATCTTTTCGATCCGGCCTGTCGCGGCGTTGACGTGCAGCTCTTTCTTCTGTCCCTCCGCGGTGACCAATTCCACTTCGTACATGAGCCGGCCATGTTCCCTGTCTAGTTCCATCTCTAAGATGCGGGCATTTGGAAACTGCGTGAGGACGATGCGCGCGGCCTCCTGCAGGTCGATGGCGGGCGTTTGCCGCTCTTCGCCAAAACTGATCCCGAACATTCCGATCCCGAAGAGGATCAAGATCGAAGCTAAGGCAAGGGCCAGTATGACTGTTCTGACGTCCATGACTTCCTCCCTTTCTGAGCCGCCAAGCCTGCTGTGTCCCCCGCCGTAACAGAGAGAAAGGGCATGGCGTCGAGACACAAGCGAACAGAGGCCCACTGCACATTTTCTAACGAGCTAAATTAATTACAGGTAGGAGGGCGACGAACGGCGCTACGGGCCCAATAAAAAAACTCCTACCAGATTGTTTCCGGTAGGAGTTATTAGTCCCGCGCCCACGAGAGCAACGGGACGGTTGTTGGTGAACTCCATCACCAATGACGGATAAATTTTAAAGCCACTCTATAGGCTACTATCGGAAGAGTCAAGATCCTGGTGCAGTCCGCACCTCGTGTAGGCCTGTGGATTCATCATAGACGGGTCATGTGCGAGAGTCGGATCGCGTCCCCTCCGCTTCGACGAATACGGGACGGCGATGATCCAAGACAATGTCTTCCAAATCCAGCATCAAGCGGGCCAGCCTTTCAATCTCGGCATCAAGCGCAGGCGAGACGGCCGGGTGAACGTCTCCGAAGCGCTGCAGCCCTTTACTGTCGGACTCCTGCAGAACAACCCAAAGTTGCGAGAGCCCCGTTAAGAGTTCCCTGCTCGCCGGCCTGATCTCCCGTGGGAGTGCGAAACGATCGCGCAGTATCTGAATCAGACGAGAGACCTCCGCAATTTTCTCCCCTAACATCTGCGGCATATCGGAAGACAAATCGTTGTGAACTTTGAACATCAGCGCCTGCTCGTCTGGATGAGCGAGCTTGAGCTCCACTGCTCGCATCTTCTCCTCGATCATGCTCATCACAATGCGCAGGCTGTTCCGTTGAGCGTCGTTCAGCATGCCGCAGGTTCTTTCACGCGTTCGCAAATCCGCAAGAGGTCCTGTCGCGCATTGATGGTCAGCGGGACCGCTTCGCCTCCCACCATTACACCGCCATAAGTCATCGCTTGCCGGAGTACTGGAAGGCACTGCGGACCGATACCCACCAGCGCCTCGGCGCACCGGTCGCGCCGGACAAAGTCCTGATGGGTCAGACCAGCCAGCAGCGCCGGCACCGCCTCCAGCAGATCGTCCTTCGAGTCGGCCACCACCACATAGGCGAGCGCGGCCTCTGTGCGGACGACATCGGAGGGATCCTCCAGCGCTGTCCGGACGGCCCCAATCGCTTCCCTTGCGCCGAGCCGAGCCAGCAGCTCGAGGGCCTTGGCCCTTCGTTCGAGACTTGGAAGCAGTTCTTGTCCGTCATACAGATGCCGTCGCCCGAGCGTCTCGATGAGAAAAGGAATCGCATCGGTTCCCATCTCTTGTATGACCAGCGCAAAACGGTCTCGCTTGAACGCATCTTCCAGCCCCTCAATCAACGAGGGGATCGCGCTCACCTCGTGGAACTGCACCAACGCTTCGGCCGCCCCGATCAAGCGGCTGGCGCGCAGCGATTCGATGAGGGTCGGTACAGCGCGTCGATCTCCGATCCGCCCCAATTCTCTTGCCACGGCGTCCTGCACCGCCTCCTCGGCCAGTCGCACCACCGGCCCAAGGTCGCTCAGCTTTGTGGAGTTTAAGGCACTCAACAGCCCTTGGAGGGCGACTTCGCCGCCGATCCGTCCCAGGGCTTCGGCCGCCAGCACTCGTCCGTCGGGAAATTGACTGGGCAGCTGGTGCAGAAAACGCACCAAGGCAGGCACGGCACATTCACCTAATGCAAAGATCTCTATTTGCACGCGCAGATTCCAACGGAGGTTGTCGAGGCCGCGCACGAGGTCCTCGATGGCTTGCTCATCCAAGGGTGGTCGGTTGTGCGGGGACAGATTCGCGCTCATCGTCGGACCAGGAATGAGTCAAGATTGCCGAAGTTACACAAGGCCACCTCCCAAAGTAGATGTGCCTTCGGAAGAGAACAGGGTCCACACCTGCTCCAACCGTTGCCGATGGTGTTGCAGACGGGAGAGCTCCGGCCCCTGACGGGACTCCCGCTGCTCCTGAAGCGTCCACGCGGCCCTGATGGAAGCTCGAATGGAATCGAGCACGCCGGTCAACTGCGTCTCGATTCTGGTTTCCAACTGGCGAAACGCCACGTCGAGATTCTGTCCGGTCGTCCAGCGTAATTCTCCGATGTTCCTGGCCACCAGATATCTGACATCGTCTTGCAGTCGTCGTTCAACCCATCGCGCGCGGACTCTCCGAGGCAAGAATCGGCTCATGAATGAGAGGGCTTGTTCGGTAAATGAGGTCACCCATCGATGTCCGGTGAGAAAAGGTTCCCGAACTACGTCCCACCGATCGAGTACGATCCCTTCGAAGCAGGGCACTTCAAATAAATCGGCCGCTGTTTGCCTGACTCGATCAATGAGGATCTCCATGTCGCGGCAATGAAGGTCTTGAAGGGATTGGAAGCGCTCCGTCACCATCGCAAGGAGGTCTTTGGTCGTGCGTTCGAACATCCGCCGGACCTCGTCCGAAAGTGCGCTCCGAATCTGTGATTCGAGTCGGCTTATTTCGGTGTCATGACGCACTCCGTCACAGGCCTGCTGCACAAAACCGGCCAGTGCCTCCTGTGCGTGCTCGGAAAGAATCGCCGCCCGCTGATCGACTTCTTCCAACAGGCGCTGACAGTCGCCTTTCAGCCGGTCGTGGAGGCATACCCGCTCTCGGTCTATCTTTGCCAGGTGGGCTTCGAACCGTTCAGCGCGACGCGCCAGGTCCTCGCGCGGCAATTCAATGATCTTCCGCTGCAGGTCCAAGGAAAAGAGCGTCTCGCGAATCAGGCGTGCGGCTTTCCGCTGAATCGCTTCCTGCAGCGCCGCGCGCTTCTCTGTCAGCAGAAACTCTGTCAAGAACGATTCGAGCTCTGCCACCCCGCCTTCAGCCTGCCAAAGGGGGGCGTCCTGCGTCGAGGCTTCCAGCGCCTGCCGAGCGGACACGAGGAAGATCCGCTCCTCGCTGGAAAACCCGGCGTCCTCCCGCAGGACCTTCTTGAGAAACGTCAGGAGTTGCTGGTGTTCCGAGGGCGCCAGCATGTCGGCTTTTGTGAGGACAAAGATCACACGGGTTGCGGCTTCACGAACCGCTCTCAAAAACTGGACCTCGACTTCTGTGATGGGTGGATCGGGAGAGAGCACAAAAAGAGCGCCGTCGCAGACGGGCAACATGTTCCGAGCCGTGCGCGTATTATGCAACAAGGTGGACCCGATGCCGGGCGTATCCATGATCTCCACATGTTGCGCAAGGAACGCCGCAGGATGATCCACCTCAACCTGGATGACGCCTAACCGGTTGGCAGGGTTTTCCTGCTCGCTGACATAGCGCGTCAGGACTGCGTAAAGGTGTTCCAGTGAGCCCCTGTAGTCTTCACAGCGGCCGTCCCGAAAACTGACCCGAACGCGTCGCTGAGGACCATAGCGGAGCGTGGTGGGAATGGCGGTGAGTGGAAGGATACCAGCGGGTAAGAGCGGCTCGTGCAATAAGGCATTCAGGAGCGTGCTCTTTCCGCGCTTGAACTGCCCCAGCACCGCCAGCCGGAACCGTTCTTCGTCGAGCCGATGACGGAGCTCGCCCGCCGTGGCAGCGAATCCCGAGAAATCCGCTCCCATGTCTTGCAGAATGCACTCCAGCTCTGCGAGCTGATTTTTCAGCCATTCCTGTGTTCGAGTGGGAAGCGCCATGATCGTGAACAAGCCCAAAATAAAAAAACTCCTACGCGGGTTACCCCGGTAGGAGTCATCAGCCGGCCGACTCGGTCGGCCGGCGGTCAGGTGAACTCCATCACCCAATACACACGAGATGATTTCACTCCTACACCTCCCTGAGAGTGGTGTCAATGGAGGAGCAGCCATTGAGATTCAGACGGTCGCTCGGTGGTTCTTGTCAGCGATGCCCCAGAATGTGCGGGTTTATGCCGAGCCTCTGCTCTAGAACGCATGTTCCGGAAGAACATCGTTGAATCTGGGAGCTAATGTGCGGCTTTCGATGAAGATATGCCCGCGTTCCTTGCCGCCATCATAGGTGAGATTGACCTCGGTCTGGGGACCTCGCCAGGTGAACTGCTGACTGAGTCCGCGCATCATGGATCCGGGTGTCCGGTCGACGAGGCCGTACAGGGATTGCAAATAAGCCAATATCTGAGTGTGGGTTTGATTCCCATGGTAGTGGATCGTGGCGCGGGCGAATTGTCCGTCAAAGGTCACGAACCGCAAGGAGTCAACCGTGGCTTCGCCCAACTTCGGAGCACCCTGTTTCAACTCGTAGGCTTGAACATGTTCCCTGGATTCCACCTGGATCAAGTCCTGAACATCCGCCAGCAAGAGTCCCCACTCAAACCCGTAAAATCCATTTGGATCTGTCGTCATTGGACCGGCCGCGAGATATGAAGAAAGGATGAGCACCAAGAAAAAAGCGCTGCCGGCCATCAGCAGCGCAAGACGGATACCTCGAACGCGGGAATCGCAACCTAACGAGACAGAAAATAAAAACACGGCGATCGTAGCGGAGGACCTGGCCTTTCCCCCCCTCGATAAACCGAAGAAGAGAGTAGATGGGCGAGAAGCCGGAGATCCGGCATTGGTCTGCCACTGGCTCACGGTTCCCATTACCTGCCTCTTTTATCGTTCTCTCCTCGTCACACTTCACGCCATCGATCGACGTGTCGCGCCACCTTCAGCGTATTGACAATACATCTCACTTTGAGATACTCTCTTGCCGTGCACATCATCACGCGAAGGCGCCTCGTGAACTTCTGGCGAATCCATCCCGAGGCGCGCGCGTCATTGCAGCACTGGTTCGCCATCGTGCGCAAGACCGATTATGCCTCTTTCGCCGCTCTGCGGGCCACGTTCCCCTCGGCGGACCAGGTCAACCGGTTGACAGTCTTCAATATCGGAGGCAACCAGTTTCGCCTCATCGCAGCCATTCATTATAACCGGAAGAAGGTGTACATCCGGCACGTGCTGACTCATGCAGAGTACGACCGGGGCAGCTGGAGGATCTGACTTATGCTCGCCAAATATATTCATGAGGCCAATACCGCCTATCGCCGAATTCGCCAACGGATTCCGCTGGGGCCGTTACGGACAGCAACGGAATACCATCGAGCAGTCGCCGTTCTCGATGACATCGTAGACGAAATTGGTCAGCAGGAGACCCATCCCCTGGCCGATCTGGCCGAAACCCTGGCGCTCGCCATCGAGGCGTACGAAGACATCCACGTGCGCATTCCTGGCGTATCAGGCCCCGCGATCCTCCACACATTAATGGAGGAGCATGGATTGTCTCAATCGGATATCCCTGAGGTCGGCAGTCAGGGGGTCGTTTCGGAAATCCTGTCCGGCAAGCGCGACCTGAACGTGCGCCAAATCACCAAACTCGCCGCCCGATTCGGCGTCTCGCCCGCGCTGTTTTTGAAAATGCCCACCACCGTTCGCCCAACGCGGCGAACAAGAAAGCGGGCCCTTGTGGGAAAGAAGTAGTCGCCTTTATCAAAAGAACGCCGTGCCGGCGTAGGTGACCGTGGAGTTGTACTGATCGGTGATCCTGCGCTGGTAGCGGAGGACTTGGCATGAACAATGGCAGCAGGCTATGGATCATCTCCGAGGAAATGTCCATAAGCATGCTGACGAAGCCGAGGATCCACACGCCGGTTGGAATGGTGGCCGGAGACGAAGATCGCCGTAGCACGATCATTGGAACACTGTCCCGATCGGCGTGTTGCTCTGGGGTTGCACATGGGTATGACGCAAGAATTGCTGGCCGCCATGGTTGCCGACACGGCTCCAGCCGCGTGTTGTGGGATCGACTGGGCGCCTCTTGGACCTTCTCGGCGGGGCCCTGTTCGCCGGAATGGCGCTTTTAGGCGTCGCAGGACCGGGCAGACGCGCCACAGTCGGACCGAGGACTATTTATTGAGGTCGCATCGGTTGACCGGCCAGAGCCGGGCCCGGTCGGCGAAGGAGGGGGATGATGTCCTTATGATCCAGTGCCTCCGCGATTTCCAATGGACTATGCAACCACCATGAACTCCGTTGCACCGCGCCGCTCGACAGGAGGAGAGACACCAACGGCGCATTGCCGTTCAAGGCGCCGGCATGCAAGGCAGTCCATCCGGTGATATCATGGGCATTGATGTCCGCACCTGCATCGAGCAGCAGCCTCACGGTTTCTATGTGGCCATTCGCTGCCGCGACCATCAGCGGCCTGGTCCCTACGAGCGGAAACGCCTCATCGGCCTGATGCCCGTCTTGTAACAGCACCCCCACTTTTTTCGCATCCCCCGATGCCGCGGAGTTTAAGAGAGGCATGGCACAGCCGATCATCGTCGACATCAAGCCGACGGTCGCAATGGCCATGACTCGGAATCCGATGCCGCGATTCATCTGAGGCCACATAGCGTGTGCACGATCATTGGCCGATTGCGAGGTTCCCTTCCAGCCACACGGGACACCTTGCCGCACCTAGAAAGGATAGTCAAGACCGACAAAGACATTCGCTCCGTCCCGGCCATAGCCTATATCGAGTCGTCCCACGACGTTCGGTTTAACGAGGAGCCTGAACCCGGCGCCCGGATTCACCTGAATGTCCCGGAACAACAAATGGCCGGCGCTGACGCCGGTTTGGCCGACACGCCCTACGTCGAGAAACGGCGCCACTTCGATTTCAATCGCATGATCAAAGAACCTCTTGTTCAGGACCGGGACTCGCTCCTCGATGTTTGCAAGCACGGCCCAGGTCCCGGTGTATCGGTTGCGTCCGAAGGCTCGGAGCGTATCTTCACCTCCCAGGGTGGGCTGCTCATAAAACGGGACGCCGAGCGTCGTGCCTTTTCGTTCAATATGTCCAAAGACACCATTGAAAAACAACCGCGCGAGAAAAACCTTGTCGCCGCCATGCGGAAAGAGCCGGCGCGCATCGAGGGTTACGTGGCCCCATTGGTTTTCCTCGTCGGTTTTAAGATTGTGCGCGAACTCAGCGAGCGCATTCACGTAGGTGCCCTTCGTCGGCATCAGCTGACTGTCCCGCGTATCGTATCGAAGCGTCAAACCATGACCGAGTACTTGCGCGCCTTCGATCCCGGGAATGGTCTCAAACAGCTGCTTGGTGCTGGGCAAGGAGGGGATGATGTTATCGTCGATGCGCACGTTGCGATACCGTTCCGTCAACATGAAAGAGAAATCCGGGGTTAGATTGATCCCCGCGGTCAACTTGATCTGCAGTTCTCGAGATGTATAGGCCGTTTCTTGGTATGCGGGTGCGCGGCTGCCGAATCCAAAGAACCGGGCAAACGGATTTTTGAACTCCGCAAAATCGGCCGCCAAGATGTAGCGTCCCGCCCCGGCGCCGAGGTCCTTATACCCGAACTCCACGCCGCGATCGACTTTTTGTGAATACCAGGCCATGGCGTGGTATTGGACGGTGTCGGAGGGATAGCTGTAGTAACTGAGCGTACCGCCGTGGCCGACGATGGGATTGTACAAATACTGAGGCGCCCAAATGTCTTCGATATCGCCTTTGGCGTTGGCCTTGAGCAGCGAGGTGAGCGTCCCGATCCAGTAGCGTTCGTTGTGGTTATAAGAAATGGATGGGAGTGGGATAACCGTGTAGCCTGATTCCGCAGGGAGGGCCTTCAGCACCGGTTCGGCGCCCGGAGCTTGTTTACTTTGAGCTTCCTGTGGCGACACGGTCTTGGGTTCACGCTCATCTGGCGGCAATCCCTCAACTGACACGGGGGGTGGAGGCCCCTGCACTTCCTCGGCAGAGGACGGAAGGGCCGCAACGAACAAGATCGCCGCGAGGCTGAGGAACCCATACCCGACTCTTGTACGCTGGATGGCTACCAGAGGAGAGAACCGGACACACCCGGCGCGGGAAGGTTTGAGGCACGTCGCACATCCGTCCATGAATCAATTCGGCATCTATGGCTGCGGCACTCCAACAGGCAGGACGTTCGGCCGGGCGGGCAACCCCGACCAAATTCTGTTTTGTTCCAGCAACATATTAGACGCGAGATAGAGGCCAAGCAAGTGGCGGGATGCCGGGAAGCGATCGGCGGCGTGCAGTCCGAAGGCGAGGACCGGCGTCTGGAAGTCCAACGTTGTCTGTATCCAGAGATCACGCCGAAAAGAATAGAGCCATACTCCCTGCGCGCTCGCAAGCCCGATCACATCGTCATAGACACTACTCAAGTAGGCAGTATGGCTCGGCAGACAGTCCTCGATGAATGCGCAGGTCATGTCCCGACCGACAAACGGCGTGTCGACCGGCCTGATACCCACTGCGGATACTATGGTGGGAGCGATGTCGACCTGGCTTGCCACGGCCTCGACTGTCCGGGGGCGAAATGTGGCGGGGGTGCGTAACGAGTCATCGAGCCAGATCACGAGAGGGGCCATGAAGTGGCCCAGGTAGTGTTCCAGATCCGTGGTGCCTTGCGGTTCATGGCGGCCATGATCGCCTAAAATCACGACCATGGTATTGGCCAGCAGACCTTGCGCCCGCAAGGTGGTAAAGAACCGGTCGAGCTCGGCATCGAAATAGCGGAGAGCCGGTAGGTATTGGTCGGCATCGTGCGCGAGCGCATGGACGTCGGGATGGCGCTTGGGGTAGAGAAACGGATGATGGGTGCTCAACGTGAGCGCGGCGAGAAAGAGCGACTGTTGGGAACGTTGCGCGATCCGAATCCGCTCGGCGATGAAATCAAACATCGCCCCATCCGTCACCCCGAGGCCCATGCGTTCGGCCTGAGGGGGGAACGCCTCAATATCGAAGAACCGGTCGACGCCGTTCCGGGTAAAAAACGGACGGAGATTATTGACCGTTCCGGCTTGTCCGACCACCATCTCGGTCTCATAACCTTGTGCACGGAGGACGGTCGGAAGGCACAAATAATTGTGCATCGCCCGTGTTTTGATCGCGGCCGTTCCATGCCGGGGGTAATATGAGCAGAGCGTCGCGAACAATCCACGAGAGGTCTGCACACCATTGGTGAAAAAGTGTTTGAAGTAGATGCTGTCTTGCGTGAGCCCATCTAAAAACGGCGTCACCTGGATACCCGATACGGTTCGGCCGACGAACCGCCGGTCCAGGCCCTCAACAAAAATCACGACGACATGAGGATGTGGCGGATGAGAAACGGGGCCACCCGAGGCCGTCGGATGGACCAATGGGTACCGGCGGTCTGGAAAGAGAGTTCCCCCGCCAATGTCTTGTTGGCTCAGCGCCACCGCTTCGTCCAAAGACAGAAGGTCC
Source organism: uncultured Nitrospira sp. (assembly GCA_964398045.1). Lineage (GTDB taxonomy): Bacteria > Nitrospirota > Nitrospiria > Nitrospirales > Nitrospiraceae > Nitrospira_D. The sequence continues at coordinate 18,191 of CAYNLM010000007.1, read as the reverse complement.
TCCGGAAGACGCGATCCCCAGGGCCGGCGGTCGAGCAAGGCGACGCCGGCGGGGTACAGAGCGCTCACGACGGGATTGTCGGACAGCGACGCAAGGGCGGCGCTGTCGAGTGACAGCCATGCCGGGGTCAACGGAGGCGCGGCGCCGGCACCGCCGGTAAGAAGGAAGACGGCCAACACTCCGTTGGATACGAGTCCGTTGGCCGCCGTCAAGCGAGAGAGACCTCGCCAGAGGCGCCGCCACAGAAGAATGCCCACGATTTGGCAGACCAGGAACGCGGCCACACGAGAGGCCCAGACCGCGCCGTCGTCAAGCTCTGCGCTTGTCTGTTGGGCAGCTTGGGAACTCATGCTGTGACCCGCCGGCGTCTGCCACAGATCGGCCACGTATTCAAAAAATACAAAATTCAGGTGTTGATGGCTGAACCGGTAATAGCCCATATCGACCATCACCATGCCAAGGACGGCCAGGGTGATGCCCGCAAGTGAAACGCCGACGGATGTCGTGTAGAGTTTGAAAGGAGACGGCCGGTTTCGCCGGTCCCTCCGCAGCAGCAGGGCAAGCCAAACAGGGACGGCTAGGAGAGCGGCAAGGGCTAGTTCGAGAAGACAGGCAGTCAGGTCGTGATAGATGCCGACGAGGAATGTTTTCAGAAGGAGAGCCGTTCCGGGCTGGATGACCTCCCCGGCATCAGCCACCAAGAAGATTCGTTCCACCTGCTGGATGAGAAGCAGCACTCCGCCCCAAAACATGAATCGCTGTTGAAGCGACGAGGAAGGAGAAGTCTGATGTGAGACTGAATCCCGCACCGACCGTGCATCCTTGCTCACGCGAGGTCCGCAAATCGTATGGCGCTCTATCAGCAGGCCCATTTTTCACGGAACCATTGCACCGTCCGTTCCAATCCATCCTCAAACGAGACGGTGGGATACCAATCCAGTTCCCGGCGGGCTTTGTTCGCGGTCACTTCCTTCCCGCCGAAATCACCCGGGCGAGCCGGCACGAATTCGAGCTTCACGTCGTCGCCCAGCACTTTCTTGATGCCCTCGGCCACCTCCAACACGGTCACTTTGCGCGTCCCTTCCAAATTGTACGTCTGGTTGACGGCCTGCTCTTTCATCGCCAGAACATGCGCATCGGCCATATCCCGCACGTAGACGAAGTTTCGGTACTGCTCCCCTCTACCGGAGATGGTCAAGGGCTGCCCATTCAAGGCCTTCTTGATAAAGATCGGAATCAACAGCTCCTCCCGCATCCGAGGCCCGTAGGGAATGCCGTAGCGCAGGATGGTAAACGGCACCTTATAGAGCTGCGCATAGTTGTGGCACAGCATTTCCGCCGCCATTTTGGTCGACGTATAAATATGGCCGGCGCTTTCCAGATAAAAGGGCACCGTTTCATCGGCGGCCTTGCCGTCCGGCGCTCCATTGTACACCCACACCGTCGACGCGAGATGCACGCGCTGCGCGCCATTGATCCGCGCCGCTTCAAGGATATGGGCCGTACCCATCACGTTCAGCGCCGTGGAGTAGAGGGGATACTTGAACGCGTAGTTGACGTTCGAGACCGCCGCGAGATGAAAAATGTGCTCGGCCCCTTTCGTCGCCGCGAGCACGGACGACAAATCCATTAAATCGACGTCTTCAAATCCCACATCCGTGCGTTGCGGGCGCACCCGATGGTCGATAACCGTGACCCGATGTCCGGCATCCACCAAGGCATCGACGACATGTGACCCGATAAATCCACTGCCTCCCGTCACGACGACTTGTGCCATAATGTTCTCCTTTTTCTCTAGCCAATGACCTGTTTGAGCGCCTGAATCACGTGCGCCGCATCCGCTTCCTCCATGCCCGAAAACACCGGCAGACAGAGATGGCGCGCGCAATAGTCTTCGGCGACGGGAAGAGGTCCTGATTTGTACGGCTCGAACACCGGTTGCTTATGGAGCGGCTCCTCATAGACTTCACCGGCCAAGGAGACTCCGTACCGCTCGCGCAGCAGCGCCTTGAGTGCTTTCCGATCCCGACGTTCCTTCAAGACCACGAGATACTTGTAATAGTTGCACACGCCTTCGGCCGGCACGGCGACCGTGGACAGGTTTTTGAACGTGCGCACCTCGCGATCATAGATGGCCGCGATTTTCTGCCGATCGGCGATCATGGCGGGCAGCCGTTCCAAATGCTTGAGCCCGATAATGGCGTGGGGCTCGGACATGCGCCAGTTGTAGCCCATGCGCACATGCGCGTTGACCGTGAAGCCGGCTTTCCCCTGATCGCGGTAGATGCGCGCTTCTTCCGCGATACGGGCATCGTCGGTCACGATCATGCCGCCTTCCCCCGAAGTCATGACTTTGGTGGGATAAAAACTGAACGACCCGGCGATGCCGAAGGCGCCGGCCCGCACACCTTTATACGATGAGCCGTGCGCATGCGCGGCGTCCTCGACCAGCCAGAGTCCCCTCTTGGCCGCCCATTGCTGCAACTCCGGCAACCGTCTGGACACAATGCCGCCGATATGCACCACGATGACGCCCGCAGTCCTCGACGTGACGTGCTTGTCCAAATCTTCCGGACGAATGGCAAAGGATTCAGGATCCATGTCGACCAACACAGGCTGGCCGCCGGCATGCACCACGGCGGCGGCCGTGGCAAAAAAGGTATTCGTCGGAACCAAGACGTCTTTCCCTACCACGCTCAGCGCACGCAGAATGATTTCCAGAGCACTCGTGCCGCTGTTGACGGCAATGGCATGCTGCGTTCCGCAGAACCGGGCGAACTGCTGCTCGAATTCCGTCCCGTACTTTCCGAGGGTCAATTGCCCCGTGCTCAGCACTTCCTCAATCCGCTCGGCGATCCAGACGCGATCTTCGGGAAGGAACTGAATCTTCGCCGCGGGGACTGTTCGCGTCGGCGTCTCCGTTGCCACTCCATTCGTGGTGCCCATTCGATCCTCCTAATAGATATGACTGCCGTCGACCTACACCGTTTCATGCCCCGCAAAGGTGATCAGCAAGACGCCCAGAATGACGAGTACGATGCCGGCCCACCGCAATGTCGGGACCGCCTCATGCAAAATGCCGACGGCCAGCAACGCGGCCATCCCGAATTCCAATGCGGTCATCGGCAGCACCACCGTGACGTCCGCCCATGACAGCGATGCCAGAAAGAGAAAGTAGAACACCGCATTGAGAATGGTGCCGATCACAACATAGGGATTGCCGAGGGCTTGTCCGAAATAGCCCACGAGAAGCGCCGGACCGTACGCCTCCAGCGATCCCACTTGTTGCATACCTTGTCGCACGAAAATTTGACCGACCGCAGCCGCGGCCGCGGCGATCGTCATGGTAATGAGCACTCTCAACATGGCATTCCTTTGGTTCTCAGGTCACCGGCAATTCACTGAACGACATCCGCTCGACACCCTGCCGCGCTAACGCCGCCTTGATATGGGGACTCATCAAGGCCTTGAACTCTTCCTCATGCTCATAATCCGCCATCGTCTCGTCGAGCTCGGGAGCCCGCCGCGTGGCCGGATGGCAATAGATTTCCGTGATCCCTTCCGGCAAGCAGCGGATAAACCGCTCCAAGAGCTCCACACGCAGATGCCCGCTGTCATGCAATCCGAAAACATAGTCGTTGCATTCAAGACCCGCCGCTTTCAGCCGGAGTTTGAGGAGCCGCATCCACGGCCACAACGCAGCCCATGAGAGGACTCGGCTCATCCGACCGCTGGTGCAGGCCCGCAACGACGGCAGCAGCGGTTCATACGGCACGCGGACGGAGCGCAATCCAAAATCCTGGCCGACTTTCAACATCAAGCCGAGCACCGTCGGATGCAGATGCATATGGTTGTGCGCATTCACATGATCGAGCACCAACCCGGTCCTCTTGAATGCCTGGAATTGCGCCCGGATTTCGGCTTCCAGTTGCCGCCTGATTCCGGGTCGAAAGGAAAAGTTGCAGCCCGCCGTCACCAATTGCGTTGAAAAGGCGCCGTGCCGATCCACCAACCCTGGGATAACGGCGGGCGACAGGAGCGGACGGCCCTCCACCAACACCAGATGGAGCCCGACCTTGAGTGTCGGGAGGCGCCGCGCTCGATCGACGGCATCCTGCGACGCCGCGGCTCCCACCATCAGACTGGCGGTGGTCAACACCCCGTATCGATGAGCCGCCTCGATCGCTTCGTTTACCGGGACTGCGAGACCGAAGTCGTCCCCGGTGACAATGAGCTTCCGCACGCTCCCTCCCTCAACACCAAACGACCGTCTCGCGTCAGCACAAATTCGGCATCGCGCCACATCGTCGTCCGTTTGGTAAACGCCAGCACCCAGGATCCCAAGGCCGCGATATCGCGGAACGGCACCAGCCACACCGCGCGAGCGCCGTCACGGTCATCGAGGCCCCACCGCATCACCATGCCGGCGATGGCCAGCCGTAACGCCATCGTCCCACCCATCACAAAAAGCCCTCCCCACGATCCGAGCGTAAGGAGCGCGTACAACACGGCGAAGGGGACCGGCCGGATGATGACCGTCGAGAACAACGCGCCTGGCCGCGCCGCCCGGTTGTTTTGATCCCAATACACCAAGTGATTCCACCAGGCTTTAGGCGTCTTGAGATCGACCAACGTATCGACGTAATAGGGCAGAATGACCATCCGTTGCCCGCGTGTCCAAATGCGCCGGCCCATCTCATAATCTTCCACCAGATAATCCGCGAGGCTCGGTAGCCCGCCGATCTCTTCCAGCGTTTTTCGCCGCAACGCGGTCGATGCGCCCAGACAAAATTTAGCCGCCCCAGTGACCAGGGCGAAGGCCATATTCGGCGTCAGGTCGGCATTGATCGTGAGCAACTCCATCTTTTCGAACCACGTATCGGCCGCGACTGCTCGGTACAACGTACAGACGTAGCCGACCTCGGAGTCCGCCAGGGGAGCCACAATCGTTCGCAGATAATCGGGCCGCAATCGCACATCGCTATCGCTGATCACCAGGATGTCGTGACGAGCGTGTGTCAATCCGCCGATCAGATTGTTGATCTTGCCGTTGGGTCCGGCGACGCATTGCTCCACCACAACCGTCACGCGCTCCGGGCCGAATTCCTGCTCGAGCTCCTTCAGCAGAGGAATCGCCGGATCGTCGAACCGTTGAACGGACAGCACAACCTGGAATGAGGGGTAGTCTTGCAGACAGGTGCTGCGCAGATTCTCCCGCAGGCCTTTTTCAAGCCCGCAGACCGGCTTCAAGATGGTGACAGGCGGCCACTGAGATTCCACACACGCCGGCTCAGAGACCCGCCGACGCTTCAGTCTCAATACCGCCCAGAGGCACAGGACCCCGTATAGGGAACCGCCCACTACCGGGATGAGAACAAGAAATTGGAGCGCTGCCAAAAACGTCATTGTGGAAGCAATGAGCAGGAACTGCGCCACCGGGAAGACATGCGTCTTTCCCTCAATATCAAGCGGTTAGTGCGGCGAGAGAAAAACGGGACGGCTGTTACGTAAAAGAATTTGAATCCGCGTCAAGATTTTTATACGCCAATCGAGAGCGCATATCCAACAGGTGGTTGACACACTACTTGAGCACTCTGAACACGAGTGAGCCTGGACGGTCACAGACCCGTTCAGCCGTCCCCGCAGGCTGTTCAGCAAGGCCGCAGCGAGCAAAGCGTACTCGCTGCCGTACGTTGAGCCTCTGAGCAACGCGAGAACGCCGGCGGCGGACGTTGTCAACAGCCTAATTAGGTCGGCGATGTTTGATCTTGTACTGGAGGAGACTTCGGCTGATTTTCAGAAGGTCGGCCGCTCGGGCTTGTACGCCCTTTGCTTCGGCGAGCGCGCGATCGATCAGACGGTCTTCGATCGTCCGCAGTGCCGGCTCAAGCGGAACATCTCTCGGGATGATGCGGTCCACCGCATGGACCCAATCCGTTCCGGTTTGAAACTCGACCGGAAGATCGTCCGGCTCAATTTCCTCCCCCTGAGCCATCAATGCGGCATGCGCCACGACATTTTGCAATTCGCGAACATTGCCGGGCCACCGATAGTCGGCAAGCAATTGCTGTGCGGTCGGAGAGAACCGTCTGCCCCGCACACTTCCTTCTCGGATAAGCGTCTGTAGATGGGCCTCTGCAAGCAAGGGAATGTCTTCTCGCCGTTCTCGCAGAGGCGGCACCTCGATCCGGACCACGCTCAAGCGAAAGAACAGATCCTCACGAAATCGTCCCGCTTGTACCTCGGCCCGGAGGTCACGGTTGGTGGCCGACAGGACACGCACATCCACCCGCACCGGCTTTTCACTTCCCACTCGCCGAATCTCCTGTGTATCGAGCGCGCGCAACAGCTTCGTCTGCAAATTGAGGGGCAATTCACCGACTTCGTCCAAGAACAGGGTGCCTCCGTCGGCCTGCTCGAAGAATCCGAGATGCCGCGCATGCGCGCCCGTAAAGGCGCCCTTCTCGTGGCCGAACAATTCGCTTTCGGCCAGCGAGACGGTCAAGGCGCCGCAATTGACGGCCAGAAACGGCCGGCCATGGCGCGGTCCGGTGAAGTGAATGGCCCGCGCCACCAACTCCTTGCCGACTCCACTCTCACCTGAAATCAGCACGGTCGTCTTAGCATCCGTGACTCGGTGAATCTTATTGGTGACGGCCACCATGGCGGCGCTGCTCCCGACGACATGGTCGGGGCGATAGTGCTCGGCCAAGGATTGGGACAACCGCGCGTTCTCGCGCATCAACGCACTGCGTTCACTCGCGCGGCGGACGGCTCGAATCAGATCGGCATTCTCAAACGGCTTGACGAGAAAATCGTAGGCGCCGCATCGCATCGCTTCGACCGCCCGCTCGATGGTTCCATAGGCGGTCATCAAGATCGTGGACGTCGACGGTGAAATCACGCGCGCTTGCTGCAGGACCGTCAGGCCGTCCATTTCCGCCATCCGAAGGTCCGTCAGCAGCACGTCAATCGATGTGTCCCGCAGCGCCGCCAAGGCGTCCGTGCCTTTTTCACAGGTAATGACATCGAAGCCTTCTCCACGAAGCAATTCGTCGAGCATCCAACGATAATTTTTTTCGTCATCGACGACCAGCACTGTCGCCATTAGAGGCTCCGTTCTCGAGCAGACGCGCTGTACGTCGGCACCGATCGCCCATCCATCACGGGCAGAGCAATGATCACCGTCGTTCCCTGCCCAAGCGCGCTGGCCACACGAAGAGACCCGCCATGCTCCGACACCACCCGGCGCGCCAGCGAGAAGCCCAAACCGATCCCGCTCTGCCGCTTGGTAAAAAACGGATCGCCCAGTCGGCGCAGATCCTCGTCGGCCATGCCGATGCCTTCATCGATAATCCGGACCTCGACCAGACCGTCTCCGCACGGCTCGCACCGGATCGTCACCACGCCCCCGGCCGGCATGGCTTGACAGGCATTACGTAAGAGATTGCCGAGCGCCTGATGGAGCAAATCGTAGTCGCCCTCGATCCGAACCGGGGGACAGACTTCGATCAGCCGGACATCGATGTGATTCGGAAGAGGCCAGGCCTTGGACACCTCCACTACGCTCCTCAGCAACTGGGATAATTCCACAGGAGCGCGGCGTATGCGCATAGGAGTCCCCAGCCTGAGAACGCCTTCCACAGCTTTATTCAAACGGTCCGCTTCCTCTCGGACGACGGTCAGGTATCGTTGTACCGCCGGATCCGTCACTCGACCGGCCAGCATATCGACCGCGCCTTTGATAATGCCGAGCGGATTGCGAACCTCATGTGCCACTTGACCGGCCATTTCGCCCAGGACCGCCATTCGGCTCACCTGTTGCAGCCGTTCCTCCATTTTGGTGACTTGAGCCAATCGCTCACTGAGCTGTACCTGCGCGTGCCGCAGTTCCTCATTACGCTCACCCAGTGCGGCGGCCAAGGCTTGATACCGTTCGCGCTGGTCGCGCTCCTCCCGGGCAAAGAAGTGTAGATAGCACATCATCTGTCCGGTTTTTGTAGCACGTGATCTGTCCGGTTTAGGGTGGGCCCTCAAGGAGGGCCACCATGACACGGGCGACCATACTACAGGAGGTGCGACAGATGCGATTTGAAGAGCTGTATGCACGGCGACAACGGCGAGAACTGACCATGGAAGAAGCGGCGGAGATCTTAGGCGTCACGGAACGGACGTTTCGCCGTTGGAGTACCCGCTATGAGGTCGACGGCGCGGAGGGGTTAGAGGATCGGCGGCTCGGGCGGGCCTCGGCCCGGGCCGTGCCCGTGGATGAAGCCCTGGCGATGGTCGCGTTGTATGAGACGCGCTACACGGGGTGGACCGTGAAGCATTTCCACGAGCACTGGCACGCCGAGCATGGGGGGAGGCGGTCCTACACATGGACGAAGAACCGGCTGCAAGCGGCAGGACATGTGGCGCGGGCTCCACGGCGCGGGGCGCATCGCAAGAAGCGGCCCCGCAAACCCTTGCCGGGCATGATGCTCCATCAAGACGGCTCCACCCATGAATGGGTGCCGGGTTGCCAGTGGGATCTGATTGTGACGATGGATGATGCGACCAGTGAGCTGTATTCAGCCTTCTTTGTCGACGAAGAAGGGACGATGAGTAGCTTCCGAGGGCTGCAGGCCGTCATTGAGGCCAACGGGTTGTTCAGTTCCCTCTATACCGATCGAGGCTCGCACTACTGGTACACGGAGGAGACCGGGGGCAAGGTAGACAAAACCCGCCTGACGCAGGTGCATCGGGCGTTGCAGCAGTTAGGGATCACCCTGATTCCGGCCTATTCGCCGGAAGCGCGGGGGCGGTCGGAGCGGGTCTTCCGCACCCTGCAAGATCGGCTGCCCAAAGAGTTGGCCTTGGCTGGGATCACCGACATCGCGGCGGCCAACCGATATCTTGCCACGCCGTTTCTCCCGGCCTACAACCGGCGCTTTGCGGTGCCGGCGACGGAAGCCGGGACCGCCTTCGTCCCGTGGATCGGCACACATCTCGCCGAGATTCTCTGTATGCACGAAGAGCGCGTCGTGGCCAAGGACAATACGGTGCGGTATCAGGGGCTGAGTCTGCAGATTCCGCCCGACCGCCACCGGTTCCATTATGTGAAGGCCACGGTGCGGGTCCACGAGTATCCCGATGGCACCTTGGCGGTGTTTCATGGCCCCCGGTGTTTGGCGCGCTACGATGCGGAGGGCCGACTGGTCGAGACGGGACGGGCACATCCAAGCCGTCGCCGCCCGACCTGCGCATCGGGCGACCCACCGATCGTGGCTCCTGGGGCAACGGTGTGCGCCAATATTTCAGCGCGCGGCTGAAAAATCCGGACAGAATACCCGGACAGATCCTGTGCTACATACACCGGACAAGTTAACTTGCTTTCTACACTCCCGGGCAAAGAAGTAGACCAATAACCCCGCCATGGTGAAATAGACGATCGCCGCCACCGCGTCCTGAAATTCTTTGACGTGCGTAATGCCCGGCGTCAGTTGCTCCCCGGTCAGGATAAAACCCACGATCGCCAGAATCGCTCCCGCCACGACCAAGACCACGTCCCGGCCCGACAGCTTCATGGCGGCCGAGATGATCGGCAGCAAATACACCAACTCGTAGATGCTGCCGCTCCCGTCGGTGACGGCCACCAGAATGGAGGCCAAAATCAGCTGCGCCGAAATGCTGAGTCGCAGCGTGGATATCCGCCGAAGAAACTCCTTCATGGCCGGCGAACAACCGGGGGCGAACATTTCGAACGCTTGCAGCGCCATGATCGCCGAAAATGCGAGGTATGCGGCCCAGGAGGTTGGATGGGAGGCACTGCCCAATGAAAACAGCAGGGCCGCGAGGAGGGCGAGCGTGGCGGCCTTCAAGAGTTCGAAGGGATTCAGATGACGAAACCGCACTCTTACTCCCTCATCGAACGACGGTCACACTGTACTCGGCTGCATGAAACGAAGTCAAAAGAGCTTCTCAACGATTGTTCAACGTGTGTCTCAGGTGCAGCGCCTCGTCCCGGTGGCGGCGATCTCCGGCCGACGCATCTGGCGGCAACGGTCGGCCTATCAACGTATCGAGCTCAGCTCGCGCCAAATCCCACTCTTTGCGCTTCACGTATACCTTGGCGAGGTCAAGTCGTGCATGGGCATAGGACGGGTCCACGGCCACCGAGCGCCGCAGATACGTGACGGCCGCCTCCCGATCTCCGCCGAGCACCCATGGCAATTCCTCGAGCATCATCCCCATCATATGGAGCGCCGCCGCATGATTGGGATTGAGCTCCAAGGCCCGCCGGACATGGCGCTTCAACTCTTGGACGGTCAGCGCGGACGCCGTCACGCCCTCAAGCCGCGCCGCGCTGCCTAGATTCGCAGCGTACAGATAATGGGCATGGGCATTGTGCTCATCCAATTGGAGGGACTGCTTGGCCAGCTTCGCACCCTCTTCATAGGCGGAGCGCCGATGGGGCTCGTCCTGCGATTCGTCGTCCCCGAGATCCAAGTACAGATCCGCCAAGCGGACGAGAAACACCGGGTCAGCAGCCCGCTGGTTTTTTTCCACAAGCAGCGCCTGCAGCCGCCGTTGAAGCGCAGCCCCGTCTGAAAACTCCGCGCCGGAGGCCTGTATGGCACCGTAACAGGCTATGAGGATGACGCCGCCGAGCAGCCAGCCCGACAGGGAGCCGGAGGTAAACGGCCTCATGCGTCCCGAATTCCCCTGCATGAGAGTTTCCAACCTCTTGGGCATACACAATTATAGGAAAACGACGCGGTCAGGCGCAAAACAGGCTCTCAACCTGGTTCTCCAACAAGGCCGCAGGAGAGGCGAAACCGGAGGCACGCCCCTCTGGGCACATTGAGGATTCTGACAAGCCGAAAACGCCGTTGGAGACCTGTTTCAGCAACCGTCAGAAAAACGCCATGCTGGCGTATGTGACGGTGGAGTTGTACTGATCGGTGATCCCGCGGTCGTAGCGCAGCACCTGCCCTGCTTGGGCCTCGATCAGCCGGAGCAGGGAGTAGATGGGTGAGAAGCCGGAGATTCTGCGCCGGTCCTGTTCTTTTTGAATATACGCGGCAAACTCTTCGGGCTTGAGTTCCTCGACCGGCTTGAGCATCTCCAGGTCGGCCTGCATGGAACGGTGAAACGAGAAATCGGTCGGCGGGGCGGAATCGCCGTACCGCATGCCGAGATGCGCGAGTTCCGCTCCGGCGATCACACAGTAGTCCCGGCCGGAATCGACGAGGATCTGTTTGAGTCCTGTCAGAAACTGATCGACGGACCGCCGCACGGTCTCATCCCGCAGGCTCAACGCCGAAAACGAGGTGAGGATCGGGACCATGGTGATCGGCTTCCTGGTTCCGACCACCTGCTGCAAGAACGGCAGTTGGAATTCGATGGCGTGCTCGGCTTGATGGCAAAGATCTTCTTCGAAGCACTGCGGCATCTGTGCCTTGAGCTTGCCCACAATGGCCTGATCGGTCGGGACCACGCCCAACGGCGTTTCAAAATCTTTGTCCGTCACGGCGAACAGGGACTCCAGTCCGGCATAGGCGGTGCCCAGCAACACATACAGATCCGGCTGCTCGGCCTCTTGGAGCTCTTTATAGCCCCACGCATAGATCGGCCCGGCTTGCTTCACATCATACGTGGGAGCGACCAGACCCTTGATCTTCTTGCCCCGGTTTTCCGACGGCTTGAAGTCCGGCCCCTCCATCGACGTAAAAAATCCATCGATCTGTTTCTTGAGCTTCTGGCCATCGGCTTCATAACTCCGTCCCGCAAACGCGGCCTTTCTCAGCGGGCTCTGCCGATACTCGTTGCGCGCCTGTTGCCTCGCCGCTTCCGCGCGATTCCCTTCGAGAAACAGCTTCTGGTCCAGATCGGACACCAGCTGATCGACCTTGTTGGGCATCAGAAACTCGCCGAACCGCTTGAGATACAGACCGCCGATCTCTTGCAGCGAGTGCTCGCCGTCGAAATGCTGGATGATGAAAAAGTAATTGAGTGGGAGGACGAGCTTCTCTTTGCTCAACCCCGTGGGGTCCCAGAGAACGATGTACTGTTCCTCTCCCTCTTTGATCGGAGAGAACTGGAGATTGCGTAGAACCGGATACTGCCGGGGATCTTTTGCCGTGGTGGTGGTCATCGCGGAAGCCATTGTAACGGACGGCTTTTATGACCTGCAACCAGGGTAGTTCGTTTCTTTGGTTTCTTTGGTTCGTCCGGTACTAGCTTCGATTTATCCTTCTTCCGGCGGTTCGCCCTGCGTCCGGCGACTCAAGAAGAGGAGCGTTCCGACGGTCAGCAAGAATAGCCACACGGTCGGCCGTCCATAGGAAGAGTCTGAAAACTCGATCAAGTCGGTCAACCGGCCGATCAAGAGCGACATGCGCGCCATGACCGTATAGCCGAACGCCGCGCCGAAGGCGATCATCAAGAACAGAATGCCCGTGCGCGCGACGGCTTTGCCGGGCCCATGGTGCTCGACGGAAAAGAAGAAATAAAACAGCACCGAGCCGACGCCGATGAGAATAATGATGGAGTTCAGATTGCTTGCGGGATTCAACAGATTGAAGCTGAACGTCACGCCGTCGCCGGCCATCGTGAGCAGCGGGCGAACCGTGTCTTCGATTTGCTTGAGGATGAACGACGAGATCGTGCGCGGAATAGCCAGCCCGGCGCCGATTCCGACGATCATGGCGAACGCGTACCGCGAGAGCCACGAGGCTTTGGGCACATAGCGTGCGAGCATGAGCAGGCCGATTGCGACGGGAATCAACAGCGACAGTTCGCCGTTCTCGAAAATCGGCTTGAGGATCAAATGAACGATGACGGTGTCATAGGCCTTGACGATGGTGTATCCCACCGACACCCCTACGTAGAGGTGTTCGGCCAGCTTGAACAGCGGATTGTCTTTATAGAGAAACGAAAAGATGAACAGGGTCAAACCCGTCGCCACCCACGCGCCGATGATCGTCGCATCCATCGTCAGTGCCCTGCCTGACTCGCTTGCTTGGCCTGCCGCCGCAGCGTGAAGTAAAAGATATTGCAGAGCACCACGAGCACGATGATCGCCAAATGGGTGGCCGATTGTGCATCCATGCCGGCCACCGCGCGGCCCTTCTGCCCGATCAAGCTTTCGTACTCCGCCGCGCCGCGCAGGCCGCCGATCAGGCCGTTGATCTGCCCGCTCCGCAACAATGGATACAGCCCCGGCGCGATGACGCCCGTGCAGCCGCCGCCGAGCTCGAACTTGTATTTGTCCTTCCCGAAGACATACCAGGCTTCCACTCCGGGGTTACCGGCGCCCAGACTGATGGCATAGCTTACGTCCTTGAGGCTCAACACCCCGTCCAGCACGGGCTGCCCTTTTGTCGGTTTGCCCCCATAGTCGCTCGGAAACGCCGTGTACAAATCCTGTCCCATATTAATGATGACGGCGGTCCCGCCGGGGCTCCACCCGAGGAACACATAGTCTATACCCAGTTCCTTTCCCGCCTCCTTCGCCACCTGCGTGAGGAGCTGATCCGCCATGCCGGTCCCGGATACCCAGAGGGTCATCGCCACCACGCGCAGGTTCTTTCGAAACGCATGCCGGAGAATCGCCACGGCCTGCGGATGCAATTCCGGCTTGGAAGCCGGATCGAAATCCAGCGACAGGAGAAACACCGACCGTTCAGGAAGTTTTTCGATATAGTCGTAGACACCCCGCACTTCCGCGGAGATTTTGATCGGCAGACCGACCGGATAGAGCAACGGCAGCAGCGTGCACATCCCGATGACCAGGAAAATGATCCGGCGGTCGATCTTCAACATGCGTTCGGCGAAAGTCACTGTGAAACCTCGTGATGCGTAATGCGTGACGCGTGACGCGTGAAGTCCCGAGGCAACCTGTCTTGATCATTCTGGCGCATGACGCATAACGCATAACGCATAACGCTATTCTTTGCCTCCTCCCAGATACGACCGCTCCACGCCGAAGATGATCTTAAACGAAAGCGCGACGGCCCCGAGGCTGACCCCGATCAAGATGGCGCGGCGGACGGACGCGTTCAGCACGTTCAAAATCCACTGCGACACGTCACCGCTCAGCGGAATCAAGTATTCCCCCAAGGGCACTCTGCCCATCATGACGATCATCGCCGCGATCAGGAGCACTGCGGCCTCCCGGCTGCGCGCGCGAAAGGAGCGATACGCCGCAGACGCGATGAAGAACGCCAAGATGGCGAACATCGTCCCTTGCAGCGGCACCATCATGAAGTTATAAATCCAGCCGAACGCCGTCATGGCGCCGTCGACGCTTTCTTTCCCGTTCGCCGACAGACCGACGACGATCGTGCCGAGCATGCCGGCATAGAGCACGCCGCTGTAGCCCCAGCCCGCCTCTTTCCGTCTGATCTTCACGGCATGCTGGTGAAAAAGGCTGGTGACGCCGAGCACCAGGGCGAATCCGCCGATGATCTGCAGCCACTTGGTGGCGGAGGTCAGCATCTGTTCGGAGGCCGGATGCGGAACGTAATACTGCGCGGCAAACAGCAGGCCGGTAATCATCGTGATCAACAAGGGAACTTGCCTGCGAAGGAAAATCATTTCAGATCCTTAAAGAGGTCTAAAAACAACTGCGGCCACTCGGCCTGCATGACCGCGCCGAATGTGGCCAGCAGCGTCCCGAGTCCGATGACGGATAAAATGAAGGCTTTGCCGATGTCCTGCCCGCGCAACGTGCCGATCTGGACCGGTTCCCTCGACAGATAGGCGCTGGCCGCATAGAGCTCTTCGCCGATCAAAGTGTAGTCGCAGGTCGTCACGAAAAAGGGCAACTGGTGATCCGAATCGGTGCCGGCGATCTGAATGGCGCCCGTACTCGCCCCGGTTTCCGTGAGCAGCAATGACTCTGCGAAGTAGGCTCCCATGAAGAAGTTCGCCGCCGGCTTCTTGCGAAGCATGATGCCGTCCACGGCCGCCGTATAGCTGAACTGATCGGAGGTGATGAAGAAGTTCGAATCTTCCTTGAACAGGTCCGGCTTGCCGGCTTCCAAATAGGCTTGTTTGGTAATTTCCTGGCACACGGCCATCGTAATCGGATCGCGATGAGGCACCATGAGTTCGGTTTCATACGAAGCCGTCCGCTTCGCGACCCGCCCGAGAATGACCGCCGCAGCGATCGTCGAGGGGTCGCTCATGTCATGGGCGCCGGTGAGATATAAAATCGGCTTGCCCAGCTCGGTCGATCGACCGATGGCCTCATCCACCGCGTCGAGGCCTGGGATGCGGCGCAAAAAAATCTCCCGCCGCTTGGCCGTACTGATCGCGTAGAAGACGATACCCCCGAACATCAAGGCCAGCACTAAATTATTCAGCTCGTTCCAATTCACCCAATTGGGAGCAGGAGAGGCCTGCACCACATCACCGAATAGACGCTGCTCTCCTTGGACAACCGCCACTGTGACGGCATAGGGAAATCCGTCTTTCAGCCCCACTCCCTTTCCGTTTCTGATGACGAACTGATGCCGGTCTTTCGCGGCCTGCCTGGTCCACCAGGCGGTCTTGGCATCTTTGACGTACCGCGTATTGGCGGGAAACTCAGCCACGATTTTCATCGCGGCTGGATCGGTCACCCCTGACTCGCCCAGCAACACTTGATAACGAACGTCGGGACTGTCGGATGAACCCGGCGCCCAGACGACCGTGAGACTGCCGCCGCCGTCGTTAGGTGTGTCGAAGACTTGAACGCCCTGGGGAGGAGTAAGAGAGACTTGAGCTAAAGCAACGGATGGAGATACGACCATCACGACGAGAATCGCGACAGCTTGGGCCGAGAAGAGGGGGATGGTGCTGCGCTTCACGAGGAACGCTTCACGCTTCACGTCGCTAAGACCCTTCAATCACTTCGACATTCGTCCGTGGAATCACCGCCCTCGAGCCGTCGCCGAACTGCACTTCGAGCACGCGCACTTCGCTCTCGGTGGGAATTTTTTGCAGATCCGACGGGAGAGCTGAGACCTGCCCGATCTTGCCGAACAAGGGGTCACGGATGATGCGCACGGGATCGCCGACACGGATGCCTTCCCGCTGAGAGACCACCGTTCCGGACTCAGCCGCGCTGCCCGCCTTCCTGGGGATGATGATCTCAGGTCGGATCACACCGGCCCTGATCTGCGTCGCGCCGGAAATCGACGCCTGTTCTCCCGCATGGGCGGAGAGCAGCTTAAAGGTTTTCTGGGCCATCGGAATGGTCCCGAATCCTTCCGTCAGGATCAGCGTGAAGCCGACCTGCTCGGTTCCCGTAATCGCGACGCCGAGATCATAGCCCAACAGCGCCCGTAAGTCTTTGTCATGGATGCCCCCGACCACGAGGCCGGCTACCCCCACCTCTTTGGCACGGCTCATCGTTTCGGCGGAGAGGAACGCGCCTCCCACGACCACCTTGTCCTTCATCTCCGGCTTGAGATGGTTCGGCGTCAGCGCGTCGGTTGGTGCGGTCACACCCATGACCAGCTCGCCGCCCGTTTCGCCGCCGATGCCGAAAATGCCCTGGACGAGACTACAGGTCGTTTCCACGACGACTCCTTGTCGCGGCAGAATCTCGACAATCGTGCCGTCGACATAGGCCCGTACATCAAGAATGCGCGGCGGTTCACGCAGAAGGACCTGCCCCGTCACTACCGACAACGATTCGAGCGTCCCAGTGACAGGCGACGGGATCTCGGTCTTAAACCACTTGATGAACGGTTTGTTTTCGGCGAGGATTTCATCCTTCTGGACCCGGTCTCCCGCTTTCTTGACCAGATAATCGGTGATTTCATTCGGCGCCACACCCAGTTGATTCGCCAGATTGATGGGATAGACCTTGCCCGGCAGCTCAGCCCGCGCCACCGGCTGATCAGCAAGGACGGCATCGCCGTTATTCACCAACACCGTTCCGACAAGCGGCAACAGCCGCCGCCGTCTGACGACCGTCCGTTCGGTGACGGTAAGGCCTGGGGTATAGCTGTGCGCCATATCAAATTCTTGGGCCAGGGGCACGAGGCAAGGGGCAAGGGGAACTTCCTCTCGCCTCGTGCCCCTGGCCTCTCGCCTATCCCTTCGGGTACAAATCCACCGCCTTGAACCATTTGACCAATGCCGCCATTCTCGCCTGCTGATCGGCCGGCAATTGCAATGGGCGCCCTCTCCCATCCAGCAACAGGCCGACGACTCCGCCCTGGACCTCGCGGGTGACGGGCGTGCCGGGGCCTGCGCCCAGATTCACGGACTTGGCCGGTGTCATGGTCATCGAGGCTTTCTGACCAAGTTCGAGGGGATACAACTTAAGATCATCGAACGTGAGTTGACCTCTCACAACTCCGCCATCGGGAAACGTAATCTCGTAATCGGCACAGCGCTCGCCGTTCTTTCCCTGCCCGATCGGCGCCACACAAGTCCCAAGATAAACCATGCAATCGCGGACGAACACATCCGTCGCGGCCTTCTCGTCGATCGTGGAGAGGACCCCCAGGTGAGGCATCATGAAGATGCTGTCGACCGAGAGCACGGTAAAGCCGAGCGGC
Organism: uncultured Nitrospira sp.; assembly: GCA_964398045.1. Classification (GTDB taxonomy): domain Bacteria; phylum Nitrospirota; class Nitrospiria; order Nitrospirales; family Nitrospiraceae; genus Nitrospira_D. Next base: position 651 of record CAYNLM010000007.1, on the reverse strand, counting down.
TCATAGGCATCCACCATCATGATCATCGATTGGATACGGCGCGGCGCATGCGACAAAATTCCGCCGCTGCCCACGATCAAATCCAGCTTCAACATATCGATCAGCGTTCTGCCGGAGGTCTGTTGCTCGAAGACGTCCGAGATGGTCCGCTCCTGCTGCACGCCTTTCAGGGCCGTCGCCAGCGACTTGTGATGAATCAAGGCCAAGCGCAGGGCCTCACGGGCAATGGCATGCTCGATCTGTAATTCATCGAGCGTCTGGGGAATCGTGGTCGGCCGCACCATTTTGTTCTTGATCCGGTTACGCAGCGTCTGCTCGTCGATGGTGAACGGCACCCAGCGCATGATATTGCCGAGACCGGCTTCAGCCAGCACGTTGGAAATGCTGTAGGACATGCCCAAATTGGCGCTGACCGTGCGGTTGAAGATGCCGCCGAAGACCGAGAACACGTCGGTCGTCGCCCCGCCAATGTCCACGCCGATGAGATTCAAGTGCTCCCGCTTGGCGATGGTTTCCATGATGAGGCCCACGGCCGCCGGTGTCGGCATAATGGGAGCGCCGGTCATGTCGATCAGCTTCTTAGAGCCGGGCGCCTGCTGCATCACGTGTTTGAGAAACAGGTCGTGGATCTTGTTGCGGGCGGGGGCGAGA
>CAYNLM010000006.1:0-51729 GCA_964398045.1 uncultured Nitrospira sp. | reverse complement strand
TTACTAATCCGCTGAATCATGTCACGACGTTCACGTACGAGCTGGGGGACTTGGTCAAGGTCAAAGATCCCTTGAATCGGGAGACGCAGCGGATGCTCGATGCGGCGGGGCGGCTGCGGACGGTCACCAATCCATTGGGCCAACAGACCCGCTATAGCCCGGATGCGCTTGATCGGATCACTCAACTCACGGATGCCATAAATGGCGTTACGGCGTTTAGTTACGATGCGAACAGTAATCTCTTGACTGTCACGGATGCCAAGAGCCAACAGACGGTGTACACGTATAACAACATGAATCGGACGGCGACGCGCAAAGATCCGCTGTTGAACACGGAGAGGCGTCGAAATAAGGGGTCGGGAGTCTTTTCTTGACAGGATCGCCGTGGTTCGGATAGAAGATCGGCCATGCCTCGCCGTCCGCGCCTCGCTGCTGGAGACCTCACCTATCATGTCCTGAACCGTCGTGTGGGGCGACTCCCACTGTTTGACAAGCCCGCCGACTACGCCGCGTTCGAGAAGATTTTGGTTGAGGCTCATGAGCGAACCGGCATCCGCATCGTGGCCTATTGCCTGATGCCGAATCACTGGCACCTCCTGCTCTGGCCCCGGCGGGATACGGAGTTATCCGAGGTGCTGCGGTGGATCACCGTCACGCATACACAACGCTGGCATGCCCACCATGGTACCGCCGGAACAGGGCCGGTCTATCAAGGTCGCTTCAAATCGTTTCCGGTGCAGACCGATGAGCATTTCCTGACGGTCGCGCGCTATGTGGAGCGCAATGCGCTGCGGGCAAAGCTGGTTGACCGGGCAGAAGTGTGGCAATGGTCGAGTTTGTATCGGCGTGAACAGGGGGACACCAAGCTAAGGACCTGGCTCAGCACCTGGCCTATAGACCGGCCACGGGACTGGGTGGTGCGAGTCAATCGCCCCCAGACCACGTCGGAGTTGGAGGCTCTTCGGCTGAGTGTGCAACGGGGCCGCCCGTTTGGAGAAGAAGGCTGGGTACGTCGGATGGCGAAACGGTTCGGCATGGAATCGACGTTGCGGCCTCGCGGACGGCCCAAAGGATCATGAGAAAAGACTCCCGACCCCTTTGTTCCGACCCGCTTGAGATTCAAAGACGGCACCGAATGGCGGTTCAGTGAGTATGGATCATTGGTCGCGATGCTGGATCGGAACGGGAATACGACGACGCTGACCCGCGCCGCCGGGAGTGGCTTAGCGGGGAATCTGACGAAGATTACCTCACCCAACGGCCGCTATCTGACGTTTACGTACGATACTTCGAATCGCATTACCCAGGTGACCGATATTATCGGGCGGACCATTACCTATACCTATGATGCAAGCGGGCGGTTGTGGAAGGTGACGAATCCGATGACCGGCGTGGCCGAGTATACCTACGATGCGTCCCATCGGCTGCTCACCGCCAAGGAGCCGAACGGCAACAATCATGTGACGAATACCTACGATGCCAACGGCCGCGTGGCGACCCAGACCCAGGCCGATAGCACGACCTATCAGTTTGCCTATACGCTCGACGGGAACGGCAAGGTGATTCAAACGGACATGACCGATCCGCGTGGATACGTGAAGCGCTTTACCTTCAACAGTGCGGGCTATACGCTCACGAGCACGGAGGCCTATGGCCAACCGGAAGCCCAGACGACGACCTATGAGTGGCAGGCGAATACTAATCTTCTGCTCAGCGTGACCGATGCCTTGAATCGCAAGACGGCCTACACCTATGACAGCAAGGCAATGTGCTGACGGTGACCAAGCTGGCCACGACGCCCAACGCCGTCACGACCACGTTCACCTACGATGCCACTTACAATCAGGTCACGTCTGTCACCGATCCGCTGAACCACACGACGACGTTTGGCTACGATGCTAAGGGGAATCTGACGACGATTACCAATGCGCTGAACAAAACCACGACCATTACCGTGAACAATGCGGGGCAGCCGCTCACGATCACCGATCCCCTCAGCAACCAGACCACGTTCACGTATGAGTTGGGTGATTTGGTCAAAGTCAAGGATCCCTTGAACCGAGAGACACAGCGGATGCTCGATGCGGCGGGGCGGCTGCGGACGGTCACCAATCCATTGGGCCAACAGACCCGCTATAGCCCGGATGCGCTTGATCGGATCACTCAACTCACGGATGCCATAAATGGCGTTACGGCGTTTAGTTACGATGCGAACAGTAATCTCTTGACTGTCACGGATGCCAAATCCCAGCAAACCATCTACACGTACTCGAATATGAACCAGACAAGCACCCGCAAAGATCCGCTGTTGAACACGGAGAGCTATACCTACGACAACAACGGGAATGTGGCGACGGTGACGGATCGGAAGAGCCAGGTGACGACGTACATGTATGATTCGCTGAGGCGTCGATAAAAGGGGTCGGGAGTCTTTTCATGACAAGATCCCTCCACGTTCGGTACAAGATCGGCCATGCCTTGGCGTCCCCGCCTTGCGGCCGGAGCCCTCGCCTACCACGTCCTGAACCGTCGTGTGGGGCGACTTCCCCTGTTTGACAAGCCTGCCGACTACGCCGCTTTTGAGAACATTCTGGCTGAAGCTTACGCCCAGACCCGGATTCGCATCGCCGCCTATTGCCTGATGCCGAATCATTGGCATCTGCTGCTCTGGCCTCGGCAGGATGGGGAGCTGTCAGAGGTGCTCCGCTGGATCACCGTCACCCATACACAACGCTGGCATGCCCATCATCACAGCGCCGGGACGGGGCCCGTCTATCAAGGCCGGTTCAAGTCCTTTCCCGTGCAGACCGATGAACATTTCCTGTCGGTCGCTCGCTATGTCGAACGCAATGCGCTGCGGGCGAAGCTGGCTGGCCGAGCGGAAGACTGGCAGTGGTCAAGCTTGTGGCGGCATGTGCAGAAAGATCCTAAGTTCACGTCCTAGCTGAGTGACTGGCCCGTGGAGCGGCCAAGAGACTGGACGGCCAGGGTGAATCGGCCCCACACTGCGTCGGAGTTGGAGGTACTCCGGTTGAGTGTGCAACAGGGACGCCCCTTTGGCGCAGTAGACTGGGTGCAGCGGGTGGCGAAACGGTTCGGGATGGAATCGACCTTGCGGCCCCGCGGACGACCCAAGGGCTCCTGAGAAAAGACTCCCGACCCCTTCGACCCCTTTCGACCCAAAATGAGCGAAGTGGAAACCTTGGCGGGGGAAAAGGCGATTCAGAACACCAAGCCCGGCCATTTCATTGAAGGCCCAGGCGGGTGGATGAAGAAATGATGCTCAACCATAACGGTCATTATTCCACGGCAGCGCCGTGTTGGAATAACCGCGGACTTCCCAAAACCCTTTCACGTCCTTGTCAGAGAACGTGATTTCCTTGATCCACTTCGCGCCCTTCCATGCATAGCGTTTCGGAACGATCACTCGCGCCGGCCCGCCATGCTCTTTCGTGAGGGGCTTCCCGTTCCATTTGTAGGTCAGTAGCACATCGTCGTCGTCACAGGCTTCCAGCGGCAGATTGGTCGTGTAATCGTCGTAGGATTTGAATAAGACGAATTTTGCGGGCGATAACGGTTTCACCGTCGCAAGAATGTGTTTGAAGCTTACCCCTTCCCATTCGTTGTCGTAGCGGCTCCAGGAGGTGACACAATGGAAGTCCGAGACACTCTTGAATGGAGGTTGCGACAAAAATTGCTCCCAGTTCCAGGTAAACGGGTTCGTGACGAATCCCCCGATGGTCAGGCTCCATTCGGACAAGGGGATGTCCGGTTTAAATCCCAAATCGAGGACAGGGAACGTTTCAACGAGATGCTGCCCCGGTGGCAGGCGATGGCCACCTTCGAAAAAGACCTCTCGCTCTTCCCCTCCGCGCCTGGCTTTCGCCCATTGTTCCTTCGTCTTAATCAGCCGGTCGTTTTGATCCATCGAGGCCTCCTGATCAGAGAGTACGGGACTCGGGGTTCCGGTGACAAGTCACTCGTGAGTCCGGCTCAAGCGCCCGTTCTGACAAGGGAAGGATTTCTCTCTGGAATCAGGAACCTCTAGAGGACATGATGAGACCTGGTACACTTGAAAGGCTTGTACCAACATGACGTGGTGAAAATCATGGTCGTCGGTCATATGAGAATTGGCGTTGTGGTGCTGCTGACTGCCCTTACATTGTCCGGCCTGAGTGCGGGATCATCAGCGCTCGCTGATGCTAAATCTAAGAAAGACGCCAAGCCACTAGTCATTTCGCCTTCCGTTCCCGACCAACCACCATCGAAGTCAGCCCGGCCGCAAGCGGCCAAGCCGTCCGGTAAGGCAGCGCCGAACCTCTCTGCTGAGCGGCAGAACAAGAAGTCTCCGGAACAAAATTTCCGCAAGGCGAGACGGCAGAAACACGTCGGCAAGAAGGCCTGTCCCCAGGCGTCAGTCCGGGTGAAGCCCGACCTCTCCTATCATGGCATGTTGAAACAGCCGCAGCGCTATGATCCCAGCCCTAGCCGTCGCAAAGGAGGCGCGCCGAATCCTCAGGCCGGCGATCTGCTCCATGACCATTTCCAGGAACTGGATAAGAACCGCGACGGGATGATCGATCCCTTTGAGCGCGCACTGGGCCGGCTCGATATTGACCGCGACCTCGCCAATCGCCAGTGGGACTAGCAGGCACTCCCTTCGTTTCCAACTTCACGCGCGCCGTCTTCCGATCGATCTGCACATCTGTTTTCTCTGTTTCTCCGTATCTCATAGTCAGCGGGCCGAAGCGGCGCTCTTGTTCCTGTAAGAACGAGCAGGACGTGACGACCAAGTCATCAGCACCCCACATTGACAGCCATGAGAGGAGCCCCCATGATACGCCACGAGGTCACCATGTCCAGCCCAGCGTCCGCGGCAACGACATCTGCCAACTCAAGTGCCGGGAAAATTGCCATTGCCGTCGTGATTGTGCTGGCGATCGCCGCCTTTTTCTATTTCGACCTGGGACGGTTCTTATCGCTGACGGCGCTCAAGGACAACCGGGATAAGCTGCTGTCCTTTACCCAGGCCAATTATGCGGCGGCGGCCGGCTTGTTCATCGTCTCCTACATCGCCGTGACCGGCTTGTCCTTGCCCGGCGCCGTCATTCTTACATTGGCCGGCGGATTCCTGTTCGGAGGATTGTTCGGGACGCTGTTTGTGAATGTCGGCGCCACCACCGGCGCGACCCTGGCCTTTCTCGCCGCCCGGTATCTCTTGCGGGACGCGGTCGAGCAAAAATTCGGCAAGTGGCTGGGACCGTTGCAAGAAGGATTTGCGAAGAATGCCTTCAGCTACTTGATGACCTTGCGCCTGATTCCGCTCTTTCCTTTTTTCGTGGTGAACCTCGTGTCGGGATTGACCAGAGTCAACGTCGGCACCTACGTCGCAGCCACCGCGCTCGGCATCATCCCAGGCTCTTTCGTATACGCTTATGCGGGACAACAACTGGGCAACATCAATTCGCTGAAAGAGATCGCATCGCCGAACGTGATTGCGGCGTTTGTGCTCTTAGGGCTGCTGGCGCTCGCGCCGGTCGCGTACAAAAGATTTGCCGACAAGCGGGCATGATGGGAGTCACTGGCTATGATGATCCAGCAATCAGAGAGGGTTTCCTCCATGAGCACTCATGACAGCGGTCTCATGCTCCCCCGGGATGAATATAATCGGAAGCTGGTAGAAAACGTTCATCCGTCCGGCTGGCTCAACCCGGAGCCGAGCGGGCGCTATAACATCGTCGTCATCGGGGCGGGGACTGCCGGACTTGTTACGGCGGTGATTGCCGCCGGGGTCGGCGCGAAAGTGGCCTTGATTGAACGGCATCTGATGGGCGGCGATTGTTTGAACGTCGGTTGTGTGCCCTCAAAAGGCGTCATTCGGGCGGCGCGCGCATGGGCGGATCTCAAGAATGCGGAAGAATTCGGCCTCCACATCCCGCCGGGCGTGAAATACGACTTTGGGGCGGCGATGGCCCGCATGCGGAAGTTGCGAGCACGGATCAGCCACACGGACTCGGCGCATCGCTACAAGGGTCTCGGCGTGGACGTCTATATCGGCGAGGCACAATTTGTTGATTCGGAGACCATCAGGGTTGAAGGAGCCGCCGGCCATCGAACCTTGAAGTTTGTGAAAGCGGCGATCTGCACCGGTGCGCGGGCGGCTGCTCCTCCTACGCCGGGATTGCAGGAAGCGGGTTATCTCACCAACGAAACGGTGTTTTCCCTGACCGAGTTGCCGCAGCGCCTCGGCGTGATCGGTGCCGGCCCGATCGGCTGCGAGTTGGCGCAATCGTTTGCTCGGTTCGGCAGCCAGGTGTACTTGATTGAGGCGATGCACGGCATCATGCCGAACGAAGATCGCGATGCGGCGGCGATCGTCGAACAGGTCATGCTGAAGGACGGCGTCACGTTGCTCTGTTGCGGGAAGGATTTGCAGGTCCAAAAGACGGATGCCGGTAAGCGGTTGACGGTGGAGTCACATGGGAAGCAGTACGATGTCACCGTGGACGAGATTCTCGTGGGTGTGGGGCGCATGCCGAATGTGCAAGGGCTGGGCTTGCAAGCGGCTGGTGTGGATTACGACAAGTCCGGTGTCACAGTAAACGCCCGGCTGCAGACGACCAATCCGAACATTTTCGCCGCGGGGGATATTTGCTCCAAGTACAAGTTCACCCATGCGGCCGACGCGATGGCGCAAATCGTGATCCAAAACGCGCTGTTTCCCCATCCGTTTGGATTGGGTTACGCCAGCGTGGATTCGCTGATCATGCCCTGGTGCACGTTCACGGAGCCGGAGATTGCGCACGTGGGCATGTATGAGGCGGATGCGAAAGCCAAGGGGCTCGAAGTAGAGACCTACACGTATAAGCTGGACGAAGTGGATCGGGCCGTTCTGGATGGCCAAGAAGAAGGCTTCGCGCGAGTGCATATTCAGAAAGGCAGCGACAAGATTCTCGGCGCCACGATTGTGGCCGCCCATGCCGGAGACATGATCGGCGAATTCTCTGTCGCCATCAAGGCGGGAGCCGGCGCGAAGACCATTGCCGGCACGATTCATCCCTATCCGACCCAGGCCGAGGTGAATAAGAAGGTCGTCAATCTGTGGCGGAAGGCGCATTTCGCCCAAGGGACGAAAAATTTTCTCATGAAGCTGTTTGCGTGGATGAGACGGTGACGCGTACGGCGGATCGTCCTCAGCCGGTGACAAAGGCCGTTCTCGCCATGCTGATGACGATCTGTCTGTTGCCGGCGCTCGTCCGAGCCCAAAGCGGGACCACATTGGAGGTCGGCAAGTTTTCTACGGCCTCGGAAGGAACTGCAACGCCCTCAGGCTGGAAGCCCCTTACCTTTAAGAAAGTGCCTAAACAGACGCAGTACACCGTCGTGAAAGACGGTGAAACGATGGTCATCAAGGCCGCCAGCGAGGCCTCGGCTTCCGGACTGACCAAGGAGGTTCAGATAGACCCGCGCGAATACCCGATCGTGCGCTGGCGCTGGAAGGTGGAAAATCTCTTGAAGCACAGCGACGTACGGCGCAAGGACGGGGACGACTATCCCGCGCGGTTGTACATCACGTTCGCGTACGACCCCGATAAGGTGGGGTTTACAAAGAAGCTGAAGTACAAGGCGGGGCGCGCCCTGTTTGGCGACATCCCCATTGCGGCGCTTAATTACATTTGGGAGACGACGACCCCTGTCGGAACCATCATCGAGAATGCCTACACGGATTTTGCGCAGATGATCGTGGTCGAAAGCGGGCCTGAAAAAGTCGGTCGATGGGTCACCGAGGAACGGAACATCTATGAGGACTACAAGAAGGCCTTCGGCGATGAGCCGTCCATGATCAACGGCGTGGCGATCATGAGCGATACCGACAATACGAAGGAACGCGTGACGGCCTACTACGGAGATATTACGTTTGTGAAGCGATGACTGTTGTGCCAAGGGGGCAAGGAGCGGAAAAACAAAGGGGCCGGCCTGTACAGGGCCGGCCCCTCTCGAAGACACCTCCGCGCTGGATGGGTGCGCGGATTCAAATACGGGGATTACTGAATGGAATTCGCGAAGCCACCCCGCGTGATTTCGGCGCGAACGGTGTCCCCGACCTTCTTGTTGCCACGAATATGTTTGGTTCCCTGGCCGACGTAGAGCTGGACCTGGTTCCCTTCGTAATCTTCGACCGTGTAGACATCACCGTGGATATTTTTCACGGTGCCGCCGACGGTCTTCCAGGCCGGGCCCGGCTTGGTGTCATGCTGACCGGGCTTCGGGGCCTGGCCTGGATCAGAGATATGGCTTCCCGACGCCGCTGCCGCTGCGCTGGCCGAGACACGGCTCTTCGGTTTCTTGGAGTCCTTCTTCTTGTCGTCCTTGGCCAGAGACGGCGTCGTGGCCAGGGCAAGGATAGCCAGGGCGCTCACCATGACCGACAACAGCTTCTTCGTCTTCATCGCAATGCCTCCTTATTGGAAACCACGTAGATCAGGCTATGCAAATCACACAGCAAGGCGTATGCCATTACCCTGAGCCGCCCAAGGAACGGTTTTCCTGCAGGTTTTGCGGCAAAATGCTCAATCGGATGCGTGGAAGTGCGTAAAAGGGGAAAAAAACGTCATGCGGCCGTGCAAATCTGACCAACCGTCTGACAAACTACAGGAAAGCTTCTTCCCGACCGCGGCCATCGTCGTCATGGCCGGCATCCTCCAGGCCAGTTGTGCCTCTGTACCGGAACGGTTTACCCCCGCGTATCCGTTGGACCCGGCTCAGTTGGCTCATCCGGATTTGGAGGCGGCGTTGCAATCCGCCGTTCATGATGGGGTCGTAGACTACCCCGCGCTTCAAGGCGATCCGCGGTTCAGCGGCTATCTCGCGCCGACGCCGGTGAGCTTCGTCGTAAGGCGCAGGACTACCTGGCGCTTACCCAATCGATGGTGCTGACCCTGGCAGAGCTGTTTGATTCGATCGGTGAAGATGCCTCCGCTTGGGCCGATATGGTCGTCTGTCGACACAAGCCTTGCGGGACCAGATCGCACGGGGCGAGCGTGGGGATCGGCTCTTCCGTGAGGATCGCGGTGGGTCCGGGGGCGGAGACCGTGGCGGGCATGGAGACTCAGGTCGGGACCGGCTTGATCGACCGGATCGGTCAGGACACGGTGATCGTCCGGCGCGCGCCGATCGTCCTGAAAAACTCGACCGTCCGGAGCGTCCGGATCGGTCCGGCAGCGGACGTGACCGGTAGAGCCATCCCCTCCATCCAATTAAATCCAGCTAAGAGTGGACTGATTCACAGCGGCCTGGTACATAGGGCGCGACCGTTGCATGCTTGCCCTACGGTGTCTTGTCAACCGTGAGCTGTCCGAGGCGTTGTAGGTGGCATGGGGGAACTCCATTTCCACATTTGAAGGAGGCAATGATGAAGACGATGCTACTCGCAGTCAGTGGAATGACGTTGTTGATGGCCGGGACGGCCTTTGCCCAGGCTGAAACGCCGGGGATCGATCAGCGGCAGGCCAATCAGGAACGGCGCATCGATCAGGGCATTGCGAGCGGACAGTTGAACCAGCGCGAAGCCAACCGCCTGGAACGGGAGCAAAACCGCATCAATCGGATGGAAGATCGGGCCAAGGCCGACGGTGTGGTGACCAATAAGGAGCGCGCCAGAATTCAGCATGAGCAGAACCAGGCCTCCCGCCGTATCGCACGAGAAAAGCACGATCGCCAGGGCGCGCGGCATCGCTAACTCGTGACGTAAAGGAACCGGCGCCGCAACTCCTGTTACGGCGCCGTTCTGTTGCCCGACCACAAGCGGTCTTCCCGCCCTCGTCCACAGCCATCGACGTGCCGCTCCTCGCGCCGATCTCACAAGCATGTTCCTGCCGATACGACCCTGCTAGAATGCGCGCATGGACGTGATCGCGACGCACGGCAATGCGGATTTCGACGGCTTGGCCTCCATGGTTGCGGCACGCAAGCTGTTTCCGGAGGCGAAATTGGTGTTGCCCGCCGGCGGACAGGAGGCGGTCCGCAATTTTCTCGCCCTTCATGATCTCGGCCTCGGCAAACTGAAAGAACTCGATCTGTCGCAAGTGACGAGGCTCGTGTTGGTCGATACGCAGGAGCCCGCCCGCATCGGCGCGCTCAAAGCTTGTATCGACAATCCATCTGTCGAGGTCGTGGTGTTCGACCACCATGTCGATGAAGCCTCGCCGTGCGCCGGACGTTCGGAGCTGTCCGTCATTGAATCAGTGGGCGCCACGACGACGATTCTCGTCGAACAACTGCGCCGGCGGCAGATGGCGCTCACCCCGTTCGAGGCGACGGTATTGGCGCTGGGTCTCTATGAGGAAACAGGATCGTTCGGTTTTGCCTCGACGACCAGCCGTGATCTGGAAGCAGGCGCTTTTCTCGTTGCGTCCGGCGCTGATTTGAATGTGGTGACGGAGACATTGCGCCGTCCGCTCGACCCCGATGCCATTGCCTTGCTCAACGACCTGTTGGAGCACAGTGAGATGCACTATCTGGAAGGCCGAAAAGTGCTCCTCGCGACGAGTACGCTTGATCGCTGCCGCGGTGAGGCGGCCGGGGTGGTGCACATGCTGGCCGAATTGCAGGGGGTCGATGCGGTCATCGTGGCGGTCACCATGGAAGACCGCGTGCAAATCATCGGAAGGAGCCGGAGACCTGAAATCGACGTGGGCTGGATTGCGCGTGAATTCGGCGGCGGAGGTCATGCGGTGGCGGCCGCCGCAACCGTCAAAGGAAAGCCGTTGGCCGAGGTGAAAGAGCGGCTCGTGCAATTGCTGACCACCCACTATCGGCCCACGTTGTTGGCCCAGGATGTCATGACGCGGCCGGTGAAGGCGGTCGGACTCCACACGACCATCGCGGAGGTCGGGCAGCGGATGACGACGTACGGCATCAATGTGTTTCCCATCCTCGACGAGAAGGAACGGTATGCCGGCCTGGTGAGCCGGGAGTTGATTCAAAAGGCGTTGTTTCACCGGCTCGGCAAGAAAGCCGTGAAAGAAATCATGCAAACCGACGCCTACAGCGCCAAGCCGGAGACGCCGTTTCATGACATCGAATCGACGATGATCGAGCGGAATCAGCGGTTCGTCCCCGTCGTCAAAGGGGGGAAAGTGGTCGGTGTGATCACCAGAACGGATCTGTTGCGGACCTTGCATGACGATGTTCTGCGGGCCGTCAGACTGCGAGCCCATCATCCCGGCGCCGCCGAGGCGTGGCCGGTCGGCCCGCATCGCAACGTGCAGGGTCTTCTGCGTGGCCGCCTGCCGCGTCACCTGGTCGCGTTGTTGGAAGAGGCGGGGCGATTGGCCGATCGCTTGGACGTCTCGCTGTATGTCGTCGGAGGCTGCGTTCGCGATCTGTTGCTGGGTATCGAGAACTTTGACCTCGATCTCGTTGTGGAAGGCGACGGGATTGCGTTCGCACGGAAACTGGCCGAGATGAAACAGGCGCGGGTCAAAACCCATGAACGGTTCGGGACGGCGATTGTTGTCTTGCCCGATGGCTTCAAGCTCGACGTGGCGACCGCGCGCACCGAGTACTATGAATATCCCACTGCGTTACCGACGGTGGAGCAGAGCTCCATCAAGAAGGATCTCTACCGTCGTGATTTCACGATCAATGCGCTGGCCGTCCGCCTGAACGGCAAAGGATTCGGGGACGTCCTGGATTTCTATGGAGGGCAGCGCGATCTCAATGACAAGGTCGTGCGTGTCTTGCACGGGTTGAGTTTTGTCGAAGATCCCACCCGCGTGTTTCGAGCCATCCGCTTCGAAATCCGCTTCGGCTTCCGTTTGGGCCGGGATACGGCGGCCTTGATCGGCGGCGCCGTCAAAATGAATTTATTCAATCGACTCTCGGGGCATCGGCTCTTGGAAGAGCTGAAGTTGTTGTTGAGCGAGCGGGAGCCGAGGCAGGCCATCAAACGGTTGGCGGAGCTTGATCTGTTGCGGTTTATCCATCCGAAGCTCCAATGGTCCGTTCGACTGCAGACGTTGTTGAGCGCGATCGAAGAAGCGGTGGATTGGTATCGGCTGTTGTTCCTCGATCGGAAGATGGACGTGTGGCTGGTGTATCTGATGGGTGTCCTGGAAGTCTTGCCAGAACGGGCCGTGGCCGAGGTGTTGAAGCGCTTTCCTTTTTCGGAGCCGGAGGCCGCGAAGATCAAAGCCGGCCGTGGGGGCTGCCATGCGGTGATCCGCCGGCTGGCCAAGCGGCCGCCGCTGAAACCGGCGGAGGTGTACCGGCTATTGTGCGGGCTGTCGGATGAAACCCTCTTGGGTCTCATGGCGAAGAGCAAAGGGGAAGCGGTGAAGCGCCGGGTGTCCGCATTCCTCACCACTTATCAGCACGTCAAGCCGGTTCTGACCGGCGCCGATCTGAAGGCGATGGGGCTGAAGCCTGGCCCGCAGTTCAAGCAGATTCTCGATCGCCTGCTGGACGCCCGGCTGAACGGCGAGGTGAAGACGGAGTCGGATGAGCGCGCCTTCGTCAGCCGGATGGCGAAGCTCGGCGCGGGATAGCTTCCGTCAGAGGCGGCGCATGCGCGAATCCTGTTCCATTTTGCCGAACAGGTCGTTGAGCGCCATCTGGACCGCGTGATTGATGGGTTCCTGGTCGTCCTCCCGTCCGTCGCGAGTGACCTCGCCGACCGCTTTCCCGTGACCCGTATAGGAGAGCAGAGCCAGGTGAGTGCGGGGGTCGCTGACGGCGGCATCCACACGAGCCACATAGATGTGGTTGAACTGAAAATGCACGCCCGGATCGATGTAGATATTCACGTGCATGATGAGGTCCACATCTGACGGACCGGCGGTCGTCACCCGAACAAATGTCTTGCGCGCATCTATATATCGGAGGATGGCCTGCTCCCAGTCTGCTCTGGCCGACCCCAGGCCATCACTGACTCCCGTCACATGGTTGGCAAGGGCTGGGTCGGCGATCATGGTGGCCCCGGGCTTGACGGCGTAAGCCTCGACCTGAGCGAGAGCCAATTTGGCTGAGTACGGCAGCGGCTGTTTTGTGGGGACCACGGGGGCCGGGGAATAGACGAATTGAGAGCAAGCCAACAAGAGGAGAGGCGCGGTCATCACAGTGAGCACGCTGAGGCGGTAGAGGATCAGACGGAGAATGGAATGACTCCTCATCGCATGTCCCTCCGATTCAACAACCGACACATCACCCTACAATCCACACGCCTCGCGCTTCAAGAGCTGCGCGTGCAAGGGATAAGGTGGAAGGACCGCGGGACGGCTGGACGACGCGAGCTCCTTTAGTTCATCGGAATGATCGTGGTCGAGACTTCGTTGGGCAACAGCAAGGTCACCAGCGCACGGTGCTGTTCATCCGGCTGAATCAGCGCGAAAAGCGGAACCGGCTGCGGGACGGACCCAGGCGGCAGCGCCAGCAGCGCCGGAAAGTCGATCAACGGCGAGAGTGTGGTCCGGTTGGCGAGGCGGAGCCGGAAGGCCATGAGCACGTCGCGCAACCGGTCCGCTTGTTCCTCATACGAGAGCGCCTGAGTGGTGGCGATGCCCACTTCCCACAACGGCTTCGTGATCGTGACGGGAAATGTCAGGCCCACCTTCTTGGCATCATCCGTCACATCAATCAAAAATCCTGACCGGATGGCCTCTTCACGTTTGGCCATGAGTTGTTCGGCGGTTTCCGGGGTCTGTTCATCCTTTGCGGCATCTGGCGATTCGGACGATGTGCTGCCGGACCCTTGAGTCACAAGCGGCACCCGCGGTGGTTCGGCGATGGTGTGATCAGGCAGAGACGGTAATGGGTTGGATTCATCCGGCAGTTTGGGAAGAGCCCGAATCAATCCCTCATAGACTTTTTTGGCGGATGCCGACCAAGCTGGATTAAAGGGACGGCCGCCGAAGGCCGCTTCGGCGGCTTTTTGTTCGTCGTGGGTCAATACCCGAGGGGTCTGTTCCGGTGTGTCCATGCTGTATCAAATAAGACGAGAGGCGCTAAAGTCAAGGGTAGCGGTGTTAGTCGGGGAGCCGTTGCCCTCTCGTCTCAGGAGCAATGATCAAGACTGCTAATCCAAGCACGTAGATCAGCGCCACCATGCTGGCGGCGCGGCCGAACGAACCCATGGTTGAAACGAGCCAGCCGGTCAAAAACGGCGCGGCGGAGGCCAATATGCGTCCCGCATTGAAGCAGAAGCCCGCGCCGGTGGCGCGGAGTCTGGTGGGGTACAGTTCGGGCAAGTAAATGGGAAAGCCGCTGAAGATGCCGTTGTTGAAGAATCCCAGGACCGGAAGCAGCATCAGCACGCCTGCATAGGTCGAGGGAAGCAGATACGTCACCGGAAGCATGATCAAGCTGCCCAGGCACATGAAGGCAAACACGGGGCGTCTCCCGAATCGATCGGCCAGCGGGCCGAAGCCCAGATAGCCGAATACCGCACCGGCGTTGAGCGCCATGATGGCGTAGCTGACATATCTCGTGAGAGTCGCCGGGTCTTTTCCCCGGAGATCCGGCAATTCACGGACGAGGGTCGGCGCCCAGTTGGTCGAGCCCCACAGTCCAAACACCGCCACAAAGGCCAGGGTGGAACCCACGAGGGTTCCCCTCCGCAAGGGGCCTTCGAAGATCGCGGAGAGCGGCGCCGGCTGCTGTACATGCGCGCGCGCCCAGCGTTCGGGTTCTTTGACCCACCAGCGAACGAGCAAGGCCACGAAGGCCGGCAGAATGCCGATCAGGAAGAGGCCGCGCCAGCCGTACGATTCTTTCAACGTGAGGTTGAAGGTGGCGGCAAGGAAAAACCCGACGGCCCAGGCCGATTGGAGAATCCCCGCCGCTTTGGCCCGTTTCTCTTCCGGCCAGGTTTCCGCCACGATGGCCGCACCGGCGGCCCATTCTCCGCCGATTCCAAGCGCGGTCAGAAATCGGTAGAGGGCCAGATGCCACCAGGTCTGCGCGAGCGCGGCCGCTCCAGTGAAGACGGCATAGATGATGATGGTCGCGACGAGGACCTTCGTGCGGCCGAAGCGATCGGCCGCAATACCGAACGTGATGCCGCCGATGGCCCAACCGATGAGGAAGATCGAAAAGATGATCCCGCCATACCAGCCGATGTCTTGTCCGGACGTGCCTCCGCCGTTTGCTCCAAGCAATTCGTGCAAGGCCGGGTGCAGCACGATCGCATAAATCGTCGCGTCCATCGCATCGAAGACCCATCCGAGCCAGGCCACGAACAGCACCAGCCACTGATAGCGAGTGACGCCGTGTCGCCACGATGGGGTGCTAGTCGGCAAGAGGAAGTCCCACAGCCAAGTCCACGAGAGAGACCAGACAAACCAGACAGACCGTTCCGCGCCGCGCCAGGCTAAGGAGATTGGCCTATGCTGTCAAGGTGAAGCCGAACGAAATGACGTGCTATAGTCCGTCGCCATGGCGCGAATGGACTACTATCGAATTCTAGGCGTCTCGCGTGAGGCGTCCGACGACGAGATCAAGAAGGCCTACCGCAAGCTTGTCTTGCAACACCATCCCGATCGCAATCCCGACAGCACAGACGCCGAAGCCAAGATTCGCGAGATCAACGCGGCCTATGAGATCGTCGGCGATGTGGAGAAACGCCGGAGCTACGACCGTCTCTTCTGGGGAGATGAACCGCGCGCCGAGACCGTCGATCCCGGCGTCATTCTCGCTGAAATGGAACATAAGCTCTTCGACGAAGGGCGGAAAGAGCTGTTTGCCATCCTGGTAAAGGACGTGAAGCGGGTGAAGACGGAATTGGGCATCATTCGGGAGCGGACGGTGGCGGCGCAGGGCTACGATTCGTTTCTCGAAAAGATCGTGGCCGAGCGCGCGGCCGAGATCATGGACGACTTTGTGACCGATGACATGAACGGACGCAAGCAGCGGCTCGTCGAAGTGGCGACCGAGATGATGGTGTCCCAAGGTATCGCGAAGCGAGGCGACGAAGGCGGTATTCGATCACTCCGCAACCGTCTGGAAGATGCGTTCCGAAAAGGCCGCGTGCACGGGATCGCGTCGGCGCTGGAATTGTTTTATGAACGGAGATAGTGCGAATGTTGAATGATGAGCGTTGAATGTTGAATCTTCAGGCCCGCTCTCCGCAGGCTTCAATTCAACATTGAACATTGAACATTCAACATTGTCAGGTGCATGCCAGCGGCCCCGCCACGAACCGCCCCGCCTGCATCACCCCCATGATCCGGCTCCGGTTGCGCAGCAGTTCAATGCGACGAAGCGGATTCCCGTCGATCACGACGAGGTCGGCTTGCATGCCTTTCTTCAGCGTTCCGACGGAATCGTGAATGCCGATCAGGCGAGCGGCGGCGGCGGTGGAGGCGATGATGGCTTCCATCGGCGTCACGCCGAGCGCCACCATGCGATCGAGTTCTTGCGCGTTGTCCCCATGGTAATTAAAGGGCGTGCCGGCATCGGTGCCCATGGCGATCAAGATGCCGCTGTCATGCGCGTTCTTGAAGCTTCGTTGATGACGCTTGGTCATGGCCTTCGCTTTGTCCAACGCGCTCTCGGGAATGCCGCAGCCCGGCCGTCCCGCCGCGGTGGTGGCGAGCGCCGATAGGGTCGGAACCATATAGACGCCGTGGCGCTTCATCAATGCGCCGGCTTCATCGTCCAACAACGTCGCATGCTCAATGGAATGCACGCCGGCTTGAATCGCATTCTTCATCCCTGGCGCGCCGTGCGCATGCGCGGCGACTTTCTTGTGCGCCTGTCGGGCGGCATCCACCGCTGTCGCGAGTTCCTCCCTTGTCATTTGCGCTTGATCCGGCGAAGTCCCGGGCGTGAGCACGCCGCCCGAGGCAATCACTTTAATGACCTCCGCACCGGCGGCGATTTGGGCTTCGACGGCCTGCCGGACTTGCTCAGGCCCTTCCACTTCCTGCCCAATGAATCGGGCATGGCCGCCGACCATGCAGATGGCGAGCCCGGCTCCCACGATGCGGGGTCCGGGAACGATCCCCGCTTCAATGGCCCGTTTGAGGGAAAAGATCGAATGGTCTCGCGAGCCGACGTCCCGAACCGTGGTGACTCCGGCCTCCAGTGTGAGCCGGGCGTGCCGGGCCGATTTGAGCAGCGTGTACGACGGACTCTCCGTTTCTACGGTCGTCACCACGTCCGGTTCGCCGCCCAAACAGAGGTGCACATGGCAATCGATCAGGCCGGGGATGACGGTCAGGCCGCGGCCATCGACGCGCGTGGAACCTTTCGGGATGGAAACGTCTTTGCTCGCCCCGGCGGCCAGAATCTTCCCGCCGCGTATGAGCACGGTCGCCTGCTCGAGCAGGGCGCCCGTCCCGTCAACGAGACGGGTCCGATGGATGGCGATCGTCACGGCTATTCTCCGACCGGGAAGGTAATGATGATGCCGCCCATCACATCGTTGAGCTTGTAATTCCGGCGAGGGCTGTTCGGGTGTGAATTGTGGCAGTCGACGCAGGCTTGCGACACCGCTCGATCGGCATAGACCGCCTGGAACATCCGGACCCCGTTTTTCTTGATGAAGCCGTAATGGGGCTTGGAGGGATCTTTCTCGACCGCGGCAAGGCCTTGCCGTTCCAGGTCGGTGTTGGCTCCGTTCCAGACATAGATCGGCGTGAGGCTGGCCAGGCGAAAGGAGAAATTCAGGTTCTTCAATGAGACGAGGCGGCCGGATTCCATGAGATATTGCGCCGGCAACGGCACGCCGCGTTCGTCCTTCCAATGTTCGTGGGCTTCAATGCCGTCCCGCTGCAATTTGACGACCACGTTGTCCGTATAGTTATTGCGGTTGGCTTCGAGAATGGCATGGACAAAGGCGGCGACTTTCTCGGCCGATACCATGTCGGTTTTCATCTTGTCTTGCATCGTGAGCTTGAAGATCCATAAAAAAACCACGGCGAGAAAGGCGAACGTTATTGCTCCGAGCACGACGGTCAATGGACGATTCATTGAAAGCTGTTCCTCCAGTGTCTAATATCTACTGCGCCAAACTATAGGCTCGGGCGGCCGCTTGCAGAGCCACGCCCGGCATTGAGAGCCAGCCCGAGCGGATGCCGATTTCTTCCACGGCGTTCAAAAAGGTCAGGACATTGGCTTCTGTACAGGATTCGCCCATCAGGCCGATGCGCCAGACCTTTCCTTTCAATGGTCCCAGGCCGCCGCCGATTTCGATGCCGAAAGTCTCAAGCAAGTGCGCGCGTACGGCTGCGTCGTCGATGTGTGCGGGGACGGTGACACAGGTGAGCATCGGCAGCCGGTGATCGGCCGGGGCCAGCGGGTTGAAGCCCAGCGCGCTGAGTCCCTCCACGAGAGCCTTGCTGTTCAGCAGATGACGGGCGAAGCGAGCCGGCAAGCCTTCCTCTTCTACCAGCCGCAGTGCTTCCCGTAGCGCATACAGCATCGAGATGGGCGCGGTGTGGTGGTAGGCGCGGGATCCTTCCGCCCAGTACTCGGCGACGAGCGACAGATCCAAGTACCAACTCTGACAGGGGGCGCGCCGATGCGTGATGGCGGCCAGCGCTCGCTCGCTGACGGTCAACGGAGCGAGTCCCGGCGGACAGCTCAGACATTTCTGTGTGCCGCTGTAACAGACATCGATGCCCCACTGATCCACTTCCACGGGAACCCCGCCGAGTGACGTCACCGCATCCACGATGAACAGGGCGTTGTGTGCGCGGCAGAGTCTCCCGACTGCTTCAAGCGGCTGCCAGGCGCCGGTGGAGGTCTCCGCCTGCACGAGCGCCACGGCTTTGACAGGCCCCGATCGCTGCAGCGCCGACTCTATGGCGTCCGGCTCGATGATCCATCCCCATGGGGCTTCGACGCGGATCACTTTGCCGCCGCATCGTTCCACGACGGTGGCGAGGCGTGTGCCGAACACGCCGTTGACACCGACGATAACCGCATCGCCCGGTTCCACGAGATTCACGATCGAGGCCTCCATGCCGGCGGACCCGGTGCCGGACACGGCGATGGTGAACCGGTTGGTGGTGCGGAACACGTGGCGCAACAAGCTCTGAATATCGTTCATGACGGAAAGAAAAGCGGGATCGAGATGTCCGAGCAGCGGAGTGGACATCGCCCGCAGCACGCGCGGGTGCACCATGCTGGGACCGGGGCCCAGCACCAGCCGGCGTGGGGGAAGAAATTCCTGCATGGACAGAATGCTCCTCGGATTCCGCGGAGTTAGTATAAGCCAAGTCCGGTGCGAGAGGCCATGTGATAATCGCGCGGCATGATCGGAAGCTAGCTATTTTGAGGGGTATGGAGGCCAAATCGGGCATGGTATAGTCACCCGACATGAATCAGGATGCCGTGCCAATAAGCCAGCCACAAGCGTTTGCCGGGTCCACGCCGGCGTCACATCCCCCTGTGGCGCGCGAGCCCTTTACCTCTCGTGCGTCGATGATCGTCAGTGTCTTGTCGGCGGCCCTCTTGATTGCGGCATTCGGGACCCTCATCTGGTTTTCCGCCACGCTGCCTAAACTACAGAGGCTCGAAGAGCCGGATCGTGCGTTGGAACTCATGGTGAGTCGGACCCTGGAGGCGCAAGACGGGCTTCGGCACTCGCCCGAGTGGCAACAATGGGTGAACGAGTGGACGGCGGGGAGCAATGAAGCGGAGCGCGCGCAGGCCATCCAGTGGTACCAAGAACTGGTGGAGGCGACGGACGATCCGCTTTCCAAACTGCGCCTGGCGATTCTTCAAGGAGACTCCGGCCGCGTGCAGGATGCGCTGACGGCCGCGGCATCATGGCGCACCATGGAAGAGCCCATGCCTTCGTATGCGCGACTCATTGAAGCGGCGTATGGGGCGGCTCCTTTAGACAGGGCCCGCGAGATCGAGCTGCAGTCGTCGTTGGCTGAGCTCCTTCCGGCCGGTTGGTTCTATCATGCCCTTGCCGGGCGATTGGCTGAGCGAGCGGGCGATCAGGCTCTGTCAGCGACGGTGGAGCAGCAACGCGCGCTGCGCGGCGAGCGGATTCAAGAATGGTCGCGTGGATTGGTCGTCGTTGAATTGGCTTGCCTCATAATCGGATCGGTGATGCTGCTTGGGATTGTGCGGCTCAAGGGACAACGGATGGATGTCTTGCGGCTGCACGTGCCCGGCGTGCCGCCGCCCTGGCCCGGTGGGATCGGCACGGCGGTGTTGCTCCGAGGCGGCGCGCTCGGAGCCGTCCTTACGCTGGCCTTTCTCTCTTTTGCTCCCGCCGAGAATGTCTCGCTGCGAGCGCTGGCGATCCCTGTGGCGAACCTTCCGCTGCTGGGGCTGGCCTATGTGTATTTGCTCAAGCCGACGGGGCTCACGTTCTGGGAAGGATTCGGCCTCACAATAGAACGAGGCCAACTCGGCAGATTGGCAGGCATCGTCTTGGCAGTCGTGGCCGCCGGATTATGGGGCGAGTGGGTGATGGGGCGGGTGGCCGAGGCGCTCAGCCTGACCAACCATTGGACAGAGTGGTTTGATCCGGATCTGGTATGGGCGCCCCCCTCCGTGCTGGCCATCAGTTTATTGGAGTATGTGGTCTTTGCGCCGATCTTCGAGGAACTGGCCTTTCGCGGACTGCTCTACGCGATTCTACGCCGGCGTCTGAGTTTTGTTCCCGCAGCGTTGATTAGCGCCAGCATTTTCGCGCTGGCCCACGGGTATGGACTCATCGGCTTCATCAGCGTGCTGTGGAGCGGTCTCCTCTGGGCCTGGCTGTACGAAAAAACAGGCAGCCTCATTCCCGGCATGATCGCGCATGCGGCGAATAATTTGCTGGTGTGCCTTACGGTGATGGCGCTGCTGCGAGGGTAAGCAAATTTCGACAGAGGTTACAACCTTTCACTGTTGTTAATGAGAGACAGAATGACGAAGTTGAGATCGCGACTGCAAATAACGCCATACATTCCTCACCACCTCGGTCTTACGCTAAACCCATCTCTGGACGCAATCGCCTCCATGTGTATGTAACTCCTACCTGGCGTAGCCGCCAGCTTGTCTCTTTCGCGCTTGAGCGTACGCTGCCGTTCTACAGATGAAAGGGCGGCTATGCATCTTCTTTCATCCCTGCAGCAGCCTCGATGGTCTAACGTCCGGTTTGCCTCTGCTTTGCGATGGTGTCATGTCTTGCTCTCAGTACTTGGCGTGGTTACCACACTGGCCTGTTCTCGAGGGAATGACGAGGCTCCGCATCCGGCATCAGTGAGCCCCTCCGTCGAACTATCTTCGTCTGATCCAGGACAGCGCGATGAGCAGAAAAACGCGAATCAGATGGGTTTGGCAGAAGAAAATAATACGTCAGCTTCAAACCGACGATTCAAATCCACGGGGATCGTGTCGATGTACGCGGACACGGATGGAGACACAGCAGTCGATCTCGTCGAAGTCTGTGATCAGAATAAGCTCTGCATCGAGCATCCTTCGAATTCATCTTCGAGAATGATGTATAGCCATCCGTTGTGGGAAGGCCTGAGTCTTGTGGCTGTTGAAGACACGGACGGAGAAGCAGGAGCAGAGGTCGTCGTTATCGCCGTAAGTGCTGATAAAGGGACGATCTGTGTCTGCGTGATTCGTGATCCGTGATCGAATCAACTCTATCGAGCTCTATACGGATTCTCGGTGGCACATGATCAAGGTTGAATCGGTCGTCGATACGGACGGAGCGCCCGGGAAAGAGATCGTTTTTGTTGCTCATGATGCCGACGGTGCTTTGACGTGTGTTTGCGTCATTGATGATCGCAACTGCACATCTCGGTTCTACAGGGATTTATCGTGGATATCAGTGAGGATGGAATGGATGGAGGATACCGATGGGGTTCCTGGAAAAGAAATTGTGATCGAGGCCCGCGATGCCCAAGGGAACTTGTTCTGCGTCTGCATTGTCCACGACAAGACCAATCGCCTCAGCTCCTATTCCGACACGCTCTGGGATTCCGGAACCATATATTCAGTCATTGATACCGACGGGCAACCTGGTCTGGAGATCGTGCTGACGTATGCGGTTGACGGTGGCGGAGGTGTTGGCGTTGTCCGCGATCGTGCGCAGGAGACTCGAACCTACATCTTTCACGGTGACAGCCCGGCAATTCAGCTGATTGCGGATTTTGATCAGGCTAAGGGGCAAGAAGTGTGTGTGCTGTTTAGGTCACCGGCAAGAGTACATCTTGATTACAGACCGAGTAAACCAGCAGCAGACAGTCATTGATTGTATTCCTAGAGAGTTTCACTCCACAGAGAGGGGAGGGAGTGGTTGGGAGATCAGAGATTCCTACGGATCACTGGTTACTAACGGCTTCTTTTGGGCCGCCCACTCAATGGGGCTGACGTGTAACCCGGTCGCGTCTTCCACGAATGTATTTGTGGCGGGAGGGATCAGTTCGCCAACGATCTGGGAAATCCGCAACTCGAGCGGAGGATTGGTTTCACAGGGATCCCTATTTGCAAGTCGCGCATGTCATACTGCGCAAACGCAATCCGATACGGGAAACGTCCTTATCGTGGGCGGCGGGTCCGAGTGTTTCATTTGTGGAGGGCTCGTAAGCAATGGCTCATTGAATCGGAGCCGTCCTGGGGCGCATACCCAGACAGAATATTAAACGGTGGAAAGGATAAACTGAGTTACGTATGGTGGGTAACACGGAGGCGGTAGAGGGAAAACGTTCCTTGCCGCCTCCACGCTTTCGAATTGGCTTTATGGGTTTGACTCTTTATTCGTCGGGATGTCGCCTCGTGATTCAGGTCTGCGTCCTTCTGTCGGCTGTTATTGCATCGGCGGAGGTGGTACAGCTCGGGGATGTCACGGCAAGGCCGGAAGCATACCACTTAAGGAGTGTGCAACTGCAGGGGATTGCCACTCGTGTTCAAGCGCTCCCTCCCACATTCAACGCTAAGTTTGGGGCTCTGTGTTTTGGGGCGTACACGTTTACGCTCAGCGATGAAACCGGAAGCATTGTTGTGGAAGTGCCGAGCGTGTGTGGACGCTCACAAGAAGCTATCGGGCTGATTGTTGATGATCAACAGGTTTCCGTTGAGGCCCGTATAGAAGCTCCTGGATATTACACCGGGCAAGGCATCGACCCACCCGGTGAATTCAAGCAAACTTCTCGTGCTGTAGCCGTGCGCGTTCAACCGATTCTAACGGATCGGTGAGGACGCCGCTTATCGAGAAAGGATAAATGATCTGGGATGCATCAGTCGGAGAGCGTCGGTCTTTAAGGTTTTCTTTGGGCAGCCGAGCACTCGATCTGACCGAGTGCGTGAAAGAGGTCCGAGTGACGCAATGTCGCATGGTTTGCTTTGAGGAGTTCTAGCAGGCGTGCGTTCGACAGGCGCTTGCCGGTGGCCGCGGTATCCTCTGTGGCAATCGGGTGGATGTCCCAGCGACGTTCAACCGTGTCGCAAATGTCTTTCCACGTGCGCGGGGTGCCGTCGCTGACGTTGTACGCTTCACCGGGGGTTCCGCGCTCCAGCGCGGCGAGGCAGATCGCGGCCAGATCTTCCACGTGAATCAGGTTCACGTATTTGCGTGACGGGCCGACCCGCCCGGTCTTGATCCAGTCGATGGGATTACGGCCCGGTCCGTAGATGCCGGCCACGCGCAGAACGATGGCGTTGCAGCGGGTGCGCAAGAATTCTTCGCCCTGCACCCGAGACTTACTGAGATCGAGGGGCGCCGTTTCATCGATCCACGGCGGGGGGTAGTCCCGTGAATCACCGACGTCATATGCGGAGGTGCTGCCGAGCACGACAAGTCGGTGAGTGACGGGATTCAATGTCCCAGCAAGTTGTTGGACGAGATCAAGCGGTGTCGCTGGAAAGCACCAAAGAATGTCAGCTTTGTGCGGAATGTGTGCCCACGTGTTCTGTTGCGTCAGGTCGAATTGTATCCGTTGTTCCGGAGCAATACGGTGAAGGTTCTTGTTTGGTTCACGGCTGGTGGCAAAGACGTGGGCGTAGTGGCGCGATGCCAGAGGCCATACGAATCTCGCGGTATAGCCGGATCCAAGAATGATGAGAGTGTCATGTCCCACGCTGGCGTAACTCCGTCTGAAATGGATGACAGTGTGCCAGTGGGGATGAAAGAGAGTCCATTGAAATCATGCGTTTTGATTTGGCACGTCTTTTTCATAGTGATATAACTTGAGCAAGTCCGAATCAGAGGAATGATAATGAAGACACGAAATCTTTCTTGGCTGGCCCTGTCGCTGTTCCTGCTCGCCGGATGTCCCGATGGGGGTGGAGGAGGGGGAGGAGTAAATGAAGGGACGGGAACAGTTCCAGCTGTGGTCTACACAGCAAATGATGGCTCAAATAATGTTTCAGCCTTCACAATTGGAACGGGAGGCGCGCTGACCGCAACTTCTCCAGCCACCTTTGCTACAGGGGGCACAAATACCGAATGGATCACGGTTTCGCCAAACGGGCAGTTCCTATATCTGTCGAATCAAGGTTCTGAGAACGTCTCCGGCTACACGGTCAATTCGACAACAGGGGTTCTCACCGCAACAACCCCAGCAACATTTTCAACGGGAGTGGGATCATCACCACGTGGGCTCACCGTATCGCCAAATGGACAGCTCGTGTATGTGGCGAATAGCGCCACGAATACCGTGTCGGGTTTCACGATTGGAGCCGGAGGCGTCTTAACCGCGACAACTCCCTCGACATTTGCGACAGGCGGAACGCTTGCCCGGGGAATTGCGGTGTCTCCCAATGGGCAGTTTCTTTATGTGGCGAATAGCGGCACCAACGATGTGTCAGCATTCACGATTGGCGCTGGAGGTGTGTTGACGGCAACAACGCCTGCGACTTTTTCCACGGGGGTGGGGTCGGTCCCAGTGGGAATAACTGTGTCACCGAACGGATCATTTGTCTATGTGGCGAATAGTGGAACAAATGAGGTTGCTGCCTTCACCATTGGGGCTGGAGGAGTGTTGACGGCGACAACGCCTGCGACTTTTTCCACGGGGGTGGGGTCGAGTCCACAGAGGGTTATTATCTCGCCAAACGGTTCATTCCTTTATGTAACAAATAGTGGCACGAATGAAGTCGCTGCCTTCACAATTGGTGCGGGAGGACTATTAACAGCTACTACACCTGCGACTTTTTCCACGGGGGCAGCAACGGTTCCAGTGGGAATCACGGTCAATCCTGGTGGACAGTTTGTATATGTGGCGAATTCAGGCGCCACGAGCGTGGCCGGTTTTTCGATTGGGATAGGGGGCGTCCTTACCGCCACAACACCGGCGACATTTTCCACAGCGCCTAGTGTCCCAATTGGGATTGCAACTCCTGGCCGACCATGAATCTCACCCGTGGTGTTACTCGACCCGTGCAGGGTTCACTGTACAGTGGGTTTCCTGACCTAGATCGACCCTCTTCTTTGTGAGCTGATAGAGTCCATTCCGATGGCATGGTAGAATTTCACCCCATGCCGCTTTCCGGTTTCCACCCTCTCATCTCGGACTGGTTCCAGTCTCACATCGGCCAACCGACGGATGTTCAGCTTCAAGCCTGGCCGGCGATTCAATCCGGTGCGGATGCGTTGATTGCCGCGCCGACCGGCTCCGGCAAGACCCTGGCGGCGTTTCTGTCCTGCATCGACGGTCTCTTCCGGCAAGCCCTTGCCCGCGAACTCGACGACCACACGCACGTGCTCTACGTTTCGCCGCTCAAAGCGTTGAGTAACGACGTGCAGAAGAACCTGCAAAAGCCGCTGGCGGAAATCGGCCAAGCGGCTCTGCAGGCGGGACTGCTCATGCCGGAGTTGCGCGTATTGGTGCGGACCGGCGATACGCCGATGACCGAGCGGCAGCAGATGCTCAAGCGGCCGCCGCATATTCTTGTCACCACGCCGGAATCGCTGTTCATCCTGCTCACCGCTGAAAAAAGCCGTCGCATGTTGCAGACGGTACGGACAGTCATCGTCGATGAAATCCATGCGCTTGCGCCCAATAAACGCGGGGCACATTTGGCCTTGTCATTAGAGCGACTGGAGGCGCTGACTCTGAGAAAGCCGCAACGCATCGGCTTGTCGGCGACGCAGCGGCCGATTGAACTCGTCGCGCAGTTTCTGATCGGTGCCCCCTCACCCAGCCCTCTCCCCTCTGGGGAGAGGGAAAGGGTGAGGGGGTGCACGATCATCGACGTGGGCCACCGCCGCGAACTCGACTTGGCGATCGAAGTGCCGAAGGACGAACTGAGCGCCGTGGCGACGAATGCCGTCTGGGCGGACGTCTATGACCGGGTGGCTGAGTTGGTGCGGCAGCATCGTTCAACGTTGGTATTTGTGAACACGCGCCGGCTGGCTGAGCGGGTATCGCACTATCTCGAAGAGCGGCTTCAAGACTTGGGCCCTGATGTGGTCGCCGCGCATCACGGCAGCCTCTCGCGGCAGATTCGTCTGTCTGCGGAGGAGCGGCTGAAGACCGGCAAGACACGCGTGGTGATTGCGACGGCGTCACTGGAATTGGGCATCGATGTGGGCACGGTGGACTTGGTGTGCCAGATCGGCTCGCCGCGAGCGATTTCGACCGGGCTGCAACGGATCGGCCGCGCCGGCCACTGGATCACGGCCATTCCTAAAGGCCGGCTCTTCGCCATGACGCGGGACGAACTGCTGGAATGTGCCGCGTTGGTTCGCGCGATTCGTGCCGGAACCTTGGATCGCATTGAGGTCCCGATCGCTCCGCTGGACATTCTCGCGCAGCAAATCGTGGCAGCGGCGGCGAGCCAGACCTGGACGGAAGATGAATTGTTCACACTCTGTCGCCGAGCGTTCCCCTACCGAGACTTGGCCAGGACTGACTTCGATCAGGTGGTCCGCATGTTGGCGGACGGCATTGCCACCAATCGCGGACGCGGGCATGCGTATCTGTTCCATGACCGGATCAATCATCGACTCAAGGGAAGACGAGGCGCGCGGCTTGCGGCGGTTACCTCAGGGGGCGCGATCCCGGACACGGCGAACTACGCCGTCGTGGCGGAGCCGAGTGGGACCGTCGTGGGCTCCGTGGATGAGGACTTCGCCGTCGAAAGTCTGGCCGGAGACATCATGCTGCTGGGCAATACCTCCTGGCGCATTAAGGGCATAGAAGCCGGCAAGGTGCGGGTGGAGGACGCGCAAGGTGCGCCGCCCAACATTCCCTTCTGGCGTGGTGAGGCGCCTTCTCGAACGGCCGAGCTATCGGCAGAAGTGTCGTCGCTGCGCCAGGAGATTGCACAGAGGGTGAGTGGCGCGGGGCGAGAGGCGAGTGGCGGAGAGGATTTCCCTCGCACGCCCCTGGCCTCTGGCCCCTCGCCCCTTGCCTGGCTCAAAAAGGAGTGTGCTCTGGATCAACGTGGCGCCGAGCAGCTTGTCGCCTATGTCGCCGCGAGCATCGCCGTGTTGGGGGCCGTGCCGACTCAACAGCGTATCGTCGCGGAGCGGTTTTTTGACGAAAGCGGCGGGATGCAGTTGGTCATCCATGCGCCCTTCGGCGGGCGGATCAATCGAGCTTGGGGGCTCGCACTGCGGAAGCGCTTCTGCGTGACCTTCGATTTTGAATTGCAGGCGGCGGCAACGGATAATGGGATTGTCATCTCGCTCGGGGAAAAACACAGCTTCCCATTGGATTCCGTGTTCGGCTACCTCCATTCAAATACCGTGCGGGAGGTGCTCATCCAAGCCGTCTTGTTGGCGCCGATGTTTGCCACGCGCTGGCGCTGGAATGCGTCGCGCGCCCTGGCCTTGCTCCGGTTTTCAAACGGCAAGAAAGTGCCGCCGCAGATCCAGCGGATGAGGTCCGAAGATCTGCTGGCCGCCGTGTTCCCTGACGCGATTGCCTGTCAGGAAAATCTGACCGGCGCACGGGCAGCGCGGCAGATTCCGGACCATCCGCTCGTTCGGGAGACGCTTCACGATTGTCTGACCGAGGCGATGGACATCGACGGGCTCACGGCGGTCTTGCGCGCGATCGAGGAGAAACGGATCGAATGCGTCGCGGTCGATACGCCGATTCCCTCGCCCTTATCCCATGAAATTCTCAACGCCAATCCTTACGCGTTCCTCGACGACGCGCCGTTGGAAGAGCGGCGGGCGCGGGCCGTTGAAATGCGGCGGACGTTGCCTCCTGAATTGCTTGGGCAGGTCGGCGCGCTGGATCCTGCGGCGATTGAGGAAGTGGAGCGGGAGTCCTGGCCGGTCGTGCGCGATGCCGACGAACTGCACGACGCGTTGCTGACGTTGGTGTGGGTGCCTATCGAGCAGGCCGAAGACTGGCGTGCCTATCTGTCGCGCTTGATCGAGGAAGGGCGCGCGATGGAGATCAAGGTCCCCCTCACCCCAACCTTCTCCCCTCAGGGGAGAGGAGAAGGTGAGGGGACGAAGGCAAGAGGGTGGGTGGCGAAGGAGAATCAAGAGGCACTCGAACGGCTGTTCGCGCATGGCCATGACCGAACTCTGGACGAAATCGTCCGGGGCTGGATGGAGAGCATCGGCCCGACGACGGTCAACCGTCTAGCCGAACGTCTGCATTTCCCCGCCGAGGAGATAAATGCCGCGATGGTGCGGCTCGAAGCCCAAGGCCAGGTGCTCTGAGGCCGCTTCACGCTTCACGCGTCACGAACGACGGGCGACGAGATCGAGTGGTGCCATCGCCGATTGCTGGCCCGCATCCATCGCCTCACGCTGGGCGCGTTGCGGAAGGAAATCGAGCCGGTGACCGCGTCTGAATTCATGTCGTTCTTGCTGCGGTGGCAGCATGTCGCTCCGGGGGCGCGCTTGCACGGTGAGGCGGGGCTGGGGGAGGTGATTGCGCAGCTTGCCGGTTTTGAAGCGGCGGCGTCGGCCTGGGAGCCGCATTTGTTGCGATCTCGTCTGGCGAAGTATGAACCGGAATGGCTTGATCGGCTGTGTCTGAGCGGCGCCGTCGCGTGGGGACGTCTCTCGTCTCCCGCTCGCGCCGGTGGGGCGGCCGATGAAGGAGCGCGGCGAGTCATCCCGACCAGTGCCGCCCCGATCAGTCTGTTTCCACGGGAGGCGGCCGAATGGTTGGCGGGTTCGTCGAATGGCCTGATGGCGGTCAGTCTGAGCGGCGTTGCCCAACGGTTGCTTCAGGCATTGAAAGAAAGAGGCGCCAGTTTCTTCAATGATCTGATTCGGGAGACGGGCCATCTGGCGTCCGAAGTCGAGCAAGGACTGTGGGAGTTGGTCGCGGCCGGGCTGGTGACAGCGGATGGATTCGATAATCTGCGCGCCCTGGTGGATCCTCACCGCCGGCGCGCGGAGGGACGTGAGCGGTCTCGGCGGCCGCGCCACGCGGGTGGACGCTGGTCTCTGCTCAGAAAATACGAAGTACGATCTGGCGAAGGGGTGAAGTTAGCTTCTCGGGACCTCACCAAATCACCAGATCACCAAATCATACTTGAGAAGTTGGCCCGTCAGCTCTTGCGGCGCTACGGCGTCGTCTTTCGCGATCTGCTTGGCCGGGAATCTTCGTCGATCGCCTGGCGTGATCTCCTAGTGCAATATCGACGTCTGGAACTGCAAGGGGAGATTCGCGGCGGACGCTTTGTATCCGGATTCGTCGGCGAGCAATTTGCGCTGCCGGAAGCAGTCGAATCCATGCGGGCGTTGCGCAAGAGCGGTTTTGGACTCACGCAGGAGGTGAAGCTCTCGGCGGTCGATCCGTTGAATCTCGCCGGCGTGATCCTGCCGGGGCCGCGCATCCCGGCCGTCTCGACCAATTTTCTCGTGATCAAAGATGGGATGGTGGTGCGAACGGTCATCGGGCGGGCGCGTGAAACGCAGGAACTGGGGCTGGCCAAGGCCGGTTTCTAAACCGGCAAGGCCAGCAGCGGACAACGCGCGCCGCGCAATACCCGCTCCGTGGTGCTGCCCCGCATCATGTCCAGCATAGAATCATGCCCTTCCGTGGCCATGACGATCAAATCCACGTCGAAGTCCGCGCCCATTCCTAAAATCACATCCACGATGTTTCCCTGGCAGGTGAGCGTATGCCACAGCCATCCATTGCGCGAGGGATAGCGGATGGAGTGAAAGGTGGAGTCGTCGCCCACATGAACGAGGACGCCGGTGAAGGTCTCGCAGCCTAACGCCTGCGCCAGTTGAGCCGTCACATCGACGGCGAGTTGAGGGGCGGGTTTGGCGCTGACGGGAACCAGCACCCGCCGCAGTTGAGATCGGCCGGTATCCTTCACGACAAAACCCTCAACGTGAGTCGGCACAAACAGCGTTGCGGAACGACTGCCCCGCGCGACCGGCTCCGCGATCAGCTGATGCTGCCAGCGCGCCAGCCCCTCATATTGATGAGTCGCCATCACCAACAGATCGGCCGGGTGGTCGGCAAGGTATGCAAGAAATCCTTCCGTCGGATTCTGTGCCGCCGCGCGGGTCTTTCTGATCGAGAGGCCGAGCTGCGCGACCTGCTCTTTGGTGCTGCCGGGCGGAAGCATGCGCCATTGTTCGAGGATCGGACGGATGCGCGGAAAATCTTCGAAATCCGACCGCGCCACGTTCGGGTCGATATGCATCATGGAGAGTTCCGCTTTCGCCAAGACCGCCAGCTTCAACGCATGAACGAGCGCGGTGTGGCTGTCTGCGGAAAAGTCCGTGGGATGGAAGATCTTCCGAAACGGCAGTGAAGGGATCACTGGCATCATAGCCGACCCTCGAAGCTGGTGATCAACGCTAATGGATGAAGGGTTTCACCGTTGACCCCAGCAAGACCATAAGGGTCGCCGGTGTCGCCGGCGCCGAGGCGGTTTCCTCTGCATAGCGCGCTTGCGCGGCGGAGAAAAATGCCGATCGCCGTTCGCTGGGTACGCCCAACAGCTCGCTCAGGGAGGCGAGATACTCGCCCTTCCCTGCCGCAAGATCCTGATTCAGGTTCTCTTGATTGAACGAGACGTACGCTGTCAGTTTAAACTCGGGCTTGACCAGGCCGTCTTCGCCGAACCAGCTTCTGGCCGATGAGGTCGTGCCGGTGATGTTCGAGGTGGTGTCGATGATCTGATCGGTGGTGGCTTTGAGTGTGCAGCCGCCGGCCAGCAGCAAGGGAAGCGTCAAGAACCAGACAGGGTGTCGCATGAAAGGCCTCCTTTGGCTATTCGGGACACGATGGTGAAGAACGCCGCCGCTCCCACTATAGCATAAGCCTCCTCAAGTTCAGCGGGTTATGTGCCGATAGGGGCCACTAGGAAGTGGTTCCTACAGCCACGCATACCAGGAGATCCCATGCCGGTCCAGTCTGTGAGCCAATTTGATCCCTCTCAGTTCTTTCGTCTCCCTTCCACGGGCGGCACCAGCGCGATCGCGGCTTCCAATGACTTGTCCGGGCGGCTCACCGTGACTACGGCGGAAGGCGATAAGGTGACATTAACGGCCAATCTCGCGGAAGACTTCCGGACCGTCGCCTATCGCGGTAAGGCGCAACAGAACGGAACCAGCGTGGAGGTGAATGCGCAACGGACCGAATATTCGTCAGGCCAAGGACTTGGCGTGACTGTTGAGGGCGATCTCAACGAGCAGGAAGTCAAAGATCTTTCCAAGCTGTTCAAGAAGGTGCTGAACATTTTTAGAAAATATTTCAACGGCCAGGATGAGGCTGCGCAGGCGAAGACGGCGAAGCTGGCCGACAAGTTCGGCAGCTTCTCTTCCCTGTCCGGACTCGATCTCGACGTGAATGTGGAACGATCGGTCTCCATCATCGCGGCGCAATCGGCCTCACACAACAACCAACGGACCACCGAGCCGGCCGCGCTTCCGACGAATGCCGATACCGCAACTCTCCAAACCGATACCCCGGGTGCGGCGCCTTCGGCGGTTGCGGCGATCCCGCCTCCGTCTTCCGGGACCCCGGCGCCCACCCAGCCTTCAGCTTCTACCAACGCGACGGGCAAGATGGATGAGGTTCGCCTCACCGCACGGACTACGGAGGATCAGCAACCCACGTCGCTTGTGCAGCAGGTGTTGGATGCCGTGCACGAATCGACGGTGGATTCACACAAGCTCAGGCGGCATCTCCCGCGCTTGCTGGACAAGGTGCGTGAGGAACTGCAGAAAGAGCTTCGTGGCGAGACCGAGCACAAGCAGACCACCGAGGTACCGGCTCAGACGGCCAGCGCGGCGTTCTTCAGCTATCAGTCAATCAGGCAAACATCGGTCACACTCTCAATCCATACATAGAGCAACAAGCGTCAGCCTTCAGGCTGGCGTCGAGCCACACAACGGCGAGGCCTGGAGACCAGGCCTCGCCGTTGTGTTGTATGGCGGGACTACCTGCCTGTTTGTCGCTCGCCAGGAGCGGTCTGCGGTGAGGCTGCTGTGCCTGGCGCCTCTGACGGCATCGCCGGGGAATCAACTTTCGGAACCGGCGGTGTCGGGTCTCTGGGTTTGCACTGTGAAAGCAGGAGCGGCAGGGGGAGCAATATGGCGCCAAGCAGTCGAGACCTCATAGGAAGCCTCCTTCGATGGGAGTATCGGTGGTGCGTGTGGGGTATTATGGCGCACAGGATGAACACCTGTCAGTAGATAGCGGCCTCCGGTCAAGGCATTAGTCGTTCCACAATTTCTGATACCACTTCCTGCCGTTGCTCGTCGGCAAGGCGCTGAGATTCATGGCTTTGCGGATGTCGCCGATGTTCCAGCCGGTGAGCGTCGCCAATGTCTGCGCTTCGCGCTCATAGCGGTCGCGCAACTGCTGCCGATAGGCCGTGGCGGCGGGGCACTCATCCTGTCCGGTCCAGGGATGGCGAAGGATGTAGCGAGCCTGGAAGTTACCGCGGTCGGATGTCTCCTGAAATATCAGGTCTTCCGGAAAGTTGGCGGCATCGTAGCGGACATGCAGGCGGGTCAGGAAGACGTTCTGCGCCATCGGCATCCCTTTGCCCATTCGTCCGGCAGGCTCTTGCCAGAAGACGCCCAGGCTGCGCAGTTCCTCGGCAGAAAGCGGGTTGGCCGCGCAGGGATCGCACCAGTTCATGTCCCAGGCATATTCGAGAAAGACGCCCCGTTCGTTCTCACGCTTTACTTGCTGGGTGAACAGGTCGCGATAGAAGTCGCCGAACTTGTCTTTCACATAGACCGGAATTTCCTGTGCTTCCGGCAAACGCACCGTTCGATAGTTGGTTGTCTCGACCCGGCCTTGCTTGGTGAGGAAATAGATGAAGAGCTCCTGAGCGCCATCCGCATTCACCGTCCCAAGGCGAATCGGCAGCATGAACTTCGGCGATTCAAACGCGATCTGCAGCGGACGCAAGTGCGTGAGGCCCAGCTTCGCTTGTTCGCCCAGGTTCACCTTGGCGACGAAAAACTTCATGCCCTGTTTCAGATAGCTGTGCAGGACCGATGAGGCCCCGCGCGGAATCCGATAGCCGTTTTCCGTGAGCCAGGTTTCGAGCCCCGCGCTTTCCTTCGCCGAGAGGATGAGGATGTCGTACTCTCCCACCGTGTATTGCGCTTCGACGGTGACACCCAAAGCACGATCCCGTTCACGGGCTGGTGCGGACGCCGGCATGTTGTCTTTGAGCGCGCCCAGCTTTTGTTCCATCATCTCGTAACGGATGCAGGGATTCTGATCGAAGTATTCGACCAATCTGGGCGCTGAATAATCGGCGAGGTGTTTCAGCACCGCCGCTTCGCCGATGTGGATCTGCTCTTTCTCCAACACCGTCGGCACCGGCACGACCATCGCGAATTCCTTCACGTCGCCTTTGAAATCGTTCGCCATGGTGATCACTGTCTTTCCGTCATGGCGGACAAAGGCGACTTCCGAGGCTTTGTTGAACAATTTCGTATCGGCCTTCGCAACATAGAAGCCGCAAAAGGCCGAGGCGGAACCGCTCCAGACAAAGAGACCGGTGAAGAATGTGAGGGCAAGAACAAGCGAGCGTGTCATGAGAACCTCCTTTGTGGGTGAATGAATAGGCTGCGAGGCGCGGGGCACGAGGCGAGGGCGCTTGGAGCACCATGTGAAGGAGCGGACCAGTCGTAGCGGGATCCAGGGAACAGGCGGTCGAGCAACGGGACGAGTGGCGCGCAGGCGATCAAGCCCCAGAGCGGGCCGTTGGGACGAAACAGCATGAACTGGACGGAGAGTGCGGCCAGGGCGACGAGACACGCGAACACGATGCGGCCGGTTCTGGAGTCCGGTGTGGTCTTCGGATCCGAAATCATGAAGAAGGAAAAGATGAGGAGCGTGCCGCTCTCGATTTGATGCAACGGGATCGTCAGCGGATCGCCCAACCACAGGGCCCTGGCAACCAGCAGGCCGACGTAGCAACCGAGGAACGCCAGCGTGACATCGGCGCGAGCGGCACGGGTGACGACAAGGCTGCCGAGACAGGCGATCAGAAAGCCAAACCAGGCGACCTGGCCCCATTGTCCCGCTGAAATCCATGCGAGGCCGCTTGCCAGGACGACCACCAATGCGAAATTGGTGGGATTGAAAAGGTGCTTGTGCTTCCAGCGGATGACGAACTTGCTGGCGATGGCGAGGAACGATGCCAGTGCGACGACCGGGAGATCGTTGGTGCGGAGGAAGAGACAGAGGCCTAGAGCTGAGACGATCGGGCTAAGAGGATCGAAGGATGGCAGCTTGTGCCAGCGCGTCCCGGCATATTGCGTGAGCAAGGCAGTTGCGAACGTGACAGCGATCTGGGAGATCGAGACGTCGAAGTGCAACCACAGCAGTCCGTAGGACAGCAAAGTGCCGAGACTGGCAATTTGGTAGAGGCGGGGGTCGAGCGATGCGAACTGCGTTTTCAGTCGATGCTGGTCCATTCGGCACCTCGTGAGTAGAAGAGCCATCGCTCTTAGTCACGATATGGCGCGAGGAGCAGAATCCTTTCAGGGGTATCATGGGGCATCTGAAGTCCTTGCCAGTGCGCAACAAAGAGGCCTGGTGCCCATGTTGGTTGCTTGCTCGCCTAGCGCGCACCAGGGTTGAACGTATTTGTAATTCAAGGGCGGTGCCTGCTCGGTGAAGAGCGCGTCTCGGCGCGCTGGGGTGGGCGGGTGAGAAGGAGCGCACAGTTGAACCAATCATGGGCACCGGCCTGGATGGTCTATGGTCTAGGGAGCAGCGTTGACAAGTGGTTGAGTGCGCGCAAGAATCAAAAATGTGGAAGCCATCTATTGGGAGCCTTTGGCGGCTAGTCTATGAGGTTGCAAGCGGTCTTAGGGCGTGCGATGCAGTTTGCATTGAATGGGAGGATGAAATGTCAAATTTGGCCGACGTGATCAAAGGCGCGATGAGCCTGGATGTTCGAGATCGAGCCGCTCTCGCGGAAAAGCTCCTCGCTAGTTTGGAAGAGTTGAGTGAGGATGAGGCAGATCGTCTATGGGCCGAGGAATCGCAACGACGCTTGGACCAGTATCGCGCAGGCCGTGCCGAGGCGGTTTCGGCGGACGCAGTTCATGCGAAGGTGAATAAACTCTTGCGATGATGCCGCTTCGATATCACGAGGCGGCGGAAGAAGAGTTGCTGAACGAGATCGGCTACCTTGAGCTTCAGGCCCAAGGGCTGGGCCGACGATTCTTTGACGAGATTCAACGGGCTGAAGAACGCATCGCACAATTTCCTGAATCGGCTCAAGAGGTTCGCTCGGGCATTCGGAAGCGCATGCTCAGGACCTTTCGGTATTCGCTCATTTATGCGCTTGAACCGGATGGGGCATTGATTCTGGCGGTGGCCCACCATCGTCGGCGTCCCGGCTATTGGGCCGGTCGTCTGACTGGATAGGACTGACGGTGTCTCCCTTCAAAGCAGGCAAGCCCACGACGACTCGTTATGACGTAGCTGAGCATCTTCGCACCACTGCCGAAATGGCGGCGTATTTGGAAGCCTGTCTGGAAGAAGCTGCCGGCGATGCCGCGTTTATTGCGAAGGCTCTGGGTGATATTGCGCGTGCCAAGGGCATGGCGCAGGTGGCACGGGATGCGGGCCTGTCTCGCGAAAGCCTTTACAAAGCGCTGTCCGGAGAACGAAGCCCAGATTTCGACACCATCCTGAAGGTGATCGGAGCGCTGGGGTTGAAGCTACGTGCCGAAGCTCCAGCCAGCCGTGGCATTCGCTCGGCTACTCGTTCAGGTGGGCGTGCAGCCAAGGGACGAGCGGCCTGGAGTTGATGTCGTTCTGAAGACGCAGAGTCCAGAAATGATTCCCGACCCCTTTGTTTCGACCGCGACCCCTTTGTTTCGACCGACCCCTTTGTTTCGACCCCTCTTCGCCGAGGACCTGGTCCAAGAAGTCCGCATAGGAGAGGTCCTTGGCGGCCGCCTCTTGTAAGAGGGCGTCGAGCCGCTCACGACTCTTCAAGAGTCGCAAGCGCGTCAATTGGTCACGGAGCCGTTCAAGCTGGGCAGGGTTCATGGATGCACCTCCTGCGCCGAGGAGTGTCCGCACAGCGCCTCGTAGCATACCAGATCCCGGATCTCGACCTCGGGCAGCGAAGCGGTCCGGGCGGCCGGCTCCCTCACCGTTGACCGGCGCTGGCGGGGGAGGCGCGCGATTGCGCCGGGGCCGTGCTCCGGCAGGATGTAGAACTGGGAACGGTCGGGGAGCACAGGATGCGTCGCCACCTCGCGATCACGGTGAAAGATGTGCACGGTGTCCCCCCGTCGTTGGACCTCGACCCGTTGGCCGATGAGCCGGAAGGGCCCGGCATACCGGTTCGTGTCGAAGCTGACCAGATAGTTCTCGGCCACCATGCGCGAGACGCGCGCCTCCTGCTGAAAGCTGCGCTGCCCGGCCAAGGACACCAGCTGTCCCTGCTCCCGCTCGAACCGCACCATTGGCGGCTCATGCGTGGTCCCATACACCCGCCGGTCCGCAATCGTCGCGTTCCATTCATCCAGTTGCGCTTGGAAGTCCACGAGATCGATAAACGTCCGCCCCGGCAGGAAGTTCCGTTTCACATACTTCACGCCCGATTCGACCTGGCCCTTGGTCTGCGCCCGGTAGGGCCGACACACCCGAGGCTCAAAGCCCCAGTAGTCGGCAAAGGCTTTAAACGTGGGATTCCAGAGGCGCCGGCCCGTCTCATCCGCATAGCAGACCGTTCGGGGGCGGTCATAGAGATGTTCCCGGGTATGGCCGCCGAAATGGGCAAAGGCCCGCTCGTGGGCCTCGAGAAACTGCGCGAGCCGTTCGTCGGCACAGGCGTAATAAAACCCTCGACGGCTGAAGCCCAAGGTGAGCACGAACACATGCACGACGGCGGGACCGACACGAAAGGGCACCAACGCTTGGCCCCAATCAATTTGACTTTGCTGCCCGGGCGGGGTCTCAAACCGGAGGAGTGCCCGGTCCGCCTGCAACGGGACGTCGCGGAGCGGCGCGCCGCACCGCTTCACCGTCTCGTAACTGCCGGTGGAGCCGCGGCTCGCCCGCAGTTCCTGGTACAGAATCCGCGCGGAGTATCCCACCTGCGGGGCGCGGGTCCGCACAAAGTCGGCGTGGGCGGTCAGCAGCGTCTCCAGCACCGCTGCCCGGCGATACGGATGCCACGTCGTCTGCCGCAGACTGCGCCGCACCGTCTTGCGATCCAAGTCCAACCGCCGCCCGATCTCTGAAATGGAGACCCGCTCCTCGTGAAACAACCGTCGAATCTCTGCCCACCGCTCCTGATCCACCATGCCCGCCTCCCCAGGTTGGTCCTCCTGGGCGCGCATGATCGTCGATGCGCTCGTCTCGTCAAGTCCCATGTCCCTCCTCCTTCTGGTAGAGGGTGGGGAAAATTCAATGACCACACCTGGGGATTATTGGATGACCGCTGACACATTGTGGATCATCTGAGTCGCCTGCTCCGCGCGCTCGGCTGGAGTCCCCAACAGCCGCAACGCCAGGCGGTTGAACGGGATGCGCTGGCGATCCGGGGGTGGATCAAGGCGCCGTGGCCCCGCGTTAAAAAAAAGCGGCGCGCCTGAAGGCCTGGTTGGTGTTTCTCGATGAGAGCGGCGTGTTGATGGCCCCGCGGGTCCGTCGGACGTGGAGTCCTCACGGCCAGACGCCGGTTCTGCCGCACCGGACCCGCGCCCATCAGAAGGTCTCCGTCATCGCCGCGCTGTGTGTCTCGCCTACACGAGACCACGTGCACTTGTATTTTCGGCTCCACGCCAACCGGAACATCACCGCGACCGAGGTGGTCGCGTTCTTGCGCCAGCTCCGGCACCACCTGAACGGCGCCATCGTCTTGCTCTGGGACCGCTTTCAGGCCCACCGAGCCACGAAGGTCCAGACGTTCCTGACCCCGGCATCGCGACTCCACCCCGTCTTCTTCCCGCCCTACGCCCCCGAGTTGAATCCCATCGAGTATGCCTGGGGCTACCTCAAGGGGAATCCGTTGGCCAACTGGGCCCCGCTGGCCCTCGACCAGTTGGTCGTGGGCACCCGCCGCTCCAGCCAGGCCCTCCAACACCGCTCGGACCTCCTGCGTTCCTTCATTCGCCACAGTCCCCTTTTTTTACGCCTCAGGTAGGACATTAGTTATGCAGGACTCAATAATTCTGTCTGCGGCTCAAAGCCCTCAAGACCTGACTTCAGGGACAACTTGTCAATGCGGCGTAGGAGCGATCGCAGATGTGGTCCTCTCGCGAATTTCGGGGGCGGGATCGGAGTTCGGGGCGGCTGTCTCCGTGAGGCGGCGGGAGGAGCCGGCGAACAGGCCATAGAGCGTCGGGAGGACGATCAAGGTCAAGAGCGTGGAACTCACCAATCCACCGATGACGACGACCGCCAAGGGGCGCTGCACTTCCGAGCCGATCCCGTGCGACAGCGCCAGGGGGATCAAGCCCAGCATGCCCACAAGCGCCGTCATCAAAACGGGGCGGAGACGAAGCAGACAGCCGCGCACGATCGCGTGGTGATCCGCGACCCCTTCCGCGCGCAGTTGGTTGATGTAGGACACGAGCACGATGCCGTTCAGCACCGCGATCCCAAAGAGGTTGATGAATCCGACGGATGCCGGCACGCTCAAGTATTCCCCCGTCGCCCACAGCGCGACGATACCGCCGATCAGCGCGAACGGCAGGTTCAAGATGATGAGCGCCGCATGTTGGATGGAATTGAAGGATGCAAATAGCAACAGGAAGATCAGCCCGATGGTGATGGGCACGATGATCTGCAAACGGCTCATCGCCCGCTGCATATTTTCAAACGACCCACCCCAGATCAGATGATACCCGGGCGGCATTTGCACCTGGCGCGAGACCTTGCCTTGCGCTTCCTTCACGATGCTTTCGATGTCCCGGCCGAGCGTATTGAAGCCGATATAAATCCGGCGTTGCAGTCCTTCGCGGCTGATGAGTGCGGGGCCTTCCTGGAGTTCGATCTTCGCCAGGTCTCCCAGCGGGACCAAGGCGCCGGACGCCGTCGTCAAGAGAATGTGACTGATCGTCTCTACGCTGTTCCGGTAACGTTCGGGATAGCGCAGGATGAGATCGAAGCGTTTCTGCCCTTCATAGACGCGTGTGGCGGCTTGTGCGCCGATGGCTGTCGCAATGATTTCTCTGATGTGCGCGACGTTGATGCCGTGCCGGGCGATCTTGCCGCGATCGATATTGATGGTGAGGTAGGCTTGGCCAAAGAGCTGCTCCACGCGCACGTCTCGGACGCCCCTGATACCCGTCATGATCGACTGAATGCCGTCGGCAATTTTCCGCAAGGTCTCCAGATCCTCGCCGATCACCTTGACCGTCGCTTCCGAACGGACGCCGGACAGGAGTTCGTCCACCCGCTGCTGAATCGGTTGGCTCATCAAAAAGTTGGCGCCCGGCACCTGTTCGATGCGCCGGCGGATCGCGTCGTCCAGCTCGGGCTTCGTTTTGGCCGTCGTCCATTGGTCCATCGGCTTCAACAACACGATCGGATCGCTCGCATTCGGTTCCTGCGGGTCGTTGCCCAATTCCGATCGCCCGATTTTCGAGACCACCATGCGGACCTCCGGAAACTCCAGCACCGCCCGCTGCATGTGTTTTTCGATCTCGATGGATTTGTCCAGCGAGATGCTGGGGAGGCGGATCATCTGCGGCGTGATCGCGGCCTCATTGAGGATGGGAATAAACTCGCCGCCCAGAAAAGGAAAGAGCGCCAGGCTCGCTCCCAGCAGGATAACGGCTCCCGCCATGACCAGCCGGCGATGGGCCAATGCCCAGTGCAGGGCCGGCGTATAGACCCGTTTGGCCCCTCGGAGAATCCACGTGTCTTCCTCTCTGGCGTCCCTCAGCGCCAGGGAACACAGGACCGGCGAGAGGGTCAGGGACAACAGCAGCGATATCAGCAGAGCGATCATGATCGTGTAGGCCAGCGGTTTGAACATCTTGCCTTCCATGCCCTCCAGCGTCAGGATCGGCAAAAAGACCAGAATGATGATGAGAATGCCGAACAGGACCGGCTGCGCCACTTCCTTCGTCGCCGCCAGGACGACGGCCGTGCGGCTCACGGAGCCGGTCGGATGTTCGGCCAGATGGCGGTACACGTTTTCCACGACGACCACTGAACCGTCGACCATCATGCCGACGGCGATGACGAGTCCACCCAGCGACATGAGGTTCGCCGTGAGCCCGGCCTGATCCATCACGATAAATGTGGCCAGCGGCGCGACGACCAACGTGGCGGTCACGATCAGCGCGCTGCGCACGTTGCCGAGGAACAGGAAGAGCACCACGATGACGAGCACGATGCCTTCGAGCAGCGCTTTGTAGACCGTATCCAAGGCGGCGACGATCAGTTCGATGCGGTCGTAAAACGGCACGATCCGGAGGCCATGCGGCAAGAGTTTCTTGGCATGAATCTCCACGATCTTGTCCTTCACCGACTGTACGACCTCCCTCGCGTTTCCGCCGCGCAGCATCAGCACGATGCCCGCCACGACCTCGCGCTTCCCGTTCAGCACGGCCGCTCCGTGCCGTACGGCATGGCCGATCTGCACCTCCGCCACGTCGCGCACATAGACCGGCGTGCCGCGCACTTCCTTGACGACGATGTTCTCGACGTCCTGCAAAGTTTTGATCAGCCCGACGCCGCGGACGATATATTTCTCGGCGTCTTTTTCCAGGATGTTTCCGCCTGCATTGGCGTTGTTGTTGGCGACGGCGGCGAACACGTCGTGCAACGCCAAGTCGTACTTGCGCAGCAGGCCCGGGTCCACCATGACCTGATACTGTTTGACGAATCCGCCGATTGAATTCACATCGACGACGTCGGGTTGGCCTTTGAGCAGGGGGCGGACGACCCAGTCTTCCAGCGTCCGCCGCTCCATCAGTTCCGCGTCGGTCATGACGTAGTCGGGATCGTCGTCATGCGGGCCTTCCAGATAAAACTGGAAGACTTCGCCCAAGGCCGGCGAGTTGGGCACGAGTTGCGAGACCGCGCCGGGCGGCAGGCTGTCCTGGACCTCGAGAATCCGCTCCAGTACCACCTGGCGCGCCAGGTAAATGTCGATGTCATCCCGAAACACGAGGGTGATCATCGACAGCCCGACCTTGGACAGCGAACGGATGTCGGTCAATCCGGGAGCGCCGGTCAACTGCAGTTCCAGCGGGAAGGTGACGAAGCGCTCAATCTCTGCGGGGGAGAGCCCCTGTGCTTCCGTGACGACTTGGACGAGCACGGTCGTCACGTCCGGAAACGCGTCGATGGCGATGGTGCGGAAGGAATAGAGACCGCCGGCCGCTATGATGGCCGCCATGGCGACGACGAGCACCCGTTGCCGGAGCGACAGTTCAAGGAAGGAGGACATAGGACGTGAAGCGTGAAGCGTGAAACGGGAAGCGCGATGGGTGGAAGGGTTCGAGTGACGCGAGGTGCGCGAGGCACGTGGAGTAGCTAACCGCTCTTGACAAGCTGTTCAAAATGGCTGGCCAGCAAGGCCGTAACGAGCGAGGGGCCGAGGCGTACCCTCCGGGGTACGTCGAGGGTCTGAGCGATGTGAGAACGATGCTGGCAGCCATTTTCAGCAGCTTGTCAGATTTCATCGCCGAAGAGTTCGGATTTGAGTATGAACGCGCCTTTCACCACCACCGGCTCTCCTTCCCGGAGGCCGTCGAGAATTCTGACGACCTCGCCGTTGCCCTCGCCGACGAGGACGTCGCGCGCCTCGAAGGTCGTGGCATCGCGCTGGACGAACACAAACCGGCGGTCGCGCTCGCGCTGGACCGCATGTTCCGGCAACATGAGCACGTTGCGCTCCGGCAGCGAGTGCACGCGGATGGTCGCGTACATGTGCGGCTTCAATTTGCGTTCGGGATTGGGCAGTTCGAGGCGAAGGCTCATCGTGCGGGTCGCCACATCCAGGACGTCGCCGATGTAGGTGACTTTTCCGTGAAACACTTCGCTCGGGTACGCGGTCAAGATCACGTCAACCAGTTGCTCCACGCCGGACTTGTCCGATCCGGAGAGATCCGCGCGGATGAA
The DNA here is from genome assembly GCA_964398045.1 of uncultured Nitrospira sp. Classification (GTDB taxonomy): domain Bacteria; phylum Nitrospirota; class Nitrospiria; order Nitrospirales; family Nitrospiraceae; genus Nitrospira_D. The sequence goes on along the minus strand of CAYNLM010000006.1, from coordinate 9,310 downwards.
GGGAATGTCTTTTTCGGGAATGTTGGCCAGCACCCACACTTCCGACAGGTCGGCCACGGTGAACAGTTTCTCCGTGACTTCCACGACCTCGCCCTTCGTCAAGTTGCGGGCGATCACGCGGCTGTCGAACGGGGCGGTGATCGGCACGTAGGAGTGGATTTTCTGTTCCCGGTCCAACTGGCGGATTTGCTCTTCACTCATGCCGAGCAGGCGAAGGCGATCCTGCGCCTCGCGCTTTTCGGCGCGTAAACTCAACATGTCGCCTTGCCGGCGTTGGGACTCGGCCAGGCCGATGACTTTCTCCTTCAGCAGCATTTCCGCGCGTTCGTACGCCCGCTCGGCCACGTAGAGCTTCGCGACGGCTTTGAGATAGGACGATTGCGCCATGCCGAGTTCGCTGCTGTAGAGGATCGCCAGGAGATCGCCGGCTTTGACCTGTTGCCCGAGATCCGCATAGACGTCCACCACGCGGCCCCTCACCAGCGGCGTGATGTCGGCTGTCGCATGGTGGTCCGGCACGACCGTCGCCGGAAAGTCGCGGTACATCGTAAAGTCGCCCCGCTGGACCGGGCGCACGACGATGTCGCCGGTTTTGATTTCCTCCTCGGTGAGACGGACGAGGCCTTGCGAGCTTTTCGCCCGCTCGGGTTTCTTGTCGGCCGCTTCCCCGGCGGTGCCGTTGTTGCAGCCGAACGTCGAACAGAGCAGAACGAAACCGAGCACCTGTTGTATGGTTCGTGGAGAGGATTTCATGGCGAGTATGGGAACCTGTCGATCTGATGATCTGCCGACTGTCGCAGAGGTGGCTGCGATCGACCGATCATCAGATCATCAGATCATCAGACGAACAGATTCTACAAGATTCTACAAGGTTCCTCCCACCGCTCGCTCCAGTCGTGCCAGGGCGACGGAGAGCTCGAACCGGGCTTGCGCGTAGTCGAAGAGAATTTGGCGTTGGACCCGCTGCGCGTCCAGCACGTCCAGGAGATTGGCGGCCCCTTGTTGAAAGCTGAACTTGGCGATCCGGAGGGCTTCCTCCGCTTGCTTCAATAATCCCTTTTCCAGCACCTCGATCAGTTTCGCGGTGGTCTGCGCCTCCTGATAGAACTGGTTCACCTGGCGCAGCAGTTCGTTGCGCGTGCGCAGCAGATCGGCCTCTTCTTTGCGTTTCGCGCCCAAAGACGCCGCGATCTCGCCTTGCTGCTGGTACCAAATGGGGGTGGGAATCGTGACGCCGGCCACATAGGCTTCGCGACCGATTTCCCGGAAGTACCCGCCGTTGACGGTGACGTTCGGCACCCGTGCCTGACGCTCGAACTCAATGCTCCGATCGGCCTGCTCCACAAGTTTTTCCAGCCGCAGTAAGGCCGGATGTTCAGTCAACGTGCGTTTGGCCAGCGCCTCGAGATCGAGTCCGGCCGGGTAGACGACAAAGTCTCCGCGCACTTCGTAGGTGGTGCCCAATGCGCCCCCGGTCAGTGTGTCCACGATCACGCGATTGACCCGCACGGTGTTTTCCGCCCGCGTGACGGCCTGATTGGCCTTGAGCAATTCGACCTCGGCCTTGATCAGTTCAAATTGAGGCGCTTCGCCCAATCGGACCCGCACGGCGACGATCCGGCGCACGTCTTCCACGATGGCGACGTTCTGCCTGGCTAAATCCAGATCGCGCTGGGCCAGGAGCAGATCATAAAAGGCGACCTTCACGTCCGTTGTCAGATTCAGGCGCGTCTCGATGAGGCCGTACGACGATCCGGCCAATCCGGCTTCCGCCGCGTATTTCCGCGCGGCGCGCTTGGCCGGCCATTCGAACGGCTGGCCGATCGTGACGTTGTACTCCGTGAGCGATTGTCTGGCCAGGCTCTGCGCGATGTCGGCGCGGCCGGCATCGCGAATCTCGCCATGCCCGCTGTTGCCGCTGATCATGGGATTGGGGTAGGCCCCCGCTGCGACACGCTGCCCCACACGCTGATCGACCTGTCCTTCCGCCCAGGCGACCGACGGATGGCGCGTGAGACTCAAGGCGATGATATCCGGAAGGGTGTACTGGGCCGATTCCGTCGCAGCATAGGGGACTCCGGTTCCTGTTCCAAGGAAACCAGGGACCAGCAGAGCGACCGCTAAGAAGGAACGCATCGGTGTCATCTACGGCTACAATGATCCTCGTGATGAAAATTAGCAACCGCTATTCCCTATCATCCGTCGGCCCTTGAGCCACTAGGGACATTACTTGATCTCTTGGAGGAAAACCCTGGTTCATCGTCCTTTGTGTGCGGACGTTTTGTCAATCGAAGAGACAGCTTGGCATTCCACGCGGGTTTTTCTGACTGGGAAAACCCCGAGGATAGAGAAAGAGGCACCCTGGGGAGAACGAGCGCTTGGACCGATCAGACGGAAACCGGAGTCCGGTCGATCGGCGCGGGAAGATGGTCGAGATCGAGGGCATGGAGCAACACGCGCCCCTGCGTTAAGACCAATTGAATGTCGCAGCTCTTGAGTGTGCCGGGACGGTGCGTGATGAGAAAGGTGGTGCGGCCGCGCGTCAGTTCGCCGACCACGTCCATCAATTCCGCTTCCGTGCGGGCATCCAGCGCGCTGGTCGGTTCGTCCAGGATGACGATGGGCGCGTCGCGGAGAAAGGCCCGGGCCAGCGCGATTCGTTGGCGTTCTCCGCCGGACAGGCTGGCCCCGCGTTCGCCGGCGGGTGTCTCGTAGCCCTGTGGTCTGCGTTGAATAAAGGCGTGCGCGTGGGCGGCGCGCGCGGCGGCCTCAATATCGGCCTGCGTGGCCTGGAGGTTTCCGTACCCGATGTTCTCGCCGATCGTCGTGGAAAAAAGGAGCGGCTCCTGGGGCACGACGGCGAACTGCCGGCGCAGATCCATGAGGCGATACTCCTGCACATCCACGCCGTCCAGCAAGATCGCGCCCTCGCCGGGATCGAAGAAGCGGGTCAACAAATTCAGCAGCGTCGATTTGCCCGCGCCGCTCGTGCCCATGATGCCGACCTTCGTGCCAGCCGGGATGGAGAAGGACACGCTGCGCAGCACCGGCGACGAGCCGGGGTACGCGAACGTGACGCCTTTAAACGCCACGCTGCCGCGCGCGCGGTGGAGCGGTCGGGCTTCCGGCCGATCCGTGATCACCGGTGGAATATCGAGAATGGCCGACGCCCGGCGAACAAAAGCCACAGGGTCAACAAAAGCCACAAGGTCTTGCAATCACACATCTGAAGAGCGGCTTTGATCTCCTCGGGCGGCTCGCTCCATATCGTCATCGGCGTATACCATCCCGGGTCGTCGGCCGGGGACGCCGTAGGGTCGGCCGGCTTTGTAGCGCGGGCCGTAGCAGTGGGTTTCAAAGCGCCACTTAGCAAATGCAAGCTTTCACGCTGACAATCGTGCCTGCGAAGTCGATCTTCTCCATGTCCTATTCGATCGCTCCCACGGTCGCTTTAGAAACCTCGGGCTATACTAAAGAGTATTGCAATGGATGGTAGTTTGATATGGAGCCTCGGAAAAATAAAAGGGACTGGGTGGGTGTGAGTGAGAACCACTAAGCCGGAGAGTGCCTGCCTGCTGAGCCTGCTTCCTGATAGGTCCGTCTTCAATCTTGACAGTCTGACCGATGACCGCCATCCTGTTGTTGAAATGTTCAACGATAAGGAGTCTGGCTATGGCCATCGTGAATTTCAGCGTGCCGCCCGATGTCAAAGAGGCCTTTGACAAGGTATTTGCCAGAGAAAATAAGAGTGCGGTGTTAACCGAATTGATGCGGCAAGCTGTGGAGGATCGGCGCCGGCGTCATCGGAGAGCAAAAGTCGTTGAAAAATTGTTGGCCTTGCGGAAACGAGCGCGATGGGTCACAGACAAAGCCATTCGAGCGGCGAGGAGACGCGGAAGGCCGTGACCCCAGCGTGTTTTAAAATGAGCCGGTCGCATTGGCGGCTGAACGAATATAGTTTACCTTCCCCCGAATGAGGGCACGGGCCACGGATCTGCAATATTGTCTGAGGGGTAGCACGCGATGAGTATCCCCAACAAACGAGAACGTAAGGTCCGCCCCACTCATCCGGGTGTGATGCTGCGGGAGGATTTCTTGCCGGAGTATGGATTGACCGTGTCTGGGTTTGCCAAAGCCCTTCGGGTGTCTCGCCAGACGGTCAATGAGTTGTTGCGGGAACGGCGTGCGGTCAGTCCAGAGATGGCCTTGCGGCTGTCTCGTTTATTCGGCAACAGTCCCGAGTTTTGGTTGAATGCGCAGCGGGCAGTCGATCTCTGGGAAGCTGCAAGGAACATCAAGGGCAAGATCAACCATATTTCTCCGTTGAGCGCCGCATAGCCTCCAGTCTAAGCGCCATCGCTGCCTTCTTTATGACTTCTTGACGGGATCGCAGCTGAAGAAAGGTTCCAGGAACCATTGATTGTCCCTTCTTCTCGCCGATGTGGGCCTCTGGCCGGACCTGAATCCCAATCCAATCGGTCCGGGGTTGCTGTTCTTCTTCCCCTTCTGGCCGGCCATTATCTGTCTCGGCATCGGTGCGTTTCAGGTCCGGCGCAAAGGACGATCTGCCGATGTTTGAATTGAAAACAGTTGTGCTGTTCGTGGCAACGGCAGTTGCCGAGATTATCGGGTGCTATCTTCCCTATTTATGGCTGAAGAAGGACGCTTCGATCTGGCTGCTGGTTCCCGCTGCGGCGAGCCTGATTGCGTTTGTCTGGCTGCTCACGTTGCATCCGCTCGCCGCTGGGCGTGTCTATGCTGCCTACGGTGGGGTGTATGTCTCAGTCGCAATCGTCTGGCTGTGGCTCGTTGATGCGGTGCGTCCTTCCCCATGGGACTGGCTAGGCGTTGCGGTTTGTCTCTGCGGCATGGCTATCATCATGTTTGCTCCACGCCACATCTCACCTTAGCGGAACACCATGCACGACATACGTCCAGCAGGTTGAGAAATAGAAAGGTTGGCCGATGTATCGGGAGCGATACCTCTGCCCTTGTTGTGTGCCGGTTCCACGGCTTGGATACGGAGGGCAAATAATCATTCGTTCGACCAGGAAGGACTCGTTATCCCACTTCCTGCAGCTTGATCAGGTTGGTCCCTCCCGGCTGGCCGATGCGGGTGCCTGACAGGATCACGATCCGTTCTCCGGTCTTGGCGAGCCCCTCTTCCTTCAATCGACGTTCCGCCTCATCGATACGCTCATCCGTCTGCGCGATTTGTCGCATCGTATGGGGACGCACGCCCCAGTAGAGGGCCATCTGGCGACGGACGGGCTCGAACGGGGTGAAGGCGATAATCGGCGCGGCGGGCCGTTGCTTGGAAATCAGGCGCGCCGTCGTCCCAAGCTCGCTGAACGCCACGATCGCGCTGGCCGTGATCGCCGCAGCGGCGGAGGAAGCCGCGGTACAGATGGCTTCGGGAAACGACATGTCGCCCAAATCGGTTTGACGCTTGGGCACCATACCGGGCTCCGATCCTTCCTCCGCTGCGCGAATGATGCGATCCATGACCTGCACAGTTTCGATCGGATGCGTCCCGATGGCCGTTTCAGCCGACAGCATGACGGCATCGGTGCCATCGAAGACGGCGTTGGCGACATCCGAGGCTTCGGCGCGCGTCGGGCGCAGTTGCTGTGTCATGGACTCCAGCATTTGCGTCGCGGTGATCACGAGGCGCCGCCGGCGGTTGGCTTCCCTGATGATCCGTTTCTGCAGAAGCGGCACCGCTTCAGGACCCATCTCGACGCCCAGATCGCCACGGGCGATCATCACGCCGTCCGCCTGCTCCAAGATGGCGTCCAGCGCGGCCACCGCTTCGGATCGTTCGATCTTGGCGATGATCGGGAGATTGCCGCCGCAGTCGGCGACCACCTTCTTTGCCGCGGTGATGTCTTCCGGGCCTCTGACGAACGAGAGCGCCAGATAATCCACGCCCTGAGCCACTCCGAAGCGAATGTCTTCTCGATCTTTGTCGGTGAGGGTGGGGGCGCTCACGCGGGTGCCGGGCAGATTGATCCCCTTGTGCGACGTGATCGTGCCGCCGGTGGTGACGGTGCATTCGACGGACCCGCCGGTGATGCGATCGGCGCGCAGTTCAATGAGCCCGTCGTTGATCAGAATCCGCGCGCCCGGTTGAATGTCACGCGCCAGGTACTGGTAGCTGACGGGAATGTCTTGAACCGTCGAACGCGCGGTGGATTGCGCACCGAGCTGCCCGCCCGCCCGAGCGAGCATGGTCTGCAAGCGCACCGACTGACCGGCCTGCACGTCGATCCCTTCATCCGTCAGTTCACCCACTCGAATTCTGGGGCCTTGAAGATCCTGGATGATCGCCACCGCCGTATGCCGACGCTCAGCGGCGTGACGAATCGCCTTGATCGCGGCCTTGTGAGAGTGAGAGGTGCCGTGGGAGAAATTCAACCGGGCCGCATCCATCCCATGTTCAATGAGCCGGTCCAATATCTCCAGTGAATCACTGGCCGGACCGATCGTGCAGACAATCTTGGCTTTTCGCATGGTGACTTCCTCATCTTGACAACAAGAGGGAAACGGGCGCCCAATGATGACCAAGCTCCGCGAGAACCATCTGTGTGCGCTGTGTGCGCACGTTGCCTTGGAGAGGGAGCATGCAGATTACCACAAATCAACTCGACTTCGTGACGATTGAAGGCCTGCTGGCCTATGGAGAACTGCTCGCGCGGCGTCCGCCGCGCGAGGATGTGCAAGTGCCGACCGCTCCGGCTCCTTCACCTCACCGCGCCGGCCAAGCCCGGGCCGCGATGGATACGATACGGTCGTTTGTCCAACGAGCTCAAGCCGGATTTCCCGATGCCGCCACGTACCGGTCGGCGAGGAACGCCCTCATCGAGGAGGCCCGCGCCGGTGATGATCTGGTGTTTTTTGCCGCCTGGAACCGGCTGTTAGCCGAAGGCGCGCTTCAGCCCTTGTTGCGCGCGCCGATCGGATCGGTGTTGAAACCGACTCTTCGTCGTCCGGTGGCGATCGTGCCGCGCGCGCAGCTCACGCCGCAGTTGGCTGAAGGGCGCATCGTGCTGGATCTCGGTGACGATCGGTTTTGGTTGTTGCCGCGCGATTTGGCGGATCGCGCCCTGTTTTTCACCATGCGCCACGGGGTGTCTCGTGTCGAGAGCAAGACGCATCGGGTGGGGCGTCGCTTGATGAATCAATTGGATGAGGCGCGGGGTGTGCCGCGGGCGGAAGCGGTCGGGGCGGCGCTTGCCCGGATGGTCGGCGTGGTGGGGCAGCAACTCGACTTTCTGCACCTGTCCAATTATCTGGACCCGCGGACGTTTCTGCACTTCATCAGCCACAGTCCCAACACCCGGCAACTGTTTCAGCGCGTGGTCGCCTCGCTCATCCCGGGATCATCTTTCGAACCTTCCTATGAACCCGCATTGGAGTCATCGGACTTCGGATGGGTTACGGGCGTCGAAAAAGCAATTGAAGCGGAGGAAGCCGCCAAGGCTTTCGGAGTCGACGTTCCAACGGCGAAACGCCTGATCAAAGATCCGCTGTACTGTTATCCCGGCGGCAATTCGTTTTTCGATCTGTACGTCGATGTCATCGACGGGCTCCACAAGCTGGGCCAGGCCAATTTGGGCAAGGTAGCCTGCCTCTACACGCACAGCTCCACGCTCCGGGCTCTCATGATTTACTTGGACCCACGTCCGTTCCACGAAGCCTTCACCGAGTTCAGCGACTACAAAGAAAGTCAGGACAACGTGGTCCTCCTGACGTTTGAGAAGGGGCGATTGTCGGGCTATTCCACCGCGGTGGGCCTCTCCGAGCGGGAACGCGTCGCGCGGGAGACCTGGGTCACGGTCGAACGGACGCGCAAGGACCGGGTGGTGCTGAAGCCCCGACAGATCAAACGGATTGTGGCCTTGGTCTCAGGCGGAGATTTCGCCGGCGCGGGCGCCGCCTTGAAGGAGCTGCGCGTGACGGGAAACCGGTTCGGGTTGGACATTTACTTTGTCCGGCACGGCTTCCTCGGGCTTGCGAACAATTGGATCGAAGCGTGGAGCGAAGAAGATACGCGCGGCATGAGCAGCCATGCGAGCAGCCCCATCGGCAGCAGCCGTTTCGAAGACTTCAAGGAAGAATCGGTACAGCAGGCGGCGATGCGGCATCTGGCCCCCGTTCTTCAAGACGCGGCCTTGGTCGTGTTGGGAGGCGACGGCAGCCTGCGAGGCGCGCGGGCGGTCTTCGAGGCGTACGGTGTCCAGGTGGTCGGCATTCCCGGCAGCATCGACAACAATATCGAAGGTACGACCTCGCTGGGCTTCCATTCGGCCATCGCTCTCGCCAATCAGTCGATCGAATCACTGAAGGCCACCAGTGCCGCGATGGGAAGCGTCTTCTTCGTGGAAGTCATGGGCGCTGGATCAGGCCATCTGGCCTTGGCCTGTGCCTATCAGGCGCGGGCGGAAGGTCTGCTGGTCAATGAGCATCCCGATCCCGATGCCTATATCGATGAGGTGATCCTCGGGACGCTCAAGCGGACCTTGGGCGTCCCGAACAAAAGCCATTTGTTCGTGGTGGCTGAACGAACCCCGCATCGCCATCATCGGGAGGGAGGCGTGCACGGCCTCGTGGATTATGTCGCCCGCGTCATCGCGCAATGGCCGCAGCGCCAAGCCAGGCCCGACCATTATCCCTTGCCCCTCGCAACGAAGGCGACCATTCTCGGCCACACCTTGCGCGGAGCCCCTCCCACACCGGAAGACAAAGCGATCGCGCAGCATCTGGCGTATGAAACCATCCATCGTTTGGTCGAGCGTCCTGCGGATGTCGTGGGATGCATGATGGCCTACCGGGAGCGAGGCACGATTGAGGCCATCCCGCTCCATGCGGTGAAGCCGAAACAGTTCGACTGGGAGGTTTTCGCCAGGATGCATGGGAGTGCGCTTTGAGACCGGTTCTCTTGACGATCGGTGACGCGGGACGGTGACGAAAATCTATGGCCGAAGCGAGAGCGGGATTTCCACCGATACAGAGGCGGATGGAGCGGGATCTGGATTGACGACGTACACCGCCTGCTCTGCGGGCGCGCCCGGTTGGCCGGGATCCACCTGCTCGGTCAACAGGCGTGGCGCATTCTTGTCGGGGGGCCGGGGACTGCTCACGTCATGTGGCGTTCGGGAGAAGGCGATGCGCAGTCGTATCTGTTCTTCACTCTGCGTTTCCTCAAAGAGGCCGGCCAGAGAGAGCACGACGGTTTGCCGTTCTGTGACGTGGCCGCTCCATGCGGTGAAGCCGAAACAGTTCGACTGGGAGGTTTTCGCCAGGATGC
>CAYNLM010000005.1:0-59923 GCA_964398045.1 uncultured Nitrospira sp. | reverse complement strand
CACCCTAGTCCGTTACGGTAAACCGTTGGGGGGCGGTCTCGCGATTGTATCCAACTTCCGTGTGCGGCGGAAGGACGACGTCTTTGTCGATAATGGCGCGGCGGATGCGCGCATGCTCGCCGATGACGACGTTTTCCATGAGGATCGATTCCCGGACGTCCGCATGGTCCTGGACGCGCACGTTGGGAGACAGCACGGAGTTTTGCACGCGTCCGCCCGACACGATGCATCCCCCGCAGACGATGGAATCCAGCGCGACGCCCATGCGGCCGCCCTGATAATCCTGCGCAAAGACGAACTTGGCCGGCGGATATTGCCCTTGATAGGTGCGGATCGGCCAATTGGCGTCATACAAGTTGAACTGCGGATCGACGGCCACGAGATCCATGTTGGCTTCCCAATAGGCGTCGAGCGTGCCGATGTCCCGCCAGTATTGGACGGCCTTCTTGTTCGCATCCTGAAACTTGAAAGCATAGACGCGCTGGCCTTTAATCATGCGCGGAATAATGTTTTTGCCGAAGTCGTGAGCGGTGCCCTCACGGGCGTCTTCGATCAAATGCTCGCGGATGACTTTCGTGCGAAACAGATAAATGCCCATGGAGACGAACGCATGCGCTGGATCGCCCGGGATCGAGTCCGGAGCGGCCGGTTTTTCCGTGAACCGGGTGATCCGATAGTCCTCATCGACGCTGATGATGCCGAACCGGCTGGCGTCCTGTATGGGGATATCGATCGCGCCGACGACCGCATCCGCGCTTTTGGCGATGAGCCAGTTGTACATCTCGGCGTAGTTCATTTTGTAGATATGATCGCCCGCGAGAATGAGGAGAAATTCAGGCTGCTCGCCGTCGATCAGGAACATGTTCTGATAGACGGCATCGGCGGTTCCCCGATACCAATCTTCGCTGATGCGTTGTTGCGGCGGGATCGAGACGATGTATTCGCCCAGTTCGGCGTTCAGAATATCCCAGCCCACGCGGATATGGCGGTCAAGTGAATGTGACTTGTATTGAATCAGCACGGCGACTTTGCGCAGTCCCGAGTTCAAGCAGTTGCTCAAGGTGAAGTCGATGATCCGATATTTTCCGCCGAAGGGGACGGCGGGCTTGGCGCGCTGCTCGGTGAGCGGAAACAGCCGTTCGCCTTTTCCGCCGGCCAACACCATGGTGAAGATATTTTTCATGGGAGCGAATTTTAACAGGACCACACGCAAATAGAAAGGAAGCGGAAACATTGACTTCCCCTCGTATGCGGATAATACTAGCGGCCAGCACGAGAAGAGGTCAGCGGAAATGAAAAAAGGAGTCAGCATGAAGAGAGATGTCGTTGTGGCCGCGCTTCCGCGTCGCAACAGCAAGCCGGCCGCCCCGCTCGCGAATAAATCCGCGGAGTCGTTGAGCAACATGGCGTGGCGGCTTGAACGCCTGGAAGGGCAGCTGCAGAAACTATCGGAACTCGTCCGCGAACATGCCGAAGATGTGGACCGCCTGGTACGCATCGTTGCGGAAGATCGCGATGTGATACGCCGGCAATTGCTTCGCAAACACCATGAGAAGGTGCGGGTCCGCAAACATCTGCGAGAGGCCAACTCGAAAGTCGGTTTGGATAGTTGAGCGCGCCGCCTGCATCGGTCAGTCTTTCCGCCACATCAGTAGTACAACCGCTCCAGAACGGATTCGGGTGGTCGGCCTGCGCGCATTATATTTCCAAGCGCTATGAAACCCAGTATAATGATCGCGTTCTGCCTGTTGTCGCCTCATGCCCTTCGCAACGCACCGCACACGAGTGGGTAAGTGGGCCATCTGCGTAAGAGCCTTGTGTTCGTCGCCTTACTGAGCGTCCTCATCTCCATCGATGGACCGCTTGCTCATTTCCCGCGAGCGCTGGCAGGAGGTCCTGAAGCTGCGGCCAAGCCGGCGCCGGCGGTTCCGGCTCTCCGGTTGAGCCTCGACGACGCAATTGCGGTCTTTCTCCGCCAAAACCTCGACCTTCTGATCACCAAGTACGGAATTGAGTATGCCAAGGGACAGCAAATAACCGCGAGATTGTTTCCAAATCCCGTTGCATCTATTGGCACGTTAAGTTCCTACACGCAGGGCCGCACCCTATCAAACAGCGGCCAGCTCTTCACGCAAGTGCAGCAACTGTTCGAATTGGCGGGCAAGCGCGGCTATCGCATCGAGAGCGCCGGCTATGGGACGCAATCGGCCGAGGCGGGATTCGAGGATGCGGTGCGTCAACTCAGCTTTACCGTCAAGGACGCCTATTACCGGATTCAGTTGGCGCAGCGCCGACTGATCTTGGCCGAAGAGAACCGGGATCGGTTCTCCCGCATCCTTGAGGTGAACACCATTCGCTTCAAGAAAGGGTACATCGCCGAGATCGATCTTATCCGTATCCGTCTGCAATTCATCGATTTTCAGTCGCAGGTCATACAATCCATCCAAGAGGCCGAGACGGCTCGAGCGGATCTTCGCCAGTTGTTGCGACTTTCTCCCGCGACGCAGGTGGAACTGACAACCGAGCTGGACTATAAGCGTGTGGACCCCGATATCGGAAAACTTCGCACCGTGGCGATGGATGCCCGCCCGGATGTCCGGGCCAAGCGATTGACCTATTCCCAACGGGAGGCTGATCTGAAACTCGCCAAGGCGTATCGGGTGCCGGATGTGACCGTTGGCGCTGGATATGCGATCCAAGGTTCAAAAGGGCCGGACAATCCTGGCCAGGTGGCGCTGAATTTTGGATTGCCGCTGCCGTTGTTCAACCGGAATCAAGGCGGTATCATGCAGGCGGAGGTGGCCGTTCAGAGCGCGGAGGCCGATCTCAACAAGACGCTCAATCAGGTGGAGAACCAAGTGGATATTGCCTACCGCAATCTGATTCAAAGCCGCCGGCTCGTCGAGGCATTCCTCGGCGGCGTGTTGGATGATGCCCGCTCCACCCTGACGATTGTCGAACGCGCGTATGAGCGGGGAGGCGCGACGATTCTCGATCTGCTGGATGCCGCCCGAACGTCACGCACGATCCAACAAAATTACATCGAAGCGCTGTTTAATTATCAGCGAAATGTGATTCAATTAGAAAGCGCCGTGGGGCAGGAGATTACGTCGTGAAGAAGCAGGTTCAGGCTGAGGCTGAGGTGAAGGGGGAGCCGATCAGGTGCCTCTGCGCCTTACGCGTGATCTCAGCCTTAACCTTGACCGTGCTGCTTTTGTCTGCCTGTGGCCGTGGAGAACAGCCGCCCCGCCTGGATGCCGCGACCCCATCGACCACCAAGAAGGCCTCGCCGCAGGCCGAGGCTCAACCTCGCGTCGAAACCACCGTCGTCGATTTCAGTCCTTCTCATCAAGGCCTCACCCTTTCGGGCAAAGTCGCCTACGGGGAAGATCGCTACTCGCGCATCTCCTCTCCCTTGCAAGGCCGTGTCGTGGAAGTGCGCGCGCATTTGGGCGATCGGGTCAAGGCAGGGGACACGCTTCTCGTGGTGGACAGTCCCGATATCGCCCAGGCCTATTCGGAATATGTCAAGGAGGACTCTGAGCTGCAGTATGCGACCCGCGCGCAGGAGCTGGCGAAAGATCTGTACGAGAACAAGGCGATGCCGCTCAAAGATCTCAAACAGGCTGAGAACGAGCTGGTGAAGGCGCGGGCCGAGTTCCGCCGCGCGAAGGAACGCCTGCTGTCGCTGCGGGTCCCGCCTGAAGAACTGAACAAGCCGGTCGACAAGCAGAAGATTACCTCCCGGTTTGAGATGAAAAGCCCCCTGACCGGCACCGTGGTTGAACGGGCGGTCACGCCCGGTCAGTCGGTCGGCGGCGATCCGTCCCAGGTGCTCTTCACGGTGGCCGATTTGGACATGCTCCAGGTGCTGGCCGATCTCTACGAGCGGGATTTGGCCTTGGTACGGGAAGGGCAGTTTGCGATCGTCAATGTGGAAGCGTATCCGGGCGTTGATTTTCCCGCGACCGTGGCGGCGGTGGGCGACGTGGTGGATCCGGCCACCAGGACGATTAAAGTGCGGGCATGGGTCAACAATGAGGCCCATAAACTCAAGCCGGAAATGTTCGCGCGGCTGCATCTGGAAGTCGGGGATGCGGCCCAGTTTATTGCTGTGCCTCGGGAGGCCGTGCTGGAGATCGATGGCAAACAATTCGTCTATGTGGTGGAAGGTCAGGATCGGTACGTGAAACAAGAAGTCAAAGTGTCCAATATTTCGCCGGATCAAGTGCGGATCGTCGAAGGGTTGACCCGGGGGCAGCGGATTGTGACCAAGGGCGCCGTATTGATCAAAGGGCAAGAAATTAAAGGTACATGAGTGATCGTTCGTTTCTCCTTCCAGGTTGCTCCCCCCTGTTGATTCGATGATTACCCGAATCGTTGAGATCTCGTTGGTCCAGCGATTCATGATTTGCGCATTGGGTTTCCTCCTTCTGTTTGGCGGGCTCTACGCCTTTCAACTCCTCGACATCGTCGCCTATCCTGACCCATCTCCGCCCATGGTGGAACTGATCACCCAATATCCCGGCTGGTCGGCGGAAGAAATCGAGCGCCAGATTACGATCCCCATTGAAGTTGCCCTCACGGGAATCCCCGGGTTGACCGATGTGCGCTCGCTGTCCATCTTTGGATTGAGCGACATCAAAATCTATTTCGACTTTGGGACGGAATATTTTTTTGATCGTCAAGAAGTGGTCAACCGTCTCGGCATGGTCACTCTCCCACCGGGTGCCCAGCCGATGCTGTCTCCCTGGTGGGCGATCGCCGAGATCTATCGATATGAATTGACCGGCGACGCCGGCACCAGCTTGACCGAACTGAAGACCGTTCAGGATTGGCAGGTCCGCCGGGACTTTAAGCGCGTGCCCGGGGTCATCGATGTCACGACCTTCGGCGGCAAGACGAAGGAATACCATGTGGATGTCGACCCTGGAAAACTCATCAGCTATGGCGTGAGCCTCTCCCAGGTCATGACGGCCCTGACGAATAGCAATGCCAATGTGGGCGGCAATTATCTGACCATTGGGGCGCAAAGCTACAACATCCGCGGCTTAGGGCTCATCAATGGAATCCAAGATATTGAAAACGTGATGGTGCTGGAAAAGGAAGGGACGCCCATCTACATCAAGACGCTCGGCACTGTGGCCGTCGACCATCGTGTGCGGCTGGGCAAGGTGGGCATTGACGACCGGGATGATGTCGTGGAAGGCGTCGTGCTGCTTCAGCGTGGATACAAAGCATTGCCGGTGTTGGATAAAGTGAGGGCCAAGGCCGCTGATCTCAACGAATGGAAGCTGCCGTCCGGCATGAAGATCAGGACCTTTTATGACCGGACGGCCTTGATTCACACGACGGTCGAGACGGTCACCGATATTCTGATCAGCGGGATGGTGCTGGTATTTGTGATCTTGTTTGTGTTTCTCGGTCACCTGCGTGCGGCGCTCATTGTAGCCCTGACGATCCCGCTGTCGCTACTCTTTACCTTTACGATGATGGTGCTCATCGGCCAGTCAGCCAATTTAATTTCGCTGGGTGCGATCGACTTCGGCATCATCGTCGATGCGACGCTGATCATGGTGGAAAGCATCTTCTTTCACTTAGCCCACGGGAAGACGCACGGATTGACGACGCACCAGCAGATCGTCCGGGCCGCACGAGAGGTCGGCCGCCCGATCTTCTATTCCACGGCTATTATTGTGGTGGCGTTCGTCCCGCTCTTCACCATGACGGGTGTGCCCGGGAAAATATTCGCGCCCATGTCGATCACCTATGGGTTCGCCTTGTTGGGCGCGCTGTTGATGGCGTTCACGCTCGCTCCCGTGCTCTGTTCATTCCTATTGAAAGGGCCGATCAGTGAGACGGACACCGCGGTGGTGCGGGTCGTGCGTCATGAATATCTGCGGCTTGTGACATGGGCGTTAGGGCACCGGACGGCGGTGGTCAGTTTTGCGGCCGGGCTGTTGATCCTGACTGTTGTGGTGCTGCAATTCCTGGGTGGCGAATTCATGCCGGCGCTGGAAGAAGGCAATCTCTGGGTGCGGGCGACCATGCCGGTCGATATCTCGTTCGACCAGGCCGATCGGCTGGCGAGCGACATCCGCCGCATGTTTCGCGAGTCGCCCGAGGTGGACACGATCGTCTCGCAGCTCGGCCGGCCGGACGACGGGACCGATCCCACCAGTTTCTTCAATGCCGAGTTTTTGGCCAATCTGAAACCACAGTCGGAATGGCGGACGGCATTGAGCAAGGACGACCTCATCGAGGAAATCGAAGCGCGCCTCAAGAGCATTCCCGGCATGATCTTCAATTTTTCGCAGGTCATTCAAGACAATGTCGAAGAGGCGATGTCGGGGGTGAAGGGCGAGAATTCGATCAAATTATTCGGCACTGATTTGAAAACGATGGAGGGCAAGGCCGTCGAGATCGAAGCCGCCATGCGGGATATTCGCGGGGTGAAGGATTTGGGAGTGTTCCGGCTGGTTGGCCAGCCGAATTTATTGATACAGGTCGACCGTGAAGCCAGCGCGCGGTATGGACTGCAAGTATCGGATGTCAATGCTGTGGTTCAGGCGGCTGTTGGAGGCCAGGCGGTGACGCAGGTGTACGAAGGGGAGAGGCTGTTCGACCTGGTCGTGCGGTTTCTTCCTGCCTATCGGCAAGACGTGGAGGCGATCAGCAACATCTTGGTGAGCACCCCAAGCGGCGCACGCATTCCGCTGAAGCAGGTTGCCGCCATTAAGACACAGACTGGGGCGTTCATTATCTATCGAGAGAATAACGAGCGCTATATCCCCGTTAAGTTCAGCGTGCGCGACCGGGATTTGCAAAGTACCGTGGAAGAGGCGCAAGTAAAATTGGCGGGTCAGGTCACCTTGCCGGAGCGCTATCGAATGGAATGGGCCGGGCAGTATGATCAACTCACGGACGAGCAACAACGGCTGGCGAAGGTGGTGCCCATCAGCCTGGTGATCATTCTCTTGTTGCTGTATACCACCTTCAATTCGCTGAAAAATGCGTTGTTGGTCCTGGCGACCGTCCCGTTTGCGCTGGTGGGAGGTGTGCTGTCTCTGGTGGCGACCCAGACGAATTTCAGCATCTCAGCCGCGGTGGGCGTGATTTCGACGCTGGGCGTGGCCATCTTAGGCGGCGTGCTGCTCATCTCCCGCATTGAAGAATTCCGGCGCACCGGGCTCGATCTCCGGCAGGCGGTGTTGCGCGGAGCGGATGTGCAGATGCGGCCCATCCTCATGGCGACGCTGGGCGCTGCCATTGGGCTCCTGCCGGCGGCCATGGCGACCGGTATCGGCTCTCAAGCGCAGAAGCCCTTGGCCCGGGTGGTCGTGGGAGGGATGTTGACCGCCGCTTTCTTGATTCTGGTCGTGCTGCCGGTGTTGTATGAAATCGTGCACCGGCGGGATGCGGAGGACGACCAAACGGGGTGATGGTTTCAGGAATATGAAGAAAGGAGTGTAAGGATTGCGATGATGGATCACACTAGTCGAATTGCCTGTGTGCTGGTGATCAGCCTGCTGGGTGGAACACAGACGCTCTGGGGCTGGAACGGCGGCGCAGAAGCCGTCCCAGTTCAGATGCCCTATGAAGCGCCTCCCAAAAACCAGGACGTGCCCGATGTCTCTATCCCGCCGAACACCGCTCCGCTCAGCCCGGAGGAACTGAAACGGGCGGAGGCCTTGCTGCCGTTGCTTGATGGCAAACAGGAATTTTGGGCGATGGGTGAATTCGTACACCTGGGGGAGCCCTCTGTGCCAGTGCTCGTCAAAGCCCTCACGATGCCGAGCCCGCGCATTCGGTACAACGCCATTGAGACCCTCTCCATGATGAAGGGCGTCTCGGGCGTGCCGGCGTTGCTGGTCACGGCCAAGGAGCCGAATGAGATCCCCCGCGTGCGCGAACACGCCTTGCGCGTGGCGATTCGGTTGGACCCGACGAAGACGCCAGAAGCCATCGAGGTGATGGCGAAGGATCAGAATCCCTCGGTTCGCAAGTCGGCGGCGTTCGAGGCGCGATACGTACGCCAGAAGACCGTGATCCCCATTCTGATTCCGATGATCACGGATGACGAGCGTTTTGTGGCCATGTCCGCCTTGCACTCGCTCTGGATTCTGACGCGGCATGAGACGGAATTTCACGATTGGGAGACCTCGACCAAGCAGGATCGCCAAGCCTGGTCGAGCGAATGGGTCGAATGGTGGGAGGCGAACAAGGAGGCCTTCGAGATTCCGGAGCCGCGGCGCTCCGGCCGAACCTCCTGACGCGGCTCGGTTGCGAGGCCGGCGAATCCTGTGTTAGGAGTATACGGTGTCTAGAAAAGCCAACGTAACGTCCATGGCCGTTCTCAAAATCGCCAAGCTCGGTAACCCCGTCCTTCGCAAGATCGCCGCTCCCGTGGACCCGCGCGACATCAAGTCGCCGGATCTGCAGCGTCTGATCGACGACATGTTCGAAACCATGTATGACGAGCCGGGCATCGGTTTGGCGGCGCCGCAAGTCTCGCGCTCGATCCAATTGGTGGTCATGGGGTGCGAAGGGGAGGGCGGATTTCCGGAAACCGTCCTCATCAATCCCTCGATCATCTATTATGGTCCTGAGCAGGTTGAAAGCTGGGAAGGGTGCCTGAGTGTCGACGGACTCCGAGGCAAAGTGACCAGACCCTCCCTTGTGCGGGTGAAGGGGTTGGATCGCGACGGCAAGTCCGTGGATTTCGAAGCCGCCGGCCTCTATGCTATCTGCATCCAACATGAAATCGATCATCTCATCGGCAAGGTATTCCTTGACCGGATGACCGATCTCTCGACGCTGACGCAGCTCCATGAATTCACGCACTATTGGCAGAAGGAACCGTCGACGGTCATCTAATCTCGGCACGCCTCGTTGAATCATCTGTGAAATCCCTACTTCGTGTCCTGCAGTATCTCCGGCCGCATCGCAGCCTTGCGTTGCTCACGCTGCTCTGCGCGGCCTGCGCCACGGCCATGGAGCTGGTGCCTCCCTGGATCATCAAAATCATCATCGACGACGTGATTCAGGCCAAGCAGGCCTCCCTGCTTCCCTGGGTGCTGGCCGGCCTGGTGGTCGCCTATGGCTTGAAGAACGTGTTTGCTTCCTTGCGCATCAGGCTGAATAACCGGCTGGAACAGACCGTCGTGCACGATTTGCGCAGCCATGTCTTTGCCGCGCTTCAGCGGCTGTCGATCAACTATTTTGAAAACCGATCGACCGGCGAAATCATGTCCCGTGTCACGAATGATACGGAGCACGTCGAACGGATATTCATCGACGGCCTGGAAGGCGCGCTCACGGCCTCGCTCACGCTCATCGGCATCACCATCATGCTGTTCACGCTCAATTGGAGACTGGCTGCGCTCTCACTGCTGCCGATTCCCATTTTGATGCTGTCGGCCGGGTGGTTCACCAGGACGGTGCACGGCTACTATCAGGAGATACGCAAAGGCTCGGCGGAGCTCAGCGCCTATTTGCAAGATGCCTTATCGGGTATCAGAGAGACGATGGGATTCATCAGGCAGGCGTACGAAGAGACCCGTTTCAATCGGCTGAGCCGTGCGTACAGCGACACGAACTTGAAAGCCATGTATCTCTGGTCGCTGTATTCGCCCGGGATGATTCTCGTGGGCAGTCTCGGGACGGTGCTGATTCTCTGGTATGGCGCGGGAGAAGTGCTGAACGGCCGGTTGACCCTCGGCGAACTGGTGTTGTTTTTGTCCTATCTCGCATTGTTCTACGTGCCGATCAACCAGATCCATTCCGTCAACCACATGTTGCAGCATGCCTTGGCGGCGAGCGAACGGGTATTCGAGGTGCTGGATGCGGTGCCCGACGTGGTGGACAAGCCGCATCGGGCCATGCCGAAACATCGCGCAGCAGGGGAGGTGCGGTTCACGCACGTCCACTTTCATTATCGGCCGGATGTGCCGGTCATTCGGGATCTCTCGGTGTCTGTTCCAGCCGGGGAGCGTGTTGCCCTTGTGGGACCGAGCGGGGCAGGGAAGAGCACTCTCCTGAAGCTGCTGATGCGGTTCTACGATGTGAAACAAGGCGCGATCTTGATCGACGGCACGGACATCCGCGATCTGCCTCTGTCCTATCTGCGGCGGCAGATCGGCTTCGTCCAGCAGGAACCGTTCCTCTTCAACGGCACCGTGCGCGACAATATCTTGTACGGCGACTTAGATGCCACGCAAGAGAGACTGGAAGCGGCCGCGACGGTGGCACGGGCGCACGATTTCATTGCCGCGCTTCCGGAAGGCTACGATACCTGGATCGGTGAGCGCGGCGTCAAACTGTCTGTCGGCCAAAAGCAGCGGGTCTCGATCGCCCGTGTCTTATTGAAGGATCCGCCGATCGTGATTTTCGACGAAGCCACCTCGAACATCGACACGGAAACCGAAGTGCAGATTCGGGAAGCCTTGAATGAGCTCACGAAAGGGCGCACGACCTTCATCATCGCCCATCGGTTATCGACGCTCCACGATGTCGATCGGATTCTGGTGATCGATGGGGGGAGGCTGGTCGAGGACGGGCAGCACGATGAACTGCTCAGCCGAGGCGGCGTCTATGCGGGTCTCTACGAGGCGCAGTTTCAGGTGTGACCGGGCTTCCGTGGCCGGTTGCGGACGCGGATCCGGCGTCAGTATACTTCTCGGCAAGCATAAGAGGATGACGCAGGCATGGTGTTGATTTACGAAAATGACCCGCTCGACGACGAGAACGCAAGAGGGCGCTTCTATCATGTCTGTCGAGGAAAGATCGATCGGACGGAACTCCAGCTTCCGGCAGGCAGTGACATCTACGAATGTCCCGTATGCGGGATCGATCTCGAAGCGGAAGACTTCTGGATTGCGAGACAGAAGGGAGCGGTCTAGAGGTTATGGCGGGTAGCGCTGGACGAAAAACAGTATCGGTGTCGCGCGGGCTGATGATGCTCTGCGATAGCTGCCACGACCAAGTCCTGGCGGAGAAGCTGACGGATCACAAGAACTTCGTGCAGGACCACGAAGCCCTATTCGATACCATCTGTCTCGGCTGCACCGACATCAACCGCCCTCTCATCGACGACATGCTGGGGAGTTCGGAGTGATTGTTGTCGGTTAATGAGGACGAGACATAACGACGGTGAAGACGTCGAAGTACTTCAAAGCTACGAGAACAAGGCCTGATCGAAAGATGATCAGGGACGAATGGATTGAACACGTAGTCAGATTCCCAGAAAGGCAGTACATCCAGACAGATGGCCGAATCCGGAAATGGGCGAAAATCGAGGAAATGGATGGCCGTTACCTCCGGGTCATCTTGCTGCCTGATGGACAAACCGTGCATAATGCATTCTTCGATAGGAGGTTCACGCCATGAAAGTCAGCTACTTTGAGGATACCGATACGCTCTACATCGAATTTCGGGATAGCGACATCGCGGAATCCAAAGACTTGGATGAAAATACCGTTCTTGATGTCGATGCAAAGGGTAACGTCTGCGCTATTACCTTCGAACATGCGAGCAAACGGACCGATGTCAGTCAGTTGGTTGTCGAGGGCATTGCTGCATAGTAACTGTAGTGAACAGGTTCAAGTAGGTAGGCCCGCTCATCGCACTGGTGCCAGCGCAAGGGTTTTCCGGCAACTTCAAGCCTCTCTTCGACACCATCTGCCCCGGCTGTACGGATATCAATCGCCCTCTCGTCGACGACATGCTGGGAGTTCGGAATAGCCTCTTTACCTTTTCCTCTTTCTATCAGTTGACTGATTTTCGGATGACTTGAGAGCCTTTCCCTTTGCTAGGCGATGAATTGGCTATGACCCGTACGGAGTGAGATGGGACAACACGTTGGGGTCGATGGCTGCAAGGCCGGATGGTTTGTCGTGACACGCAATGCAGGGGGATTGGAGTGGAGACTGTTCTCCACAGTCGATGAATTGGCGTCTGCGTTTTCCGGTGCTGAACGAATTCTTATCGATGTTCCGATTGGTCTGCCGTGGGCCGACGCTCCAATTCGTCCATGTGACCGTATAGCCAGGCAGATTCTTGGAAAGCCACGGAACTCGAGCGTGTTTCCTGTCCCTTGTCGAGAAGCACTTGCTGCAAACGGAATTGAACGGGCACTGAGGATCAACCAGAAGTGTATTGGAAGGAGTATTGGGAAACAGACATGGGGCATCAGTGAGAAAGTTAGGCAAGTTGATAAATTACTAACAAGCGGCAGGAACGTTCACAAGGTGATTCGTGAGGTTCATCCTGAGGTTTGCTTCTGGGCACTGGCCGACCGAAATCCAATGAAACATAGTAAGGCTACCAGAGAGGGAAGAGAAGAGCGACTTCGGGTTCTGAAAGAATACGAGGTCGGTGTTTTATCTCTCTTGAAGGATGCTCTTTCAAAGACCTTGCGTGGAGAGGTGCAAGAGGATGATATGTTAGATGCGACCGTCGCTTTTGTTACAGCTGAAGCAAGACGAGGAGAGTTGGTATCGTTGGTTGGGGACCCATCGCATGACCTGATGGGTTTGCCGATCGAAATGCTTTACCTGCGAACTTGAATCGTATCGCTACTTGCACTCCTTCCCATTGAAGTACATGCAGGTCGATTCCCCGGATTTCACCTTCCACGTTTTGATCAGCGGCATCTTGCCGTCGCCGCGCATTTTCACCACGAAGTCCACCAGGCCTGAGATCGGGAGTTCTTGATTTGTGGCTGGGCGGTTTCGTACATCATGAGAGAACGTGAACGTTAAGGAGATTTGAATCTGTTTGGTGCTGAGGTAGACCTCGCCCGTACCCCGGAAGCCGTTCAGTCCCCCGCTTGGCACAAAGAAGTCCTGGATGAGCGCCGGCAACGGCTCACAGAGGGACAGTCTCGATTCGTTGATTGGGAAACCGCCAAAGCGGACATCCGAAAAAAGATCTCGTGAGGATCGAGATCCTTGCTTTTGAAAGATCATTGACTATTGACCAGTGACCGGCTTCGGCTACCGGCACTTCGTTCCGTCGAAAATGCGACATTCTGACTCTCCGCCGGTGACGTGCCATCTCTTCAAGAGCGGCGGCTGATCGCCGCGCATCTCCACGACGAAATCCACCAGCACCCCTTCCGGCAACTTATCAATGTAGGGTTTGGCTGCTTCGCTGATTTCAATGTAAAAGACTTTGGCGCTGGTTGAGATGAGGATCTGATTCTTTTCCTTGTCGATGAAAATGACGGGGCTGTAGAAACTGCGCTCTTCGGCGAAGGCCGGTATCAGGAAAAGGGTGATGAGCAAAAACTGGGAGAGGAGGAAGAAGACGGATGATTGTGGAATGCGCATGAGTAACGCTCCTCGACCGGGGTGGATGATGCGCGTATTATTGCACTCCGGGAAATAGAAGGAAACTGCAAAAACGCAGATTATCCGACTACGACGTCGGCCTGCGAGACCTGGCCGGCTTTGATCCAATAGGTCTTGATGTCCGGCTTTGCATCCATGAGCGAGACGAGGAGATAGGCCGGCGTGGGAAGATTGATCTTCGGCCAGATCTCTTCATAATCGGTGGCGATTTTGATGTCGGTCACCGACGGCCGGGCCGGATCGTGAGGGTGAGAATGGTAGACGACCTGGAGGTCGAGGCTTTTGTTGCGCATGTCTTTCTTGGCCGCTGAGAAATCCTGCATATCCATGACGAAGGCAATTTCCGCTCGCTCCGCCGGTGAAAGCCGTTCCAGGTGCGCGACTTTGGCTGGGTCGAACGAAGACAGGTTCTGCGCGCCTTCCAGCGCGACGATGTTCTTGATCCGGTAGAGCCGGCTGACCGTCTGATTGGTCCCCGCAAGCAGGCCGCAGCATTCGTAGGGCGTGAGTTCCCTGGCATGCGCGACGATGTCGTCAAGGATGCGCTGGGGAATGACGAGGTCAGCCACGTGCGTCAGATCGTACAACTGACTGTGTAATCGATGCTGAGGTCCTTAATTTTTGGATTGGGACCACAGAGCGGGCAGGCGGGATCTTTGGGCCGTCCGACCTTGCGGAATTTCATCTCCAGCGCATCATAGATGAGCAGCTTGTCTGCGATGGTCTCGCCGATGCCGAGAATTTCTTTGATGGCTTCCGACGCCTGCAGAATGCCCATGGTCCCGGCGAGCACTCCGAGCACACCGGCTTCCTGACAATTCGGCACTAACCCGGCCGGAGGCGGCTCGGGGTACAAGCATCGATAGCAGGGATAGCCTTCGTGCGGCTTGATGGTCGTCAACTGTCCTTCAAAGCGGAACATGCTGGCCGAGATCAACGTCTTCTTCGCGAAGAAGCAGGCATCGTTGACCAGGAAACGCGTGGTGAAATTATCCGAGCCGTCCAGGACGACGTCATATTGGGACACCAGATCCAGAATGTTCTCAGCATCGACAAGCTGGTGATAGGTCTTGATCGTAATTTCCGGATTGATGGCCGACAACGTCTTCCGGCCTGATTCCACCTTGGGCTGGCCGACTGTGGCGGTAGAGTGCATGATTTGCCGCTGGAGATTCGACAAGTCGACCACGTCGCCATCGACCAGGCCGATCGTGCCGATCCCGGCCGCAGCCAAATAGAGCCCGGCCGGGGATCCCAGGCCGCCGGCGCCGATGAGCAAGACTTTCGCCTTGTTCAGCTTCATCTGCCCCTTGCCGCCCACGTCCTGGAGGATGATGTGCCGGCTATAGCGTTGGATTTGCTGTTCAGTCAGTTCCATAACAATCGTGATGCGTGACACGTGAAGTGCGATGCGCAAGACTAAAGATTGGTCGCATTACGCATAACGCATTACGTTCAACCTCCTCATTCCACCACGTTCAATTCGATCGGATCGACGAGGACGCCCTTCTTTCTGAGCCCCTCAACGGCGCGTTCTATTTCGCCGGTCTCTCCGGTCAGTTCCACGTCCATCCAGCCGGTGGTTTCCCGCACGTCGGCGCGGCGGACGTTGGTCACCACCTTATACTCATGTCCGATCTGGTAAATGACGGGCTCCTTGATCTTTTCTTCAGGAAATCGAATGTGAAAACGTAAGCTTGTCATGATTACCCTCCTGCGATGGCCGGCACGATAGAGACTTCGTCGCCATCCTTGAGGGAGGTCTCCTTCCCCTTGAGAAAACGGATGTCTTCTTCATTGACGTAAATGTTCACGAACCGGCGCAATTCCCCCGACTCGTCGCACAGCCGGTCCTTCAAGCCCGGATGCGCGCTGTTGAGCGTCTCGATCATTTCCGTAATGCTGCCGGCTTTGGCTTCGACCTCTCCTTGGCCTTTGGTCAGCGGACGAAGGGGAGTCGGGATGCGGACTTTAATCATGCGTCACCACCACCGTTCTTACCCATCTTAAAGGTTTTCTCAAAACTCACGAGGCTCGGCTGAATGCGGGTCGGCCGTCCGACCGCATCGATCACCGCCTCTTGCGTCTTCAGTCCGTTGCCCGTGATGTAAGCCACCGTCACCTCATGTTTCTTGATGATGCCTTGCTTCACCAGTTTCTTCAGCACACCGATGGTCACGCCGCCGGCCGTTTCGGCGAAGATGCCTTCGGTCTGCGCCAACAGCTTGATGCTTTCCACTATCTCTTCATCGGTCACCATGTCCATGGCGCCCTTGCTCTCCGCGGTGGCTTTGAGCGCATAGTAGCCGTCCGCCGGATTGCCGATCGCCAACGATTTGGCGATGGTTTTTGGCTTTACCGGTTTGAAGAAATCACGGCCGGCTTTAAATGCCGTCGAAATAGGGGAGCAGCCTTCCGCCTGGGCGCCGTTGATCTTGGTGCGGAGGGAATCCACCAGACCCAACGTATGCATTTCGTTCAGGCCCTTCCAGATCTTCGTCAGGAGCGAGCCGGACGCCATCGGGATCACCACTTGATCCGGCGTCTTCCATCCGAGCTGCTCGACCGTTTCATAGGCCAGCGTCTTCGATCCTTCCGCATAGTACGGACGAATGTTGATGTTCACGAACGCCCACCCATGCTCGCCGGCGATTTCGCTGCAGAGACGGTTCACGTCGTCGTAGTTCCCTTCGACTTCCACGACGTTGGGCTTGTAAATCAAATTGCCGAGCACCTTCGCGGCCTCCAGATCGCCGGGGATGAACACATAGCAGTGCAGATTGGCGGCAGCCGCGTGGGCTGACACGGAATTCGCCAGGTTCCCGGTGGACGCGCAGGCCACGGTTTCAAATCCCAGCTCCCGCGCGCGCGTCAGCGCGACGGCGACCACGCGATCCTTGAACGAGAGGGTCGGATGGTTCACCGTGTCGTTCTTGATGTAGAGCTCGTCCAGACCCAAATAGGCGCCGAGATTCTTCGCGCGGACCATCGGCGTGAAGCCTGCATGGGGACCGACGAAGTTCGTCCCTTCGACCGGAAGAAGATCAATATACCGCCACATGCTGTGCGGGCCGTCCGCGATCTTCTTGCGGGAGATGTTTTTCCTGATCTCCTCGTAGTTGTATTTCACTTCAAGGGGACCGAAGCACATCTCGCAGACGTGAATGGCTTTGGTCGGATACTCCTTGCCGCACTCCCGGCACACCAGGGCTTTCATTTTGCTCATGGCCACACCACGCTAGGTTGTTGGATCTTAAGGTCGAACTGCACAGCCTGCATAGGGATCTCCATCGTCGAACAACTCGGTGATCGTCGGATGCTCTCCGCACAAGGCACAGTGGGGATTACGCTTCACTTTGATTTCTCGGAACTGCGTCTTCTTCGCGTCGAAGTCGAGCATGCGGTCGGTCAAGGGCCGGCCGATGCCGAGCACCAGCTTCAGAGCTTCCGTCGCCTGGATCGTCCCGATGATACCCGCCAATACGCCGATGACACCGGCTTCCTGGCAGGATGCGACCAGACCGGCCGGCGGCGGCGTCTTGAACACGCAGCGATAGCAGGCCGACTTTTTCGGGATGATCGTGGTCACACGGCCGTCGAATCGCAGGATCCCGCCGTGCACCAACGGCTTATTGGCGAAGAAGCAGGCATCGTTGATCAGGAACTTGGCCGTGAAGTTATCCACCCCGTCAATGATCACATCATAATCGCCGAAGATTTTAAGCGCATTGCCGGCGGTCAGCCGCTCTTCGTACATCGAGACGTGTACGTCGGGATTCAACGCCTGAATCTTTTCTTTTCCAGACAGTACTTTGGGGCGTCCCACATCCGGCGTGTGATGGAGAATCTGCCTTTGGAGGTTGGTAAGATCGACCACGTCGCTGTCGATGAGACCGATCGTGCCCACGCCCGCAGCGGCCAGGTAGAGCGCAGCCGGTGAGCCGAGGCCCCCGGCGCCGACCAGAAGAATCTTCGACTTGGCGATCTTCTTCTGTCCCTTGCCGCCCACTTCCGGCAGCAAGATATGCCGGCTGTAGCGGTTTATTTGCTCTTCGGTGAATTCCATAGAACCCGTTATGCGCGATGCGTCACGCGTGATGCGTTGATCGTTGACTGATAGGAAATTCGGTGTCCGGGGCGGTTAGCACGCATAACGCATCACCTATCACGCTTCACGTTCAGATATTAAAATACTTCTCGATGCTGATATACCGCTCGCCCGTGTCGCAGAGAATCGTCACCACGTTCTTGCCGGGACCAAGCTCGTCGGCGATCTTCTGAGCGGCAAACACATTCGCGCCGGCGGAAATGCCGACTAGCAACCCCTCTTTCTTCGAGAGCTGCTTGGCCGTCTGATAGGCTTCGTCGTCGGTCACCGTCATGACGCGATCAAGAATTTTCCGATTCAAGACCTTGGGAATAAAGCCGGCGCCGATGCCTTGAATCTTATGCGGCCCCGGGTCGCCGCCCGAAAGCACGGGTGAGCCGGCGGGCTCGACGGCGATCACTTTCACGTTCGGGTTCTTTTCCTTGAAGACCTCGCCGCAGCCGGTAATCGTGCCGCCGGTTCCTACCGCCGCGACAAACGCATCGATCTTGCCTTCAAGCGCATCCCAAATTTCAGGCGCGGTCGTCATCCTGTGCATGGCCGGATTGGCCGGATTTGAAAATTGATCCGGCATGAAGTACGACGGATTCTGCGCCAGGATGCTTTCCGCCTCCTTGATCGAGCCCTTCATGCCTTCCCAGGCCGGCGTCAGCACAAGCTGGGCGCCGTAGGACGACAATAAGCTCGCCCGTTCCATGCTCATGCTTTCCGGCATCACGAGAATCAGTTTATAACCTCGCACCGCTGCCACCAGCGCCAGCCCGATACCGGTATTGCCGCTGGTCGGTTCGACGATAGTGCCGCCCGGCTTCAGCTTGCCCTGCCGCTCCGCCTCGTTGATCATGTTGAGGCAGATCCGATCCTTCACGCTCCCGCCGGGATTGAAAAATTCAACCTTGCCATAGATGGTGGCAGAGCCCGGTTTCGAGAGCCGATTCAGTCGGACGAGGGGAGTCTTTCCGATCAGTTCAGTGATTTCTTTATGCAGGATCATTGTCACCGGCCCCCTCCCATGTAGAAGAGGAACTCGACGTGGTCCCCTTCATTCAGGTGGGTGGTGGCCAGATGATCACGCTCCAGCATCTTATCGTTGACCTCGACGGCGACCATTTGAGGTTCAATCTTCTTGGTCTTGAGCAAATCAAGGACGGTTCCGCCCTGGATCTCCTCCGCTTTCCCGTTGATCTTGACCTGCATGGATTCTCCCAAGTTGGCCTAGAGATTAAGGAATTCTGCAAAGTAGCAAAGGCGTACTCACATTGTCAATGGCGGCAGCAGGAGTAAGAGACACCGGCGCATCATTGGATTCGACCTCAGCCCGCGCGTTGCTTGACTTTGCATGGGCTTCGCCGCCACTATGCCGACTCTTTTCGGGAACCTTGCTCATGTGGAAAAAGAATTTTCTCTTTCGCGCATCGGAAGCCATCCCGTTGAAAGAGTCCGAAAACGAGCTCTTTCACGATACGGAACCGGCCATGGACAGCGCCGGTCTGACCTTCGACAAGTTTCTGTCCGTCTGGGTGCAAGGCGAGGGCGAAGAGGACAAGCCCTCGGCGTTCACCAACGTCTATGTGCGCACGGCGACGCTCGATGTGGGCAAGCAGGTCGGGTTTCTGCAGCCCTTGCAGGGGAGGTCTCACCAGATCAAGCAGACGCTCACGCCGGCGCAGAAGCAGTTCCTGCGCCGGTGGTTGCAGACCCATGCGCCTCAAGCCTGGGAGTCGTCCGAAGACCACTTCCGCGACCTCTTCGAACTGGAATGACCTGGTTTCTCTTATCCCGCTCATACCGGAGGGCCTGCATAGGCCTTCTTGTCTGCCTCGCGACAATGGTTTCGCTCGGGGCGAGCCACGTCGCCTCGGCCATGACGCTCGATGTCTGGTATTCCCCGGAAGATGAACCGCTCAAGCACGTGGTGCAGATGTACGATCACGCCACCCGCTATATTTTTGTCGCGGTCTATGGATTAACCTCTCCGCTTGCCGTCAAAGCGCTGGTCGAGGCGAAAAAGCGCGGGATAGACGTGCGCGTCCTGACCGATCGAGAGCGTGTGAACGATGAAAAGCAACAGGCCGCCGTGGCCACGCTGCGGCTGGCTGGTATTCCCGTCAAAGTGAATCAGCACGACGGCCTGATGCATCTCAAACAAGTCGTGGTCGATGATGAAGTCAATATGAACGGATCGATGAATCACACGACCAGCGGCAACCGTTACAATGACGAACGCCTGGATGTGATCCGAGACCATGCCACGTCCGTGAAGGCGCGCGAGAAGTTTTTGTCGATGTGGAAGGACGAGACGCGGTTTTCAGAATGGAAATAATCGGGCAGGCCTAAACCTTGGCCTTCTCAGGTGATGCGTGGCGACTGAACACACAGACATAGCCGTGGTCGGAGCGGGCGGCGGCGGAGCGGTGCTGGCGCTCGCGCTCGCGCAGAAGGGCATCCGCACCATCGTGCTGGAACAGGCACCCGGACCGCCGCAAGGCTTGCGGGGAGAAATTCTGCAGCCCAATGGGCAACAAGTATTGGACCGTCTCGGGCTGTTGAGCAAGCTGCCGGTTGAATCCACCCGCACGGTGCGCAAATTTCATTTCTGCCGCGTGGGCGGCGAGCGGCTCTGCACGGTCGATTACGGTGATCTTCCGCCGCCCTACAACCGGGCCGTGGTGACGCTGCCGAATGTCGCGCATCACGCCATCCTCGATGCCATTCAAGCCGAACGGTCTGTCTCGTTGTGGTACGGAGCGACCTTCACGGGCTTGCTGCGGGAGCACAATCGGATCGTCGGGCTCACGGCTGCACGGGGATCCGAAACGGTGAGGGTGCAGGCGAAGGTGGTGGTCGGAGCGGATGGAGCTTTTTCAAAAGTGCGGGAGGCGCTCCAGATTCCCGCTGATGTGCATCGGTATCCGCAGGGCTATCTGATTGCCATATTGGATGCGCCGATGCCGGTGACCGAAGCCAAGTACTTCGTCGGAAAGAAAACCATCCTGGGCATGTTCCCCGCCGCCGGCAACAAGGTCTATCTCTTCTACATGATCCCAGCCGGATCGTATGATCGAGTGAAAGTACAGGGGATTCCCGCCTTGCAGCAGGCCTGGACGGCCATTGATCCATCCAGCGAGCCGCTCTTCCGGGCGCTGCGCGACTGGAACCAAACGGCCTTTATGCCCACCGGGCGCGTGCGCACCCCGACGTGGGTGGCGGATGGCGCCGTGTTGATCGGCGACGCGGCGCATGCGATGAACCCGCATGCCTCGCAAGGGCGCATGCAGGCGATGGTCGATGCGATGACCTTGGCGGATCTCTTGCCGGACTGTTTGACGGAGAAGAACTTCTCTGCTGCGAAACTGAAGAGCTATGAGGAGGCGCGGCGCCCGCAGGTGACGATGCTGCAGCGGCTGGCGGATGAACAAGTGTTGTTCTGGAATACGGCGAATCCTGTTCTTGGGTTTCTGCGCGATCGCGTCTTCCGCACGCTGGATCGCAATGCGCGCTTGCGCTATCGCGTGCTCTCGACCACGGCGGGCCTGCGCCGTTCGGCGCCGTTTAACTTGATTGATCGCATGATGGCTGTGGGATTTCTGCCCGATCCGTCGGCCCATGATATGACAGCAGGAGATGCGAGGTAGGAGTATGTCGTCTGGAGACTGGACCATCGACGGGTTGCCGGACGAGACGCAGCAATTGCTGCGGTCCTATGTGAAAGACGTGGTGAAGACTTACGGCAACCAGTTGGAGGGAATGCTGTTATACGGCAGTGCCGTGCGGGGAGAATTCCTGCCCGGCCGGTCAAATCTGAATCTGTTGCTCTTCCTCTCGTCGTACGATGTCGAGCTGTTGAAACAGTATAACGGCATTCACAAGCGGTGGAGCAAAGAGCAGATCGTGGTCCCGTTGTTTCTCACGAAAGACGATCTGCAGTCGGCGGCGTCGGTGTTTCCGCTCGAATATCTCGACATCCATGAATGTCATCGGGTGCTGTGGGGGCAGGATCCCTTTGTCGGCTTTAAAGTCGATACGCGCTTTCTCGCGGG
This sequence comes from uncultured Nitrospira sp., assembly GCA_964398045.1. Classification (GTDB taxonomy): domain Bacteria; phylum Nitrospirota; class Nitrospiria; order Nitrospirales; family Nitrospiraceae; genus Nitrospira_D. The sequence continues at coordinate 38,423 of CAYNLM010000005.1, read as the reverse complement.
CGAAGTCTTGCAGAGCCTGCGCGGCAATCTCCTGCGCGTGCGGCAGCGATTCGTAGAAGGCGGCGGCACGGAAGAGGCGGCGACCATTCTTCTGCCCTTGTCCGTCACCGCCCTGTTGCCGGTGTTGCGCGGCGTGCAACGCGTGATGGGTCGGCCGGTGCTGTCCCATGGCGAACCGCTTGTGAAAGACATTGAAGCCTCTTGTGAAATAGATCTGTCCGGTTTGCGCGATGCGTGGCTGCTGAAACGAGGGCAGATTTCTCCCGGTCAAAAGGAAGTGCCGAGGCTCATGAATCGATATCTTGCGAGCCTCGGGCGATTGGTGGCTACGGTGGAAGCACGAGTCGGGCAGGGAAAATGATGACCGACGTACGGCCGAGCGCCATCGTGCTTATCTTGAGCATCTTGCTGGTCACCTGGACCGGCGCAGGCCAGGCTTCGCTGTACGAGCGTCCGAAAGAACGACCGCAGCTGCCGGGTCCCCTGGGCTATGTCAGCGATCATGCCGGCGTATTGGATGACGAGTGGAAAGCCCGCATCCGTTCCGTCTGCCAAGACCTTGAACGAAAGACCGGCGTCGAGATGGTCGTGGTCACCGTGCCGACGATTAAGCCATTCGGATCGGCGAATGAGTATGCGACAGCCCTCTATGAAAAATGGGGCATCGGCTCCGCGCAACAGGAACATGGAGTGATGGTGCTCGTGGCCGTGCAAGAACGCCAGGCCGCGATGACCCTGGGCCGCCAGATGCTGCCGGTCATTACGCCGGCCATCATGAGTGAGGTCGGCGGCGCGTATCTCCATCCCGCCATCCAGCTCGGCCATTTTGGCGAAGGGCTGTATCGGACGGTCGTTGCCCTGGCTGCCCCGGCACAAGACGTACGCGTCGGCTCCCTGGGGAAGACACATTTCAAAGGCGTCGGCTTCTGGATCACCCTGTTCACCAGCATCGGCGCGATCTCCTTCTTCTGGTGGATCAGCCGCCCGGATCTGCGCCATCCCTATCGCCGCATTCAGAAGGGCGAGTATTGGGGAACAGGCCAAGGCGGGTTCGGCGGCAACTGGGGCGGCTTCGGAGGCGGGACGAACGGGGAGGGGTGGAGGTAGGGGCTTCTTGATCTAATGTGATGAGGCTGCCTCTCGGCGCGTTGTGCCGTTTTGACCGTGAAAAAGTCCGCCAGCTTCGTTCTCGCGTCGCTTGGGCGCTCAACGTACCAGATTTGTATGTCTCGCGCCCGCGCTCGCTGCGGCCTCGCCGGACGGCCTTTTTGACCATCCTGCTGGATTTTGTCATGTGATTAAAGCAACCGGTGATTCTTGAACGTCAGGTTCTTCACAACGACTTCGCCGTTTTCGAAGCTGATGATTCGGCGGGTGGCCGGCAGATCGGATGATCCTACGCGCACATGGCTGTCGGTGAAGCTTTCGACGTTGTTCAGTTTGCCGTCGGTCGGGGAATAGTAGTAGACGGTGTACCTGGTCGTCAGATTCTTCCCATCCTGCGTGACGGCGCTTTCTTCGACGTTGATCGTAAAGGCAAACGGCGCCATGCCGGGATGCGCCATCTTGCGATTGATCTGGGTGATGCGATTGTCTTTGATGCGGTAAAAGGAATTGGAGCCATGGATGTTCAGCTTGGTTCCGAAGGGATGGCCGTCTTCCTCCATGGTCAGGGAGTACTTACCGTCGGATTCTTCGAAGCTCCGCGGACCGCGGTGGACGGAGATCATGCCGAGTTGTTCCTGCGCCCACTTCTGGACATCGGCATCGTCCAGTTGAACCGTGACTTCCCGCGGTCCTTTCACCATCACGGAGCCGCTGGTTTCTTTCCCGTTCACGTTCACGGTCAGGTCGGCGGTGAAGCCTTTGAAATCTTTTTGCCAGCGGGCGGTCTTCTCGAAGGCCTGGCGGAGCAGCTCGCGGGCTCGGGGGTCGTCGGCAACGGTCGGTTGTTCTTGTGTATGATGTTCCACAATGGGATCTCCTATGAAAAATTGGTGAATGTGCAGCGATTATACCCGGCGCTCTTAAAGACCCTCAATGGTGGAATCCCTGGTCGCGTCGATGACTGACGTGGGCCGCCAGCTTCCCACTTTCAACCGCTTCCAAGCGGTCTCAAACAGAATATTCCAAAATTCCTCTTGATTCTGATATACTTCCCCGATTTTTTCGGCTGCGGTTGGCTGATCGACGTGGGCGCGATCAAGGGTGTGTACTGAGAAAGGATGGGCATGGAACGACGAGCTGCTTCCCATACTGAAGAAGAGGAAATGAACACCCGCCGCCGGCTGCTCAATGCGGCGCGAAAAGGCGATGCCAAGGCCATCAACAAGCTCTTCGAGTTGTACCAGGTCCGTGTGCTCAGTGGCGACCAACTTGCGAAGGTGAACAAGACTTCGACCTATATGGTGCCGGTGAAACCAAGCAGGGGTGGAAAATCTTCCTCTAAAGGAGGAGGAAAAGGGGCGAAGCAAGCCGGCACCCAACACGCAAAGCCCGTCGCGAAGAGTGCAAAGTCCTCGGCCGATAAATCCGCCAAGCCCAAAGCGAAGCACAAATAATCGTCCAACCCTGTTGCTACTGAACCGACACCCGCAATCCGCCTCCCGCCAGTTTTACCGCAATGTCCTCGGCCTGCTCCGTCGTCCCCGCAAAGACCATCGCCTCCCCCTCGTGATCGATCCGATAGGCCAATTCAAACGCCTTGGACGACGTCATGCCGGGAATAAACCGGCAAAATAAGTCGATCACCTGCTGATAGGTGTGGCACTCGCAGTTGTAGACGATCACGCGCGCTTCAAACCCATCTCCCGCTCCGATCTGAACGTCTTCCGTGGTCTCGGGAATGGTCTGGGGGGTAGCAGGTGTGGGCATAATAAAATGATCAGAGCAGCGCTCGGCTAATATCCGGCTTTCTCAATGAGAGTATGCTCCAGCTTCAGGCCATCACGCTCCACCACGCGAGCCTGCGACGCACAATGTGAATCGGTGGCTACGGTGAAGCGACGGCAGGGTCTAGTGTATACACCAGCGCAGCCGACGTTTTCAGCAGGGCAGATCCATAGCCGAAGGCATCGGCATCCTTCGGCGCCGCTTGGTTCATTTGCAAATCGCCGAAACGGCAAAGGGACGAGTGTTTCATCGACAATGAAACGGCTTCATGCTACTGTCCGGCCGTGCGACATCTGTTTGCATCCTGGCTGGATCTTTTCCTCATCTTCATTCCCGTGACGGTGGCGCTGGAATTCCTGAAGGCCGACCCGCTCCTCGTCTTTCTGACCTCCGCCCTGGCGATCATTCCTTTGGCCGGTTTGCTCGGACGGGCGACCGAACATCTGACATGCCATGTCGGAGCGGGAATCGGAAGTCTGCTCAATGCATCTCTCGGCAATGCGGCCGAATTGATTATTGCGCTCATGGCGCTGCGTGAAGGATTGCACGACGTGGTCAAAGCATCCCTCACCGGATCCATCATCGGCAACGTGCTGCTCGTGCTCGGAGCGTCGATGATAGCGGGCGGCATGAAGTACGAGCGGCAAAAGTTCAACCAGACGGCCGCCGGCATGGGCTCGAGCCTGCTCGTGCTGGCCGCGGTTAGCCTGGTTATTCCCGCGCTGTTTCATTTCACCGCCGCCGATCGCGGCGTGACGATCGAGCATGAGTTGAGCCTGCTTATCGCCGTCATCTTATTTCTCATCTACTGCCTGAGTCTGGCGTTCTCACTCAAGACCCACCGCCATGTGTTTGCCGGCGGCTCGCATGATGCCGAAGATATCGGTGAAAAGCCGTGGAGCTACCGCATGTCGCTCGGTGTATTGACGGCGGTCACCGTCCTGATCGGCGTGATGAGCGAAATGCTGGTAGGCGCCATCGAACCGGCGGCCCATCAACTGGGGCTGACGCAAGTGTTTGTCGGCGTCATTCTAGTAGCGCTGGTGGGCAATGCGGCCGAGCATTCCACGGCCGTCCTGATGGCGATGAAGAATAAAATGGATCTGGCACTGGGGATTGCCGTGGGCTCCAGCATGCAAATCGCGCTGTTTGTCGCGCCGGTGCTGGTGTTTGCCAGCTACTTCTTCGGCCATCCGCTCGATCTGATCTTTACACCCTTCGAAGTAGCGGCGGTGACGATGTCCGTCCTCATTCTCGGTTTTGTGTCGATGGACGGGGAATCGCACTGGATGGAGGGGGTGATGCTTGTCGGTGTGTACGCGATGTTGGCGGTCGCGTTCTTTTTTCTGCCCGCCTAAGGGCCGGCCGCCGGTCAAATCTTATCCATATCGATCACTTCAGTCGCGTCCCACAAATTTTTCCATTCGGCGTCCGCCATATCTTTTTCGCGATCGGCCGGAGTTTCTTCTCCGAAGGCAGCGGCCGGCGCGGCTGAAGTTTCTGCTGACTGCGGCTGCTCCGCGGGCGTCTCAGGCGCAGGCTGAGTCTTTCGGCGTTTCTTGGATGGGTCCATGTTCACAGGCATGGGGTGTCCTCGACCAGCTTTTTGCATAGTCTCCTACCGTCTCGGCTAGCTTGTCAATGTGGGTTGCCCGGTTGACCGCCTGGAGGAGGGCTGCTACAGTGCGGCCCCATGCTCGACGCCAAAGTCTGGTGGCCGCTGTTTCCGCTGTTGTTGCTGGTGGTGATTGTGTGTTTGACGTGGGCGTTGGTGTTTGTCGTGCGGCGGGGGGAACAGGGGAAAGGGCGTTGGCTGCAAATCGGCGCGTTCTCGGGGTATTTTCTGGCGGCCGCCTCGGCCATCGCCAGCGAACGTGGACTGGTCTCAGCGCACCTCCACCGGCCGTTTTCCTTCTTGACGCAGGTCTGCCTGGTCTTGGCGCTGATTCACTTCTGGAAGCGCGGGAACCACTCTCTCGTGCGGCTCAATGCCGTTGCCTGGGCCGGCATTTTGACCGACGCGGCCTTGCATGTGCTGGTGGTCCGCCACTAAACGGATGGCAGGATGCTGAAACAGGCCCCAACTTCGTTCTCAGCTCGGAAAAAATCTCAACGTAGCCCAGAGGCTACGCTCGGATTTTTCCTCGCCTGCGGCCTTGATCGCGGAACGACGCGTCCCGGCGCGCCGGGGCTAGGAGGGCGAGATTGATGACCTGTTTGAGCGTCCTGTAAGAGCCTGTACTTAAAACGTCTTTTGCGCCCTGTTAAAAAAGCTCTCCTGCCACGGTGTCTGCATAGCGCTGCCCCAACCGTGTGAGCTTCACACGATCCTCATTCGATTCTATCAGGCCTTTTCCCATGAGTTGTTCAAGAATCGTCTGTGATGCGTCTGTGTCGAGGGCATTCCGAGAGACTCCGTCGATGAGACGGAGACCGAACACCAGCGCGTCCCGTTGTTGTTGAGCCGCGGACAGTTCCGTGCGTTCTATGAGCGGCAGCGAGCCCTTGCCCAATAGATCCACATAGGCGCTCAGGTCCGCGATGGCTCCGAAGCGAACTCCATTCACATACGACTGGGCGCTGGGACCGAGGCCAAGATAATCCTGATCGGTCCAGTACAACAGATTGTGGCGGCATTGTGATCCTGGTTTGGCATAGTTCGAAATTTCATAACGCTGGTACCCGGCTGAAGCCAGGAGTGCCTCGGCCGCTGATTCCATCTCAATTTGAAGCGATTCGTCGGGTTTCCTGACAAGCTCGCGCGCCATGTCCTGAGCCAGCTTGGTCCCCTCCTCGATCGTCAGCGCGTAACAGGATACATGTGACGGGTCGAGCGCAAGCAAGGCCTGCAGCGTGTCGGTCCATGACTCGATGGTTTGGCTCAGCAATCCGTACATGAGATCCAGATTAATATTGGTCAAGCCGGCAGCCCGGGCTTCGGCGGCGACGATTTGGGTATCGCGCACTGTCCCGGGGCGTCCGATGGCCCCTAAATCTCGATCGTCCATGGACTCGGCGCCGAAACTGATGCGATTGACTCCGGCCTCGCCCAGCGCTCGCAGCTCGTCGGCCGTGACGGTTGAGGGATGAGCTTCGACTGTGACTTCCACTGTTGAACTGATCGGCCATGTCTCTCTAATGAAATCAAGAAGCGCGATCAGTTTCTTGACGGGAATGGCGGTGGGCGTTCCTCCTCCAAAGTAGATGGTCTTCAGCGGCCGACCGGCGAGAATGTCTTGTTCTCGATGGAGAAGAATCTCCTGTTCGAGCGCCGAGCAGAAGGCGTCGATCCGCTCGGCGCGGGCGACTTCAAGATAAAAGGCGCAGAAATGACACCGTTGCCTGCAGAACGGAATGTGGACGTAGAGGCCGATTTCTCGGGGTGTCATCATGAAATCGAAAAAGGCCGCGGCTTGGAAAAGTCGCGCGCCAAGACCACTTCGATCTCGTCCGCCGGCGACGCGCCTCTGTTTCGAATGTGCGCAGTCCATCCAGGCCGTCGGCGGAGCGCCTCAAAGACCAGCTTTAAGAGTTCCGGCTTGATCAGCGCTTCCCACTCGCGCACCCAGGCTGTGTTGTCTTCTTCGCCCTCGTAGTCGTCCGGGAAGGAGGCTTCAAGGGTAAATCTCAGCGTGAACGATTTCTCTTCCTGATACATGAGGCTCCTGTCGTTGCGATCCGCCGAACGCGACTTTATAATACCGCTCACCACAAGGAGAATGAGCCATGCCTATCTTCGAATATGTGTGCCGTGAATGCAATCATCGCTTTGAGCTGCTGATCCAGGGATCGGCGGAGGCGGCTTGTCCACAATGCAAGGCGACCCGCTTGGAAAAGCAATTCTCCGCATTCGGCGTCGGTGCGACCGGTGGATGGGTGCCATCCGGCGGAGGAGGAGCCTGCGGGAGTTGCGGCGATTCAAGGGGGCCGGGCGCCTGCTCGATGAATTGACGTCCATGTCGGATTCCCACGACGCCGATTTGCGGCAAGCGATCGCCACCATCTCGCAATCGGACCCCATCATCAAGTTGCTGCAGCAAGTGACGTTGGGAAAGATGAAGCCGACAGACGCCGGTCTGCGCGCCGTCACGGAATCCTGGTTGAAGACCTATCAGAACGTCGTTGAGACTTCGTCGCTTAGTCGTGATGCGCTGACGCGGATCGATCCCCGCCCAAGGATTGGTGTCCTGATTCAAGCGGGTGTCCTCGATCCGGCCAATGAGGCAGGGCAGTCCCTGCGGCATAGCTTTGAACAGAGACTGGCACAGGCAGGGTCGGACTGACAGGAGGACTCTTTTCTGTCTTCGTTGGATCGCTGCGATCGCGCTTCTTATCTTTCCATCCTCTGTCTTTGCTGAAGAACCGCTGGGCGTTACGCGGCTTCTCCCTCTCAGTCTGAACGATCTCCATGCGCAACTTCCACCGGGCACGCAGGTGCTCATTGAACCGGCCGCCCTCGAACAATTCCTTCAGTCGTTGGACGGCACGCCGCCGGATTGGTCGGCACTCTATGGTCACGGGCATCACGATCCGGACCATGATGAGCGGCTGTTCAATTTGAACCGCGAACGGGATGCGGCCAGGGAAGGCACGGAGGCCCTAGGGCAGCGCATTGCCTTCCTCTGGAGTGGGGAGTTGTCCCGCTACGATCCAGAGAGCGGCGGCTTCCCTGTGGCCCTGGGACCCATATTCACGTTGACCAGTTGGGGCATGGTTCGCTTCAAGTACGAGGATCTGCCGGGAAATTTAATCGCCATTCCCGCGGCTGATCAACGGATGGCTCTGCTACAGAAGGTCCAACAAGGTGACGCGATCGAGATTGCCGTCGTCATGGCAGGCACCCTTGTCCCGGAAGAGTCGATCGTGTACGACTTTTCCCATGATCAGGAAGGCCTGGGTTTGATCATGCCGGTCGCTCGCATTGACCGGCTCTTCTACTATTGCGGCCTCCTCAATAAGCCGGAAGTCGGTGTTCCTCTCGACGTTGAATCACCGATCACAGCGCATCCTTGGCGCAGCGAAATCCCGTGCCGCTGGGGCGGCTATCCATGACTCCCCAATCCCGGTCGCTGGTGCGCAAACTTACGGCTGGTTTCAGCCAGGAGCCGCCGCGCATGGCTTTGATGGCTCCTCTGACGGGACCGGACGGATCCGTCAGCGGCGCCGACTTATAGTAATTGGGGTCAAACCAATCCGCGACCCATTCGGCGGCGTTGCCCGCCATATCAAGGACCCCATAGGGACTCGCGCCTTCCGGAAAACTGCCGACCGGCAGAGTCAGCACCTCGCCTTTGATGCCCTTTTCTTTTGAAAGACGGGCCCCGTCACCCTTCAGCCAGAAGGCGTCCCATTCGGCGCCGCTTTGAAAATCAATTGTCCGCCCGGCCCAGTAACTGGCGCTATTGGCTTTGGCAATGTCCCAGTCGTTGCCCCAGGGATAGCGGCGGCCGTCCGTTCCTCGCGCAGCCTTCTCCCATTCAGCTTCGGTGGGAAGGCGCTTGCCCGCCCAGCGACAATAGGCCGCTGCATCGTTCCAGCTCACATTCACGACCGGGTGCTCTTCGATCCCCGGCAAGGGAGCATTCTTGTCCCAGAGCGTGACGGACGGCTTGGAGTTGGCGGGAGGGCGATGTCCGGTGGCTTCCACGAACGAGGCATAGGCGCGGTTCGTGACTTCAAACCGATCGATCAAAAAGCCGCTGAGGTACACGCGCCGTTCAGGATGTTCATCGGCTAAGCCAACGCTGCCCTCGGCGGTCCCCATGATGAATTCACCCGCGGGCACCAGCACCATGTCCTGCTGAATGGTGGAGCTGATGGCTGACGGCTGATAGCCGATGGGGAGAAACAGGAGCAGCCCAAGGAGGAAGCGAGGCACTCTAGGGCTTCTTGATGCCGCAAGCTCTCGCAACGGCATCGCGGTACCGAAACCAGAGAGAAAGGCTTTTCTTGAGATTGGCGAGGACGGATCGTTGGAGAGCGGGCGGCGTGTGATTGACGACCATATCGTATGCGTCATGACGATGTCCTGCCTCCACCAGTTGATGGGCGCGAATCAGATCCATGCAATCAGGCGAGAGGCCGTGGTGCCGGACGAGCGGATGGTTCTGAATGATCGCTTCAATATCTTCTGCGCTTTTCGGCTTGGACGGTTCAAGCATTTCTTTTCGGTCTTTCACGCTGCCCTCGACAAATATGGCGAGCGTGGCCGCACCCATGACCCACTGGCGATGGGTCGACATCTTGTCGAGCCAGGCTCGATATGCGCGGCTGGCCGGAAGAGGGCGAATGTGCTGGAAGTCCTGTGCAGGGAATCCCAATCCTTCCATCATCGCCAGAAACAGCTCAGGATGCGATTTTCCGAGGGAGAGCCCGCCGGTGTCCTCCTCATAGATGTTCTCCGCCAACATGCGGCGCACGGAGGGCGGAGGATTCTTCCCGTGGATGCGCGCCAGGAAGACGGGGAAGTCCCGAACATAGACGGCATATTCTTGCTGAAAATGGATCTTCAGTTGCTCTTTGGTGAGCCGCCCGGCGGCGAAGTGTTCCCAGGCCCAATGGTGTTTCGCATCCGTTATCTTGAGGAGCGCATCGAGGAATCGTGGCTTGGTCATGCGAGGCGTCATGTGTCTTGCCTTCTTGAAAGGGGCATCGTTACAATTTGCCGCAGCGGAAAGAGGCGATGAATCCTATCACGGTCCAGAATCCCGACGAAATTTTGAACGTGCTGGCCGATGTCACGCTTCGCGGTAGCGGTTTCACCGCCGAATCCCTTTTGGACTATGTCCTGGAAGAAGGATTTACGGAACCGATCTTCCTCAATGCCAGCGGCGAAGATCCCAATGCGTTCTACAAAGGGCAGCCCAATGCCTGGGCGATCTACCAAGTGCGTGAATGGAAACGGGTGCTCACGATCTCCGGCGGTCCCGGCCAGGAACGCCGCGTGAGAATCACCGAAACGCCCTAGCTGACGGCCGAGTGTAGGGGAGTGTAAGATGCAACGAGGCAAAGTGCAATCAATTGACCGGTTTCCCCTGTAGGCGGCTGCCATGCTGATTCATCTCACGAACGCGCAAGACATCGGCGAGTTGGCGTTGATCAAAAGTTTGCTGGACGGCAATCGCATTGCGTACGTGGTGCATGACGAGCATGTCAGCAGTCTCTACCCCGGCGTGCCGTTTCTGGTCTCCCGTGTATTGGTCGAAGAATCGGACCGGGCCCGCGCGGATACGCTTCTCAGCCGCCTGCGCCTTTCCATCCGGGAAGCGTCAGCGTAATTTTCATTTTGCCTGCCGGTGTACAGTGGGTCTAGGGTGACAGCTTCGGGTGGGGTTTGTCCGGGGGAACTTCCGCCACGCGGCGCTCACCCGATCCTTCATACCAGCCGCCGATGAGAATGCCTTCCTCGAAGTACAAATACCGGTGTTTCACAATCGCGGCGCTTTCCCAATCCTCGAAAATCCATTCTTCGCGGCGCAATCCATCCTTCGTGAAGGTTGTATTGATCGTCTGGGGGCCGCCCCAGGCTTGCAACACTTGCTCCTTGGACATGCCTGTCATCACACGGTGTTGCTCGATGTGCTTCTGGAAATCCGGGTCTCGCAGGTGGGTAATCAGCGGCCAGACCACCATGAGCAGGACAAAGATGACCAATCCCGCATAGATCGTCATCCTGACCGGGCGTCGGCGGATGAATGACGGTTCTTCTGTTTTTCCATCTGTTGGATTGGATGGTTCGGTCGTCATGACGGTTCCTGACAGCTGTCGGCCGTACGTTGAGTCTCTGAGGTTCACGCCGTGCCGAATAAGGTGCGGCACGTTTGTGAACGCCGCCGAGATGGTGAGGCGGCAGTGTCCCCGCGAGAACGCCGCTGGCGGACTGTTTCAGCATCCTGCTGGAGCGCGCGCATGCTAACAGCGAGGGGTAGGGGAGTCAAGAAACGGCGGAAACTCAAGAATCCATTCGCCGGCAGAGGATGAAAGGCTATACTTGGTCGTGAGGAACCTGCATCCCATGGACCCACTGAGAAGCATGTCGAGACTGCCGCATCACGCATGGTCGTGCCTGTTGGCTTGCGCGTTTCTGCTGAGTGTTGGGAGTCCAGCCGAAGTCCGGGCCACGACGATTTACTCCTATATCGATGACCATGGAAATCCGGTCTACACGGACACCCCGGAAACGATTCCCGAAAAATACCGTGCCAAAGTGAAGACGCATGAACGGCCGGATCCCGTGTCGAAAGCCCCTTCCGTGCTGCAATCGGTTCGGAATACTGTCAAAGAGCAGGCAAAGAATTTTGGGTTCAAGGTGCCATCTTTTCAGATCAACATGGAAGGACTCAATCCAACTCAGTCGCGCATCCTGACCTATGCCGGTGCTGCGGCGGTCGTGTTGCTCCTCATGATGTATCTGAGTAAGAGTCAGCTCGTGCGCATGCTCGGCTTTTGCCTGCTCATCGTGGTCGGCATCGGCGCTCCCGTCCTCATATATGTGAGCGACGGAGGACCGATGGACGCCGTGAAGCAGAAAGCCACGGCCGCCGGGCAGGCGCAACAGGATCGCCTCCAGCAGATTCCTCGGTAAAAGCCCCCTTTGAAATCAACACGGATTATTCGGCGTACTTGGGCACAGGGATGGACTTTGCCGGCGCCGCCGGAGCAGGGGGCTGCTGCGCAAACTCGGGCGAGTAGGGATTCAGGATGGCTTCGTGCGTGTGGCGCTGGCGGAGTTTCACCAGCTGAAGGCTCTGTGCGCTGATCTCCAGCCGGTCGATCAGCGCCTTCGTGGTGAGCCGGTCGGGCAGTCCCTGCAAGGAGAACAGTTGGTAGGCCAAGCTCCAGTCCAGCTGTTCCTTCCCCTTTTCCTTGATGATGAAACGGGCGGCCGGTGACGGGTTGCCCTTGAACAGCAACAGCCAGATGTTGGAACGAAAGGCCGGGCTGGCCGGGTCGGTCGCCGGACGAAATTCAGGAACCAACGAGGGGATCTGCGCCAAGGGCACCGGCGGAGAAAATTCGATATCCACCAGTTTGACGAAGAGCGGACGCGTCTCACTCTCATCGTTGGGATCCACTGCATAACTGAACGAGTAGCGAATATCGAAGCCGTCACGGGTAAACATGTAGACGTCTTCACCGTTTTCCGGCGACACGAGTTTGCTGAAATACTTGGACCAGTCGCTGATGGGATAGTAGGTGAACACCCGCAGCGCCGATTTGCGATCGCGGACGGCCTGAGGCATCCCAAGCTTCTCGTGCAGCTCTTTCTGCGTGAGACCTAGAAATCCATCCTCAAAATAGGGGGCGGCGCCAAGATGAGAAGGAAAGGTCGATCCATACAGGAAGGATAAAAGCAGGGTCAGGCGTATGATCGGAAACGTGGCTGCGACTCGCAAATGATCACTCCTTGTCTTCATAGGCATCGTATCCAGGCTCTCAAATCGATGTCAAGGAAACGAGGGGCACGCTTGCCGGTCTGAAAGGCCTTCCAGTATGATCGCGGACGACATCATAAGGAAGAACCCCAGTCCTGTACCGGTGACCATGCCTACAACCAAGACTTTTGACATCGACAACCTCTTACGGCAGCGCATTCTCATACTTGACGGCGCCATGGGGACGATGATCCAGCAACGGAGGCTGGATGAGGCGGCGTTTCGCGGTGAGCGCTTCAAGGATTGGAAGAAAGACCTGAAGGGCCACAACGACCTGCTCAACATCACCCAACCGGCGGTTATTGAGGAGATTCACCGTCAATATCTCGAGGCCGGCGCCGATATCATTGAAACGAACACCTTCAATTCTCAGTCGATATCCCTGTCCGACTACCACATGCAGTCGTTGGGCTATGAGCTGTCCAGAGCGGGTGGGGAATGTGCCAGGCGCGCGGTGAATATCGTTCAAGCGGCGCAACCCGGCCGCCGTTGTTTCGTGGCCGGGGCGATCGGCCCGACAACGAGAACCTCATCCATCTCGACCGATGTGAACAATCCGGCCGCTCGTGGGACAACATACGAAGAATTGGTCGCGGCGTACAGCGAGCAAGTGCGCGGATTGCTCGACGGGGGCGTCGATCTATTGTTGGTTGAAACGATTTTCGACACACTCAACGCGAAGGCCGCGTTTTTCGCCATCCAACAGGTCTTCGATGAGGGAGCGCGGCGCGTGCCCATCATGGCCTCGGTGACGTTCATCCAGGCCGGCAGCAATCGTGGGGTGACGGGCCAGACCGTCGAAGCTTTCTGGAATTCCATCTCCCATGTGCCGCTCTTGAGTGTGGGCATGAACTGCGCGTTGGGACCGAAGGAAATGCGGCCGCTCATTGAGGAACTGTCCCAGATCGCGCCGGTTTATGTAAGCGCGCATCCCAATGCGGGATTGCCGAATCCATTGCTTCCCACCGGCTTCCCGGAAACGCCGGACTCGCTCGCGCCACAACTGCGCGAGTGGGCTCAGAACGGCTGGCTCAATATCGTCGGCGGCTGCTGCGGCACCACGCCTGCCCATATCAAATTGATTTCCGAAGCCGTTCGAGGGCTGAAACCCAGGCGGATTCCCACGATCGAGCCCTACACACGCTTGAGCGGGCTGGAGGCGCTGACCATCCGTCCTGACTCCAATTTCGTCAACATCGGTGAACGCACCAATGTGACCGGCTCGCCCGCTTTCGCCAAGCTCATTCTGGCCGGCGATTATGATGCTGCCTTGTCGGTCGCGCGTCAGCAAGTGGAGGGCGGCGCCCAAATCATCGACATCAACATGGATGAGGGCATGCTGGACTCCAAGGCGGCGATGGAGAAGTTCCTCCGTCTGATCGCCTCGGAACCGGATATCTGCAAAGTGCCGATCATGGTCGACAGCTCCAAGTGGGAGGTGTTGGAAACCGGGCTCAGAAATATTCAGGGCAAAGCGATCGTCAACAGCATCAGCTTGAAAGAGGGCGAACAAAAATTCATCGAACAAGCCACCCTCATCCGCCGGTACGGCGCCGCGGTGGTCGTGATGGCGTTTGACGAGCAGGGACAGGCGGACACGCTCGAACGCAAGAAGGACATCTGTGCCAGGTCCTACAAGATTCTGACGGAGCGGGTCGGTTTTCCCCCGCAAGACATCATTTTCGATCCCAATATTCTGACCGTCGCCACCGGCATTGAAGAACACAACAACTATGCGGTGCACTTCATCGAGGCGACGAGGTGGATCAAGCGCAACCTTCCCGGGGCGAAAGTCAGCGGCGGGATCAGCAATATTTCCTTCTCGTTCCGCGGAAATAACTTGGTGCGCGAAACGATGCACGCGGCCTTTTTGTATCACGCGATCAAAGCCGGTCTCGACATGGGCATCGTCAATGCCGGCCAGTTGGCGGTCTACGAGGAGATCCCCAAGGATCTGCTCGAACTGGTCGAAGACGTCCTGCTCAACCGCCGTCCGGATGCCACAGAGCGGCTGGTGGCCTTCGCCGAAACGGTCAAGCAAAAGGGGAAAGCGGTTGCGAAAGACGACGAATGGCGCAAAGGCACCGTGGAAGAACGCCTGTCCCACGCGCTGGTCAAGGTCAGCACTGACTACATCGATCAGGATACGGAGGAGGCGCGGCAGAGATATCCCAAGCCCCTCTCCGTCATCGAAGGCCCCTTGATGGCCGGAATGAACATCGTGGGCGACCTGTTCGGGTCCGGCAAGATGTTTCTCCCCCAGGTGGTGAAGAGCGCCCGCGTGATGAAAAAGGCCGTGGCCTATCTCATGCCGTTCATGGAAGAAGAGAAGAAGCGCGTAGGCGGCTACCAATCGCAGGGCAAGGTGCTGCTGGCGACGGTGAAAGGCGACGTGCACGACATCGGCAAGAACATCGTCGGGGTCGTGCTGGGCTGCAACAACTACGAGGTGATCGATCTCGGCGTGATGGTCCCCTGCGAAAAGATTCTGGCCGCGGCCAAGGATCACAAAGTGGATATCGTCGGGTTGAGCGGCCTCATTACGCCGTCGCTGGATGAGATGGTGCATGTCGCGAAAGAAATGACCCGCGAGGGCTTCGATGTCCCGCTGTTGATCGGGGGCGCGACGACGAGCAAGGCCCACACGGCAGTGAAGATTGCGCCGTCGTATGAACCATCCGTCGTCCACGTGCTGGATGCGTCGCGAGCCGTCGGCGTAGTCGGCAACCTGTTGAATGCCGCGCAGAAGCCCGTCTTTGTGCAACAGGTGCGGGGCGACTACGAACGGATGCGCCAAGCCCATCACGACAAAGGTTCCAAGCCGCTCTTGCCGCTTGCGCGGGCGCGCGCCAATCGTTTCACCAGCGATTGGGCTACGCTTGAGATTGCGACGCCGTCGTTCCTTGGGGTACGCATCATCACCGATCAGCCCCTGATCGAACTGATACCCTACATCGATTGGTCGCCGTTCTTTCATACGTGGGAATTAAAAGGACGCTACCCCGCAATATTCCAGGATGCGACCGTCGGGGCCAAAGCAAAGGAGCTGTACGACGACGCCCGTCGGTTATTGAACGAGATCGTCCAGAAGCGGCTGTTGACCGCGAACGGAGTCTATGGCTTCTTTCCTGCGGCGAGCATAGGCGACGATATCGAACTCTATGCCGACGAGTCCCGGAAGAGCCTTCTGACGACGATCCACACGCTCCGTCAGCAATCGGAGAAGCCGCAGGGACAAGCGAATCTGGCGCTGGCTGATTATGTGGCGCCCAAGGAATCAGGCCGGCAGGATTACATCGGAGCCTTTGCGGTTACAGCCGGGATCGGCATGGAGGAACTGTGCCGGCAGTTCGATCAAGATCATGACGATTACAATTCCATCATGGCCAAAGCGCTGGCGGACCGGCTGGCCGAAGCCTTCGCCGAATATCTCCATAAGCAGGCACGAGAGGCCTGGGGATACGGCAGAGGGGAGACACTGACGGGCGAAGACTTGATTCGTGAGAAGTATCGCGGCATCCGTCCCGCGCCAGGCTATCCGGCCTGCCCGGATCACACGGAGAAGCGGCTCCTGTTCGACTTGCTACAAGTCGAGAAGAATGCGGGCATCACACTCACCGAAAGTTTCGCCATGCTGCCTGCTGCGGCCGTGAACGGATTTTACTTCGCCCATCCGGAAGCCAAATATTTTGCCGTGGGGAAGATCGGGAAGGATCAAGTCGAAGACTACGCCCGCCGAAAGAACATGCCGTTCACGACCGTCGAACGGTGGCTCTCGCCGAATCTTAACTACGAGCCGGCCTAACGATCGTAATTCGGCCTAGACCGCGGATGTCAGCAGGTCGTCGTGGATGTCAACCGCGGCACTGCGGAGCGCCTGCAGCACCCACCGATAGCGTTCCTCCGCCCACGCGTTAAACGATTCAGCGTCCGGGAAGACGAGATCCCAGGCTTTGGCGGCGTCCAGCATGAGGAGTTGTTGCGGTTTGTTCTGCCCCGGGAAGAGCACGACCAACACGGCCGAGTTGCCGGTGAGGCTGATGTCGGTGAAGATGTGGAGCATGGACGGGGAGGGAATAGTGGCTTCTCGTGAAGCGGCCTCGACGATCGGTTGATAGAGGCGATGGAGAAACTGCGACGTGACTTCATAGGGATTCGAGGGACCCAAGAGACGAGGATTGGGCTTCTCTCCGAAGAGATTTTCCGTCAGGTAGGTAGCAGCTTCCCACGTCGGCATGACGCCGGAAGTGACCAATGCTTCACAGAGATAGGCGATCCAATTGCGGCTCGCGGCGCGCTTACGGACCGCAGGAAGTTTCTTCGCCATGACAGGCAGCCCTTTCTTCAATGGTTCCGGTGGTGAAGGAGCGCCGATGCAGTACGCGGCTCTACCGGTAGGTTGAAAAAAGTATAGCGAGCAGGTGGAAGACGGTCAACGAAATGCAAAAAATCAGATCTGCAAGAGGGCTAGGATTCCCGGATCATGTTGCGGAGAGAGCGGTCGGCGTACTGGTCGTGGATGCGGGTGATGTCGTCCATCGATGCGATGAAGACGTCGAGCAGTTCGGGATCGAAATGATCGCCGCGATGCTTCACCATGAGTTCGATGGCATGGCTCAGTTCGAATGCCGGCTTGTACACCCGCTGGGTGGTGAGCGCGTCAAAGGCGTCGGCGATCGAGGCAATGCGGCCTTCGATCGGGATGGCCTCGCCCTTGAGTCCGCGCGGGTAACCGGTACCGTCGAATTTCTCGTGGTGGGTGTAGGCAATGACCGCCGCCACATTGAGCAGTTCCGCATCCGATCCGCTCAGGATGCGGTAGCCGATCTCCGCATGCTGGGCGATGACGCTGAATTCCTCTGATGTGAATTTGCCCGGCTTTAACAGGACATGGTCCGGCGTGCCGATCTTGCCGATATCGTGCATCGGGCTGGCGGTGCGGATGATGTCGCAGCGTTCCGGAGACAAGCCGGCCTTTCTGGCAAGCAACTCGCAGTAATGGCTCATCCGGTGAATGTGTTGCGCCGTCGAGCTGTCGCGAAACTCCGCCGCAATGGCCAGGCGCTGGATGGTTTCCTCACGCGAGAGGCGCAGCTCCTTTTCGCTTCGCTCCAACCATTCCAAGGCCTGTTGGAGCGCCATGGTCCGAGTACGAACGATGTCTTCGAGGTTCTCGCGGTGCAGCCGGTTCTCCATTTCCAACCGTCGCCGGCGCAGGGCATTCGCGACATCGATCAGGACTTCGTTGGATTCAAACGGCTTGACGATATAGCCGAAAGCGCCCATGTCCAGCGCCGCATTGGCGAGGACGGAGCTGTCCAAGCCCGTCACCATAATCGCGGCCGTATGAGGACGCTCGCTCAGAAGATTGCGCACGAGATCCATGCCGGATTCGCCCGGCATGTTCACATCGCAGAGCATGAGGGCATAGGGCTGTTCGTCGAGTTTCTGCCGCGCTTCACGGGCATCGCCGGCAAGGGCGACAGGGTACCCGTGCGATTGCAGCAGATAGCCGAGCAGGCGCCGTATCGGCTCTTCATCATCGACCACGAGGATGCTGCGGTTATCGAGCAGGGCTTGGTGCGCGTTCCGATCCAGGGCTGTGTGCATGTGTGCAGGTTTCTGAGTGGGAAGGTTGAGGTTCCTACGGTCTTTATCGGCTCAATCCGTCTTCTGCTTAAGGCTTAAAAGAACGGCGTTTATTTTTTAATGGTGCACCTTTTATGCCATACCGCCACAGAAGAAAGCGTGAGCTTGGATCTTCCTCAGGGCACCATTTTCTTCAGCGGATCATGGCATGAATAACCGGTTCTAGCGAGGCTTTCATGATTTTGTTCCATGAACATTTCGTATTGAATCCAATCGAGCCGTGTCTTCCTGCGGCCAACGGTCCGTACACATTTCGTCAAGAGGCTTTCCGTGTTTTGTACAGGAGAGATAGGAATGTCGTTCTCTCGGCTGGCGAATGCCCAGAGAGGCTCGTTTGCGCTTTCCCGGGCGCTTCACTATAATTCCAATCTTACTCTAGAAGGGAGCGCGTGATGAGTGGAATCGCAGGATTGGTTCGGTTTGACGGGCGTCGGAAAGACCAGGTGCGCCCGGTGAAAGTGACCAGGAATTTTATTAAACATGCCGAGGGTTCGGTGCTCATCGAAATGGGCGATACCAAGGTCATTTGCACAGCTTCTGTCGAAGAAAAAGTCCCGCCGTTTTTGAAAGGGAAGGGCCTGGGATGGGTGACCGCGGAGTATTCCATGCTGCCGCGCTCGACTCATGAACGGTCGCCGCGTGAGGCGGTGAAAGGAAAGCAGGGCGGACGAACGTTGGAGATTCAGCGGCTGGTCGGCCGGGCTCTGCGGGCGGTGACGGATATGAGCCAGATGGGCGAGCGGTCCATCTGGATGGACTGTGATGTGATCCAGGCCGATGGAGGGACCAGAACGGCGTCGATTACCGGCGCGTTCATCGCCTTGGCGGACGCCTTCACGGTGCTCAAGAAGAAAGATCTGATTAAGAAGTTGCCGCTCACCGATTATCTGGCCGCCATCAGCGTCGGCAAAGTGGGTGGGGAAGTCATGGTCGATTTGGCGTATACGGAAGACTCCATGGCCGAAGTGGACATGAATGTGGTCATGACCGGACGCGGCCGGTATGTAGAAGTCCAAGGCACCGCGGAACGGACGCCGTTTGCTAAGCAGGACATGGATGAATTTCTTGCGCTCGGCTGGCAGGCGATTCAGCGCTTGACGGCCATTCAGAAAGACCTTGTCGGCCCTCTGGATTAGCCCGCCTTGAAAGAACTTGTCCTCGCGACCAGAAACCCCCACAAGGGAGAGGAGCTGTCCGCCCTGCTGGAGGATCTCGGCATCCGAATCCGTACCCTCGCGGATTTTCCCCATGCTCCGGAAGTCGAAGAAGACGGCGCGACCTGTGAGGCCAATGCGGTCAAGAAAGCGACTGAGATCGCTCGTGCGATCGGCTTGCCGGCTGTGGCCGATGACACCGGTCTTGAAGTGGATGCCTTGGGCGGCCGGCCCGGCGTCTATGCGGCGCGCTATGCCGGTGAGCGGGCGACCTACGCAGACAATTGTCGGAAGCTGCTCGACGAACTCGCCGGCGTTCCCGGTGACAAGCGGACGGCCAGGTTCCTTACTGTCGCGGCGCTCGCACTGCCCGGCGGTGACGTCCACGTGGCTCACGGTCATCTTGACGGCCTGATCACTCAACAGCCGGTAGGATCTCAAGGGTTCGGCTATGACCCCGTATTTTTTGTGCCCGCACTCGGCAAAACGCTGGCTGAGTTGACCCCCGCGGAAAAAAACCACATCAGTCACCGCGCCAATGCGTTTCGCAAGATGCGCGAGATGCTCAAGGCGTTACTCGCGCGTCTTGATTGCTGAAATCTGAATGGCCGTTGCGTAGAAGCACTCCTTGTGTCTGTCCGGGCCTATTGGGGAACGATAGAAATGCCGCCGCTGCTTTCGAGAACCGCGTACTTGATTTGATCCATTCGCTCCAGCCCATACATCATCCTCGTCGATGCGTGCTTTATCCATCAGCTCTTTGAGAGGATGGCCATTCTCCGCAATGATCCGTTCCAATTGATCCGCGGTGATCTTTTCGATCGTCTCCTGGGGATGCTGTTCGGCTGCATTGTTCACCAGCACGTCAAGGCGTCCGAAGTCGCGCACGATCCGCTCAACCAATTCGCGACAGAACCGTTCGTCGCCGACGTCCCCGGCGAGGATCATGCAGCGGCGGCCTTCTTGCTCCACCAGGCGTTTGGTCTCCTGCGCGTCTTTGTGCTCGTTGCGGCGGCTTTTGGCTCTTCCGAGACTTACCCTACCGGCTGGATAGGCTGCGAACCGGGTTCCTCAGGCATGGGGGAGAGAAATTCGGTCACGGAAGCATCGATGACTTTGTTCGCGCGCCCGTAGCTGTCCAGTTCCACCGTCACCCGCTGCCCCACCGAGAGCCGTTCGAACAAATGCGGCTTGGTCACGTTGAAGAAGATGGGCTTGCCCAAATCTGTTTTCAAAAGACCTTTCATGCCTGTCATGTCCAGCTTCATCAGCGTACCGGTGACCACCTGTGGCGCTCTTTCGTCGTTCTGTGCTGCTGCATTGCTGACATGGACTATCGGCATCCCCAGCAGGAACAGTCCCATGAGCCATAACCGTATAGCTTGTGTCATGGCGCGGTCTCCTCTCTGGATTACAGGCAGAACGCCTTTGCCGGACAGCCCTCCCTATCCGGATAATAATTCCAAGCCCTCGATCCATTTGGACGGCTTAATCCTACACTCTCGGCACAATGACACTACTCTGAAAAGCCCCAGTCGCCGGAGTGCTCAGGACGGCGGCATTCCCCGGCGGCGTTGGGATCGGCGCGGGTGGAGGGATGGGACCGGAAGGCGGGTTGGGGTTCGGCGGATTGGGACGCGGATTCGTCGGCTTCGGAGTAGGATCAGTCGGACCGGTACCCTGATTCGGCTGAGGGTCCGTCACGCCCATGGTCAGCGTGACAGACCACGCTAGTAACAAGGCGGAGAGGCAATACGCCGAACGTCCTATGCGCATAGTGTGTTCACATTCTGTGGCCGGCTGTCCTTACAAGGGCAAGGGATTGAGACGGCTTTCTTCTTCAGGCAGTGGCTCCGGCCATTTCCCGGCACGCCACGGCGCATCGACGGCATTCCTCCGCGCACGGACCGCACAACTCATGGTGCGGCGCATGTTGCTCGCAGGCTTCGGCGCAGGCGACGCTCTGACGGAGTTTTTGAAACATTCTAGCTAGAAGAACGCCACACGATATTTGATGGCTCCTCGTAGGCGCCAATACACGGCAACCGGCGGAATCAACGCCGAGGTGACGAGCATCTCGGCGACGTGCGCGACGCGACGGGACGTGCAGCGCAACCGCTGCGCGCAGAACAGTGCGACTCCTCCGGTCCACAGCGCCAGCGCCGGCCTGAACAGCCAGGTCCATCCGAGCGACCATCCGATGGCGGCACCCATGAGGGCGCCGACGTTGGCATAGGAGTGCCAGGGCGGCTACGATTGAAGCAGCCGCCGGTACAACGTCGGGTGTTTTTTGAACAACAAGGCATTGAACAGGTTGTTGCGCTGCTGGCTGACGCTGATGCCCCAGGGGGCGGGCCGGACCGGATGCACCACCACGGCGGAAGGAACGGCCACAAGCTTGTGCACTCTCTCGAGCAGCGCAAACTGCACATCGCTGTCTTCGCGCCACGCAGCGGAGAACCGCTCGTCGAATCCGCCGACGGCCCACAGGGCCGCCTTCCGATAGAAGCAATTGGCCGTGGCGCAAGGAGCTTGTTCGAGGCCGGCGGTGTTGCGCTCATAATCAGTCGGATCCTCCGAGATCGGCACGACGATGCGGCCCCACGCGCCTGACACTTCCTCGTCCCGGAACGCGGCGGCGCCGGCCGCCAGCCAATCGGGCAAGGGCTCGCAATCGTCGTCGGTAAAGGCCATGATCTCGCCGCCGGCGGCCCGCCATCCGATGTTGCGTGCGACGGCCGGGCCGCTGCGCGGCGCCGGAGTCGTGAGATAGCGGACCGTCGGGAGTCCCCCATGTCCCCTCCACGACTCCACCTCCCGCCTGGTCTCGCCATTTCTCCCGTCGTCCACCACGACGACTTCATACCGATCCGGACCCAATGTCTGGGCACACAAGGCAGTCAGGCAACGATGCAACAGCTTCGGACGAAGGTAGGTCGGCACCACTACCGATACGAGGAGATTGGCGAATTGATTCATGTGATCATTGCCGAAACTATTTCAACGTCCTTTTTCTAACAGGAACGATCCAATGACCAAGGCATCCAGCGGGGACGTCCAGAACGATTCCACCGCGTCGCGCGGCGTGCAGACGATGGGCTCGCCCCGCGTGTTGAAAGACGTGTTCACCAGGACGGGCACGCCGGTGCGACGTTCGAACGCCCGCAGCACCTCATAGTAGCGCGGATGCTGGTCCCGCGTCACAGTCTGCACGCGCGCCGTGCCGTCGACGTGTCGGACGGCCGGAATGCGATGGGCCTGATGAGGGTGCACATCGAAAACGAACAGCATGAAGGGAGACCGGCTGCCATTCATGAACCACTCGGCCGCGCGCTCTTCCATCACCACCGGCGCGACGGGACGGAAATCTTCCCGGTCTTTCAGCTCGTTCATGCGGTCCTGCATGCCGGCCGACTGCGGCGACGCCAGGATCGACCGGCCGCCCAGGGCGCGGGGGCCGAACTCCATACGGTCCTGAAACCACCCCACGATGCGATCCTGCACCAACAGCTCGGCGGTCTCTTCCGCCATGCCGTTCATCCGGCGATAGGGAAGTTTCGATCGCCGAAGAAAGCCCTCGATCTCCCGATCATCGTACCCTGGTCCGAGGAACACATGCTCCATCACGTACCGGCGCTCTTCGGGAAATTCACGCATGCGGCCGTCGATCCAGAGGGCGGCGCCCAAAGCCGTTCCGGCGTCGCCCGCAGCCGGCTGCACCCACATTCTCGCAAAGGGACCCTCGTCGCGGAGGCGCGCATTCATGACGCAATTGAGCGCGACACCTCCAGCGACACAGAGATCGGGCAGACGCGTGGTCTCGTGCAGCCAGCGCGCCAAGTCCAGCACGGTCTCTTCGAGCACGATCTGTAATGAACGGGCCAAGTCGTAGTGCCGTTGCTCGAAGGGAGCGCCGGGGAGACGCGGTCGACCGAAACGTTCGTCCCAGCGCACCGAGGCGATCCGATACCGGCCGTCGCCCGCGTACCGGACGATGTCGCGAAAGTCGGCGACGTAGGCCGGCTTCCCATAGGAGGCCAGGGCCATGACCTTGTACTCGTCCGACGAATGCAAGAACCCCAAGTGCCTCGTGAGGTCCTCGTACAACAGGCCGAGCGAGTGGGGTATCTCCACAGAGCCGAGCGGTGTCAGCCGGTGGCCATTACCCAGCCAATAACTGGTGGTCGCCTTCTCGCCGCGGCCGTCGAGCGTCATCACGGCGGCGCGGGCGAAGGGCGACAGATGAAAGGCGCTCGCCGCATGGGCCAGATGGTGTGGCACGAAATGCCAGCGGTAGGGTCCGTCCGGTCGCGCCCCGCGAAATCGCGCTTGGAGATGATGCGGCACACCGTCGGCCAGATGACGAGGAGCATTCACGATGTATGACAGAAAGAGGGGATCCCAGACGGTTTCCCATTCGCCGGATGCCGGCTGCGCGCTGGGTTCCAGCGGGAGAGTCATGGCGGCGTCGCGCCTGCTCCCGAGCCTGATGAAGGGATCGAAGGAATAGGCCACATGATCCACCTCGCGCAGCAGAATTCCAGCGGTCTCGAGACAGTAATTGATGGCATGAAAAGGCAACTCATAGGCGCTGAAGGGAATCGGCCGCTTGCCGTGCTTGATGCGGGTGAAGCGCTCCTCTTCCGCAGCGGCCAGAACGATGCCGTCCCGCACGATGCAGGCAGCCGGATCGTGGAAGGCGGCATTAATGCCCAGGGTATACAAGGGGGAACTCCTCCCGCGGGGCGATCCGGACGGCCTCGCCCAGCAATTCACGTGCAGCCCGCACGACCTGTTCAGGTTTCACCAGTCGCAGACAATCGTGGTGGCCTTCGGGGCACACGCTCTTGTGGCAAAATTTGCACGGCACATCATGAAACAGCACGCGCCGGGGGACCATCCAAGGCTGGTGCTGAGGATTGGTCAGCGCGTACAGATCGACGACGGGCGTGCCGACCGCGGCCGCGACATGCACGGCGCCGGTGTTATTGGAGATGAGCAGCGGCGCGTACGAGAGCAGCGCGGCGAAGTCTCCGAGCGACAGATCCCCGACCAAAGAATGCGACGGCGCATTCATCATGGCTTGAATATGCGCGGTAAGCTCATGTTCCGGCTCCGTCCCGGTGAAGAGCACCTGCCAGCCGAGATCGCGCACGAGGGTTCGCGCCACCGAGGCGAAGCTGTCGGGCGGATAGCGGCGCGATTCAGCCGTCGCGCCCGGATGCATGACTGCCCAGGGACGATCAGGCATAATCAGATTGTCGAGAAGGGCCTTGGCCGACTCGAAGGACGCGTCCGGAATGTTGCTCGAGAGTCGGTTCTCGCGCGTCCGGGCCCCCACGGAAGCGACCAGATCGAGTTGGCGCTGCACCTCATGACGAACGCCCGATTCCGGCTCCGTTTCTTTCATCCAGTTGGTCAAAAGATGATAGGGATTTTCCCGGCAGTGCGCGAGACGGAGCGGGATGTCTGCCATGTAACAGAGGAGGGCGGCAGGGAGGGGATTTTGACTGTAGACCGTGAAAATCGCGGCCGCCAGGATCAGCCGCGCGGCCTTCAGCATCCCGTCCGCCAGATAATCAGGCCACCGTGTTTCGTTCATGACCCACTCCGTTTCATTTCCGTTGTCGATCAGCACCGTGCGGCACCCCGCCCAGTGTCCTGCTTCAACATCGTGCAGAATGTCGCCCACCATCCACGAACGCTCCAGGTCGATCCCGAGATCAGAGGCGGCTCGGAGCAAGAGCCCGGGCTTCGGCTTGCGACAGAGACAATGAATCCCATAGCCCTTCACGCTTCCATCGGGATGATGCGGGCAGTAATAAAATCCAGCTAAAGGGATCTGACAGGTCGAGAACGCGAGACGAAGACCGCCCTCCATGTGCTTGACGTGGTCCTCGGTGAACCGGCCCTGCGCCACGCCACCCTGATTCGTCACCACGACCAAGAGAAATCCGGCGAGATGAAGCAGCCGCAAACCCTCCGGCACACCGGGCAGGAGATGAAGGGTGATGCCGCCCGGCACGTCTTCGATGAGTGTTCCGTCCTTGTCCAAAAACACGGCTGGACGTTTGTCGGTCGCGTGACTCATAAGAAAAAAATATGAAGTGCGTTGTGGTGATTTGGTGAGTTAAGCGCATGGACCTCATTTCACAAGATCACCGGATCACCGATTCTCATTTTTAAGGCATGGGCTCCTTCATCGGTATCACCATCACCTCCGACACCATCGTTTCTAGGGACTTATTTTCCGGCGGTGCGCGGTAGCGCTATGCGCTCATGCCGCGTCGTCCGTGTTTTGCTGCGGCGGGGCAGCTCCCAGATGCTTCGCACGCCGGATGAGCCGGACGGCACACGATCGGATGCCTCGAGATGACGATCCACAAGGGCGGTGAGCAGGTGCATCAACAGCACGTGCAGCTCTTCCACCGAGTGGCGATGATCACTCGGGACGTGGAGCGCTACGTCGGCTTCGCGTCCCACGTCGGTTCCGTTCCGACCCAAGATCGCAATCGAGCGGAGTCCCCGCTCCTGAGCCGCCATCAGGGCGTGGGCCAGCGGACTCACCGGCTCGTCGGCGCTGATGGCTACCAGCACGTCTCCGGGTTGGCCGAACAGGTGAATTCGTCTGGCGAGCCCATAGTCGGGATCCGGATCGGCGTTCAGCACGTCTTGCGTTGCGTTGAGATAGAAAGCCGGAAGACCAGGCCGGAACGAGCGCTCGAAGGACGCGGCAAGGTATTCTGCGTCGGCGGCGCTGTAATAGTATTTGAGCTGGTCGCGCCCGCGCCGTCCCACAAAGGTGACGTGCTCGGCCACGCCTTCCTCGAGGGCAATCTGACGGAGCCGGCCGATCTCCGGCGTCACGAGGGGATCGGGATCGTCGGACTCGCCGCCCACGATCAACAGCCGGGCGACGACCTGGTGCCGGTGGACCAGGCCGGAAAATCCGCGAATGATCGTATCAATGCCTTTGCGCGGCACCATCCGTCCCACATGGAGAATCACCCGTTCTTCGGGCCGCAGCCCGAGCGAAATGCGCGCGATCGGCTTGCTGATCGGCCACAGCTCCGTGGGATCGAATCCGCAGGGCACGATGGTGATCTTGGCCGGGTCCGCATTGTACAGACGGATCAAGTCTTCCTCGTCCTGCGGCGCCTCGGCGACAAGATGGTCCGCTTCGGCGATGATCCGGTCCTCGATCGTGAACCGCTCGTCGGGAAACTCGTCGGCTTGACGCTGGTGTTGACGGCGCACCCGCCCGAGCGCGTGGAACGTGATGACGAACGGAGTGCCGAGGAGGCGCTTCACCTCGGCCGCCACCAGGCCGGACATCCAGAAGTTCGCGTGGACCATATCGTAGGCCTTGCGCTGGCACTTGCAGAAGCGCGCCACGTAGTCGGTGAACTCCTGCATGTAGGGGAGCAGCTCTTCCTTCCGCACGAATCGCGGAGGTCCGGCGGGCACATGCACGATCCGCACGCCGTCCACCCATTCCGCTGTTTCGGGCAACACCTCGCTGTCACGGCGCGTAAACACGTCCACGTCATAGCCGAGCCCGGCGAGCGCCTTCGCGACCTGGCCGACGTAGAGATTCTGGCCGCCGCAATCGACGCCGCCGAGCACGCTCAACGGCGACGCATGTTCGCTGATCAAGGCGATCTGCCGGTTCATGAGAGCGCCTCCGTGGGCGCCGCATCCCATGCGGTGGCCGGCGGAGAGGCAACCTGCCGCCTCTCGACGAACTCGGTCAACGTCGCATCCCAATCCCGCGCGAACCGCGTAATGTCGAACCGAACCCGCGCGACTTTTCTGGCGCCCGCTCCGATCCGGCGGGCTTCCTCCGGGTAGGACAGCAAGTATTTCATCCATCGGATTAACGCATCCACGTCGGTGTCGATGTAACCGGACACGTCCTGATGAATGACCATGGGCGCTTCGGTCGTCGCCAGCGCGACGGGCGGAACGCCCAGGGACATGGCTTCACAGAGAGCCAGACCCAGGCTGGTGTAACGGATCGGATGGAAGACGAAGCGGTAACGGCACATCAGTTCGGGCAGCTGATCATGGGCGATGTCGCCCAAGCCTCCGGTCGTGACGGAATCCATGCCGGCCAAATCGAGCGGCACCTGGGCGTGGACGTACTCGAAGAGATCGGCGCCGAGTCGCCGGCCGCGCCGCTGGAGATGGTTTACGACCACCAGCCCCTTCTCCCACTCGCCGGTGTACGTGAGGTGGTCGGGCACGAGGACGCCGTGTTCGATGACCCGCGTCGGCGTGCGGCGGCTGTTCCACATGAGACGATTGAAGTGGGTGACGTGCACGAGCAGCATGTCCGGATCATCGACCGGATGGAACGTATCGGTCGGATGCTCTTGGGGAGGGTCATGCTCGAGGTAGAGCCGCGGCAAGGCGCGCTGCTCGGCGGTGAGCAGTTCATATTGATCCACCTCGTACTGGCTCTGCGACTGAAACAGAATGCAGTCGAAGTCTGTCCGGGGCAACTGATCGATCGGCACGTCGTGCATGTTCGGCGGCCAGGGAAATCCGGGGGCGCACCCCGCATAGCCCGGCCCTGGGCGCCCGACCGGCAACAAAAACTCATGCGGCGTCTGGCTGAGGTAGTAGAGATAATTGCCGTGGACATGCCAGGTCAGGACACGCAGACGTCGCCGGCCGCCATGCCGTGCGGTTCCACCGGAGAAGCGGCGGTTGGAGGCCGCAGTGTGTGCCATTGTCGTAGTGCCGCTTTTATCAGGACGTAGAAGCTGCTGCGCTTCGCCGAAGACTCTTTCGACGAACGTGTCCCGTCCGGTGAGTACGCGGTGACGTCGGCGATTGAGTGGACCCCAGCGGATCGGATCTGAGCCGATGCAGATGATGACGCTCGGGACGGCGAGGGCCGCCGCCATGTGTGACAAGCCGGTGTCGTTGGAGACTAACAGGCGCGCGCGACTGAGCAGCACTCCGAGGGAGCCCAGGCTGGTGCGCCCGATGACGTTCAAGGGCCGGCTCCGCATGGCTTGTATCACTGCCTCGCCCACGTCCTGCTCCGGCGCAGTTCCGGTCAGGACGACCTGCAGCCCTTCCGCAGCCAGTCGATCCGCCACCCGGGCGAATTGATCGGGCGCCCAGCGATTCGTCGTCCGACGGCCGCCCGGATGGAGGCATACGTAGGATCCAGGCCGCAAATCTGCCGCCTCGTCGATGCGCCGAAGCTCGGCTTCGTCTTCTTGGCTGAGCGGGAATTCGAGCTCTTCGTCCGCGGCTGGAATGCCGAGGAATGTCATGAGGCGGAGATGCCGGCGGACTTCCGGAATGCCGTCCGGATAGGGCATGAACAGGCGGGGATCAGGGCAAAGATGCGGCGTCACATAATAACCGGCGGTTGTTCGCGCTCCGCAGAGCAAGGCGGTCTCGTTCGCATAGTGCCCGCTGCCCTGCATTTGGAGCAGACAATCGAACCGACGCGCTTGCATGGCCGTGAAGAAATCCGGGATTCGGTCGATAAGCGGCCTGCGCTCAGGCAGGCCCGGGTAGCCTGGAAATTCGATGAATTCGTCGAAATACCGGTGGAACCGCGCCACGAATTCGTGGGCCCACGGAAGACCGATCAACGCGATATGCGCGCGCGGATAGGCCGCGCGCAAGGCGCGCCGCGCGCGGGCCCGCGCGGGTTTCGCCGGCTGCGTCTCTACAGACGGCCCGCTCGGTGTGGTGGATGAGGACGAGAAGCGGTCGGTGTTGCCCGTGCGTGCTTGATAGTCTTCCGACGAAGCCGGGTCCAACTCCCACCGTCGCTGATCGCGCTCTGCCGTCTTGTCGCCGAACTTCAGGGGCTCATGGTCGTCGTAAGTGACGCCCGCGCCCTTGCCCAGTTCATCGACAATGTCCTGATCTGGCGTCGGATTCGACCCTCCGACTGTTTCAGTTCCAACATCCGATTGATCCAACGCGGCGTCCATGTCGCCGCCAAATAACTCCGGGGAACGGGTCCTCTCGCCCGTCGCACGAAGAAAAGATACCGGTTCCGTTCCGTCATCTCGAAAGGCGCCTTCCGCGTCGCGTTCGTAATAGTCGCGGATCACCTCATCGGCATCGCGGATTTCCTCTCGTTTCTTCTGTGCCATCGACAAGCCACCTCCCTGAGAAGCGTTGTGTCCGGACGGTGCAAACGACGGACCGATGTCAGATCGTGAATCGATGCGGTGAAAAGCGCTGAAAGCGGCTGTTTTCAGTTTTTGGAGGTGATCAGAAGGCACTTGCGAGCGGACAACGTGTCCACGCTCAGACAAGCTGTCCGAAAGGGAAGTGAAGATTTTATTGCTGTTTGGTTGATGATTCAGACGAAGAACATAGGACGATACTGGGCGATGTGTGGACGGCACACTGCAGATAGCCCTTGGAAGCGTTCCCTGTCAGCCTGGACACCCATAGGGTGTTCCTGTATAAAAGGGAAAACAGTGTCGGGGCGTAGCGCAGCCCGGTAGCGCGCCTGCTTTGGGAGCAGGATGTCGGAGGTTCAAATCCTCTCGCCCCGACCACACAGAGCTTGCTCGACCCGGAGCCTTTATGGATGGTTCTTGGCGACGGGATACACACCACCAGTGGTTTTGTCTTTGGTTTAGGTTTGTGTGGGCCGCGCGCTTTTCATCGCCGTATCGTGACTGATGCGCGCGGATAGACATCTTTAGGGTTTTTTGAGTGATTGTGGCGGCGGATAAAACACCTCCACTGTCTGCGCCCGTAGCTCAGTTGGATAGAGCATCAGCCTTCTAAGCTGAGGGTCGCTGGTTCGATTCCAGCCGGGCGCACCAGCTTCGGCGCCTTTTCATCGCTCCTTGAAGCCACTTGCTGCGGGCACTCTGCCGCGCAGCTCCTGTTGGTGTGCATGTTCTGGTGAAAGATGCGAATGGTTCGGCGATCTCAAGCGGCCTTCCGTTGGCAGGATGCGGGAGACGTTATTGGCGGGAATATCGCATGCGGGTGCCGTGCAAGAGAGAGAGTTCAATCTCAGGCGCGCTGAGCTCGGACGGAAAGAGGACGCCCGAGATCTTGCATGCATTAATGCTGGCGCCGTCCAGGATCGCCTTGCTCAGATCGACGCCGCGTAAATCGGTCTGGCGGAAATAGCAGTCGCTGAAATCCAATCCATCGGCGTCCAACCCTCTCAGATCCAAGCCGCGCAGGTCGCAACCCCGGAGGTCGCACTTATCTCCGGCCGCTTTCTTGGCGTTGAATTCCTTGATGCAGCCTTCGCGGAGCAATAAATACATGGGATCGTTCGAAATATGGAGCTTTGGTCTTGAAGAGTGCGGGGTGTCCATGGGTGCGCTCCTAGAGAGAAGTCCGTCACTGTCTTGTCGGCTCAATTGAGGGAAAGCTTGAGGAGACCCTCTTGCACTCTTCTCCGGAAGCACAGTATCGTAGCTGGCAGCAACCATCGATTCATTGTTTCTTTCATCTCGATAGAACGGAGGGGATCATGGCACTACGACTAGGGGACGAAGCCCCCAACTTTACGGCGGAGACGACCGAGGGCACGATCAACTTCCACGAGTGGCTGGGCAACAATTGGGGTATCTTGTTTTCGCACCCCAAGGATTTTACGCCCGTCTGCACGACTGAACTGGGTACGGTGGCGAAGATCACCCCGGAATTTCAAAAGCGGGGGGTCAAGGTGATCGCGGTCAGCGTGGATCCGTTGGACTCTCATAAGGGCTGGATCAACGACATCAATGAAACGCAGAAAACGACCATGAATTATCCGATCATCGCCGACCCGGATAAGAAAGTGGCGAACCTGTATGACATGATTCATCCGAACGCACTCGACAACATGACCGTGCGTTCTGTGTTCGTCATCGGGCCGGATAAAAAGATCAAGCTCACTTTGACCTATCCAGCATCATGTGGGCGAAACTTTGACGAGCTGCTGAGGGTGATTGATTCGCTTCAGTTGACGTCCAAGTTCAAGGTGGCGACGCCCGCAAACTGGAAGGAAGGCGAGGACTGTATCATTACGCCGGCCGTCAACGATGCCGAGGCAAAGACGCTCTTCCCGAAGGGGTTCAGGACCGTCAAGCCCTACCTGCGCTACACGCCGCAGCCGAATAAGTAATCCCCGTCGGTTTCTGAAAGAAGCGGGCGTGACTCAGAACGTCACGCCCGCCTCTTCTTTTTTACAAGCGATGGCCTATACAAGAAGAAGGCCGGCGTTGCGTGTCTTCTTCCACGCGGGAGAGTCGAGAAAGAGCTTGAAGGATTCCGCCTTGCCGGGAAATCCGGCCATGGCTTCCTGAAGCCGAGGATATTTGTCTGATTTCCCCTTCGTTGGTGTTGCGGATCGAATAACATCATGAAGCCACCGAGCCTGCTCATAAGGCAGCTTGATCGAGGTCTGTTTTTTCCGGCCCGGCAAAAACAATGTGGTGGTTCGCGCAGCTGTCTCGCAGACAGGATATTCGCCCAACCAGATCAACCGCCGTTCCACTGTCGGATCGTCTCGAACGACACGTTTCTTCATCAACGTGCCTACCCACGTAGGGGAGACGCGAGGTCGTGGGACCGGATGATCGAACCAGAGACGGACGTCCATCGCGAGGCCGCG
This sequence comes from uncultured Nitrospira sp., assembly GCA_964398045.1. Taxonomy (GTDB): domain Bacteria; phylum Nitrospirota; class Nitrospiria; order Nitrospirales; family Nitrospiraceae; genus Nitrospira_D. Next base: position 6,684 of record CAYNLM010000005.1, on the reverse strand, counting down.
CCCTTCCAGAAAGTTGAGCGTGGAACGGCGCAAGCCTTCGCCCAACCAATCAGGCGCCTCGCCGATGCGGTCCTTGTGAATCAGGTCATTGTCCGCGAAACCTGCAAACTGAGGTCCGAGGATATGAATGCCGTTGGACTTCGGGTTGAGACCGATAGGGCTATGGGCCGTCGCGGTGAAACAATGCCAGAAGGCCGATTGCATCAGATCCGCTGCAAAGAGTTGCCGCACACGTTCCAGTGAATCGACAGTTTCTTGGATCGTTTCGGAGGGGAAGCCGTACATGAGATAGGCATGGATCAAGATGCCGGCTTTCTGAAATGCAGCCGCAACCAGCGCCGTCTGATCGACGGTGATGCCTTTCTTCATCTTTTCAAGCAGGCGATCGGAGGCCGCTTCGAGCCCTGCTGTGACAGCGATGCAGCCGGACGCAGCCAACAGTCGGCACAGGTCGGGCGAAAAGGCCTCTTCGAACCGGATGTTTCCCCACCACCTGATCTTGATGTCCCGCTCGAGCACGCCCAGCGCGAGCGCTTTGAGTGCAGCCGGAGGGGCCGCCTCATCGACGAAATGAAAGCCGTGATGACCGGTTTCGTCGATCAATTGTTCGATTTGCCGAATCAGCCGATCGGTCGGCGTCGTTTCGTAGCGGCCGATGTAATCAAGCCCCACATCACAGAACGTGCATTGCTTCCAGTAGCAGCCGTGCGCAACCGTCAGTTTGTTCCAGTGCCCTTCGCTCCACAGGCGGTGCATCGGATTGGTGCTGTCCAGAATGGTGAGATACCGATCAAGTCTCAATCCGCTGTAGGTCGGGCAGCCGACTTCGTCCATCGAAAAATTGGGCGAAGCCGTACCATCTGCGAACGTGACGTGGTTCTGTTCGCGGTAAAACGTCCGGCAAAGCGATCCGCGTGGTCGTTTTCCGCCGAGATGTTCCACGAGCGAAAGGATGGGGCGTTCCCCGTCGTCCAGGGTAATGAAGTCCACATAGTCGAAGACGCGTGGATCGCTGATCTGCCGGAGTTCCGTGTTGGCGTAGCCTCCACCGAGCGCGACGGCAACAGCGGGCCGCTGCCGCTTGATCGCCTGCGCGATGCGAAAGGCCCCATAGAGATTGCCGGGAAAGGGAACGGAAAGCCCCACCAACTGCGGATTCACTCGATCGATGTGGGTCCGGAGTGCGTCCAGCATCCATCTGTCTGTGAGGGACGGCGATTCATTGAGCGCCGAGAGGATGGTGTCAAACGATGACGCCGAGCGGGCGATGTGCTCGGCGTAGCGGCTGAGTGCGAAGTGCGGTGAGACGACCGCCTGAACCAGATCGGCCAGGTCTTCCAAGTAGAATGTGGCCCGCTGCTTGGCTCTATCCTGTAGGGAGACGGATCGCGCGAATTTCGTCCGTCCTTTGAATCGAGGCCCTTGCGGAAGCACTCCGGCCTGCGCCAGTCGAGCTGCAAGAGAGGGATTTCGACCCTGCAGAAATTCAACGACCGGCTCAATCGTGTTCAGATACGCCGGCTCGGCCGCCAACATGTGGTGCGCTTGTAGCGGAAGAGAATCCTGCTGCGTACGAACCTCCTCAAACACCGCCTGAAGGCCGGGTCGGCTGAAGAGACGCAAGACCATCTCAATGCCGAGATCGGCCTGTTCGCAGGCGATGTTGCGGGACCGCAAAAATCCCGTGAGATAGGCCGTCGACGGATAGGGCGTATTGAGTTGAGTCAGAGGAGGGATCAAGAGAAGGACGCGCGGCCGTGGCATGGGACCGACATAGCATACTGCGCGCGCGGAATGCTATGCGGCCGCTGTTCTTGAAGAACGCCGACTATTTTTTGGTGTCGAGTATGCTGCCGAGCATGTCGTCCGCCGTCTTGAGGGTACGAAGATTCGCTTCAAACCCTCGTTGCGCGACGATTTGGTTCACGGCCTCTTCACCGAGATCGACGTTCGAGAGTTCGACCTGCGCCGGTCCGTAGCCTGTGTCTTTCAACACCGCCGGGCCTGCTGATTCGTCCTTGTGGACGACCGGAAGCACCCCTCCGGTTTCCATCTCGATGAATTCCGTTCCGGATTTTTTGAATCCATCGGTGTTGACGTTCGCCACGTTGTGCGCCGTGACTTCCATTTGTTTGGCGAATGCGGTCAGCCCCGAGAGCGCGGTGTGGATGGCGGATATCATACGGCACCTCCATTTCGACTGATGGCGAAGAGTCCGAACTTCGCCGGGAAGGGAGGATGCCAGAGAACGCGTTCGTTGCCAGCAACGAGACTGTGAAGCTTCCGTGTGGCAGCTAGGCTGACCCTGGAACATGCTCCGTCCCTGCTTAGGTCCCTTGGCTTTGCGCCCCACCTTCTCAGGTGGTTTGCCCTTTTCACCCTGTCGATGACCGTATCGGTCATCCGGCTGTGGACTTGAGTTTGCGACTGGTCGAAGTGTGGCAGAACCCGGCCCTTCGTCTGCCGTCTGTACCAACGGAAAGAAACAGACGCGAATGGTCAGTAGGTTTCATCGCTGGTTCGTATGGGAGCTTCAGAGAATGACTACTAAAGAAGACCTCCAGTGGCCAAACGAAATAGCGGTGGGTCGTCGGATCGGCGCCGGTGGATTCCATCTGCTTGGCGAGGGAGCAGGATGGCCTTAAGAGAGAGGATGTAAGCGTCTTTGTTGTCGAAGGCTGGAAGGAGGACTGGCGCCGCACAGGACCGTCCGGCATGCCTTTGCTGGTGCGCGAGGATGGTCTGTTGCTGATAGGGCTCGCGTCGGAAACGGATCTCGACCGCTTTCTGAATCACTCGGACTAGTCCGGCCAGCCACGTTTTAAATTTCATCCTAGACCGACCGTCCTTTGAACGTCAGTTCAGCGACGGCTGATTTATCCAGCTCACCCTTTCCCAGTTCAATCAGGCGTCGATACTGTCCGAGCGTCGCCTGGGCGACGGGGAGGGTCAGGCCTGCTTGGCCGGCCAGATCCAACGCAATAGCGGAATCTTTCGCGGCGTGGGCGGCTGAAAAATAGCACTCATGGGCCCGTTGCTGCATGTCTTCTCCATCAGTATCCAGCACCCGAGAAGCGGCGCCGGTTTGACTGAAGACCTCTCTCAAAAGCGTCAGATCGATTCCTAGGGCCTCGCCCAATCCCAAGCCTTCCGCGAGCGCGGCGGTGTTGCTGTTCATCACCATGTTGACGAGTGCTTTCACTTTGGCCGCTTCTCCCGCTGGGCCGATGTACCGCACCGTCTTGCCCAGGGTTTCAAGCAGCGGCCGTGCCTTCTCGAAGACTTCGCGTTTGCCGCCGCACATGAGATAGAGCGTCCCTTGTCGCGCCTGCGTGATGCTGCCGGCCATGCAGGCTTCTAAGGTGGTTCCGCCGCGCGCGGTCACTAATTGCTCGACGGCCAGATGAATCCCAGGCGAGAGAGTCGCGCAGTTGACGAACAGCCGGTCTTGCGCGTGCGCCAAGAGACAGGTGCCGTCGTTTTCGGCGTAGATGCTCCGCATGGCGGCATCATCTGACACAACGGTGATCACCACCCCCGACGCTTTCGCCACTTCGGCAGGGGAATGAGCGGCGTGGATGTGCAGCTCCGCCGAGAGAGCCAATGCGGCCGGGTGGTGACTGTCAAACACCGAGGTCAGCAGAAAGCCCTTGTCCTTGAGTCGGCGTGCCATGTTGGCGCCCATGCGGCCCACGCCGACAAAGCCGACACGCAATTCTTGCGGCGTCATCGTCGGTCTCCTTCACAAGAATGACTCAGTAACTGGCTTGCCGTGATTGTACAGAGATCGGGGAGGGCGCGCATCTGTCGCACGTGCAATGGAAGGATGTCAGTGCATGGATGATAGGCAGGGACGCCGGCACTTAGGAGGCTACGAATTTGAGCGCGACGCCGTTGATGCAGTAGCGCAGGCCAGTCGGCGCCGGTCCATCCTTGAAGACATGTCCTTGATGCCCATCACAGCGCGCACAATGGACTTCCGTGCGAGGCACGAAGAGTTTGAAATCGGTGCGCGTCTCGACCACCTTCGGATCGATCGGTTGCCAGAAGCTCGGCCAGCCCGTGCCGCTGTCGAATTTGTGTTCCGAGGAGAACAGCGGAAGGTCACAACCGGCGCAATGGTAAATGCCCGCTTGATGGTTCTCATGGAGCGGACTCGTGAAAGCCCGTTCCGTATCTTCATGACGCAATACCCTATAGGCAGCAGGCGCCAACAGCTTCTTCCATTCATCGTCGCTCTTTACGACTTTCACGATCGGGCCTATATCGACTTTTGCGGCCATGTCTTCCCCCACACAGGTAAGAGACCATTGTGATACGTCGCAGGACGGACGTTATCCTTACACAGGAAAAGACACAGGAGCAAGGCAGAGGAGGGACCCCGGAGTAGTCTCACTCCGGGGTCTTGAGGTTAGCGTTCGGCGGATGCACCCACCGGCTCCGGTTGATCCGAAGCGGCGTCGTGGTTGAAGGCGGCTGGTAGGACCTCTTCGATCCGTTCCACCGGGATGAAGGTCAGGTCCTCCCGCACTTCGACCGGCACATCCTTCAGATCCTTCACGTTGGCCTTGGGCAGGATAATCCGTCTGATACCGGTGCGATGGGCGGCGAGCACCTTCTCTTTAATGCCGCCTACCGGCAAAACCAATCCGCTCAAGCTGATTTCCCCCGTCATGGCGGTATCGCTCCGCACCACTTTGCCGACATACGCAGAAGCGAGCGCGGTGGCCATTGTAATGCCCGCCGACGGACCGTCTTTCGGAATCGCTCCCGACGGCACATGGATGTGGAGGCCATTGCGTTTGAAGCGCGAGATGTCCAGTCCCATGCTTTCGGCATGCGACCACAGATAGCTGCGCGCCGCTCGGGCCGACTCCTGCATCACGTCACCGAGCTGTCCGGTGAGGGTCAGCTCATGGCTGCCGGGCAAGAGCGTTGTTTCAACATAGAGGACGTCCCCTCCCGTCGGGGTCCAGGCTAAACCGGTTGCCACACCGGGAGGCAGTTCTTTCCGCGCCGCTTCCGGCATGAACCGTTCCGAGCCAAGCCACTCGGAAAGCATGTCAGGTTGAATGGTCACCGGGGACCGCTCCTGGCTTTCCGGAAGATCGGCGAATGCTAAGGCAACTTTTCTGGTCAGCCGACCCAGCATTTGTTCCAGTTGGCGCACACCCGCTTCTCTGGTGTAACGGCCGATGACGAGGTTCAGCACCTCGTCCGGCAGCACCGCCTGGCTTGCATCCAGACCGGCTTCCTTGAGCCTTCTCGGCCATAGGTAGCGACGGGCAATCTCGGCTTTTTCCCGCTCGCTATACCCCTGGAGGCGGATGATCTCCATGCGATCCAACAGAGGCTGGCTGATCGTGTCCAGGGTGTTTGCGGTCGTAATGAAAAAGACTTTCGACAGGTCGAACGGCAGATCCAGGTAGTGGTCGCGGAACGTATGGTTCTGCGCCGGGTCCAGGATTTCCAATAATGCCGCCGCAGGATCTCCACGGAAGTCGCGGCCCATCTTGTCCACCTCGTCCAACATGAGCACGGGGTTATTGACGCCGGCTCTGCGCACGGCCTGAATGATTCGGCCGGGTAAGGCGCCCACATAGGTTCGGCGATGGCCGCGCAATTCCGCTTCGTCATGTACTCCGCCCAGGCTGAACCGCTCGAACGTCCTCCCCATGGCCCGAGCGATGGATTGGCCCAGACTCGTTTTGCCCACTCCAGGCGGTCCTACAAGGCAGAGAATCGGTGCCTTCGCAGTCGGGTTCAGTTTGAGCACGGCCAGATGCTCAACGATCCGCTCCTTCACTTCTTTGATGCCGTAGTGATCTTCCTCCAGCACCTGGCGGACGCGGGAGAGATCGAGATGCTCTTCAGAGGCCTTTTTCCATGGCAGTTCGAGCACCAGTTCCAAATAGGTTCTCAGGACCTGATGGTCCGGCGACGAGGGCGGCACTTTCCCCAGGCGGGTCACCTCGCGCTCGACTTCTTTGCGAATGTGGTCCGGTAAGTCGGCTTCTTCGATTTGTTTCTTGAGATGCGCGATCTCGTTCTCTTCGCCGTCGCTTTCGCCCAATTCCTGCTGAATCGCCTTGAGCTGTTCGCGCAAGATGTACTCCCGTTGATTCTTTCCGATCTTGGCCTGGGCGTCGCTGGCGATCTTGTCCCGGAGCTGCAGAATTTGAATTTCCTTCGACAGGGCTGCGTATAGGCCACGGAGCAGATCAACCGTCGAGGTGCACTCGAGCAGCTTCTGTTCTTCCGCCACGGTGAGATTGACGAGCGAGGCGATGCGGTACGCCAGCGCGACAGGATCGTCCTCATTGCTGAACGCCACGCTCGCTTCTTGAATGCCTGGCGCTTGAATCAAACGCGGCAGTTCCGTCACCAACTCTTGGATCGCACGATGCAGCGCCTGCACTTCCGTGCCGCTGTCGGTGGGCCGCTCGAGCACACGAACCCGCGCCACGGCATACGGAGTGGTCTGCTCTTCCTTAATGAGCACCACACGCTCCAATCCCTGGGCGAGGGCATGAATAGTCCCTTCCGATGTCTGGCCAATCTGCTTCACGATCGCCTTGGTGCCGATTGTATAAAGATCGGCCAGAGTCGGCGCTTCGGTTTGCGGGTCGCGCTGGGCGACGACCACAATCATCTTCTCTTCAGTCTTCATGGCCGCGTTTACGG